>JAYSYE010000380.1:0-13679 GCA_043716635.1 Deltaproteobacteria bacterium | reverse complement strand
CCATCACGGCGGTGAGCTCGCGCGGAATCGCGAGCTCGGCGGTGTACGTGACGCGCAGTCGCGGCGTGTCCTGCAGCGGGATCAGCGAGCGCGCGTGGATCGCCTGGCACTGCGAGAACAGGAACGGGTGCACGCCGCCGCGGGTCTGGGCCGGCGCGAGCCACTGCAGCGCGGACGCCCCGGGGGAGGTGCGGTAGCGGATCCGGATCCGCGGGGTCGCGGTGGGCAGGCTGATCGCGAGCCGAGCTCCGAGGTATGGCGCGGCGGGGTGCAGCGTGAACGGGAGCTCCGCACCGTGGGCGTCGACCACGCTCTCGATGCTGAGGTCTCGCGTATCGAGATCGAGCCGGCCGCTCCCGGGCGCTCGAAACGTCAGCGTGACGTCGGCCGTGATGATGCGGGTCGCGAAGTCGAGGCTCGCGACCAGCGCGACGGAGGTCGTCTCGGCCTGCGTGTCATCGGCGTAGGAGTGCGGATCGAGTCGTGCCACCGGCGCAGTTTACGCACGTTCGCCACGCCGCCGTCGGCGGCAAAGCCCAACGAGCGCGAACGCAACCACGAGCCCACCTCCACCGGGTGAGCTCTGGCAGCCGTGGTCCGCGTCGCCACTCGCGGGCATGGCGGCGTCGGTCGCCCCGGTCGCGTCGAGCAAACCTGCGTCTGGTGCCGCGGCGTCGAGCACCGCATCCGGGCTCGTGTCCGCATCCGCTGCCGCGTCCAGTAGGGAGTCGGGCGGGCCGTCGGGGGCGGCATCGGATGGCGCGTCGGGCGCAGCGTCCGGGACGGGTGCGTCGAGCGCAGCGTCCGGGACCGGCGCGTCGGGTGCAGCGTCCGGGACGGGTGCGTCGAGCGCAGCGTCGGGTACGCCCGCATCAGGCGGGACCGTGGTCGTGCAGGTGTAGCCATCTGGACCGAGCACGGAACCAGCCGGGCAGCTGCACGTGAACGAACCGGGCGTATTGGTGCAGATGCCCGTGCAGTTCGCGGTGTGATTCGCGCATTCGTCGACATCGCTGCATGCGCCGACGCTCGGGCAGGTGAATCCAGGCTCGATGGCGCAGAGGCCGCTGCACCCATCGCTCGAGGTCATGTTGCCGTCGTCGCAGCGCTCGTCGGTCTCGAGCACCGAGTTGCCACACGCGTACATGACGAGGCGGGCCCGCGCCGTGTGCCTCCTCACGTAGCTGACCAGGAAGGGCAGCCCCGCGCGCGCCGCGACACTGGGGGTCGCGGGGAAGGACGCATTCGGGGGATCGTCGACCGGGAATCGCCCCGCGACGGCGCCACCCGGGGAGACCACCGTCGCTTCGACGCGGGCAAATACCGAGCGCTCGTACGCGACCAGGTAGCGGGTCCCGTCACTCCCCGCCGTCGGGTTCTCCACCGCCGCGCCCCCGGCGATCGCGATGGCGGACGGGTCGAGCACCGTGCCTGCCCCGGTCACGCGCCTGGCCACGACCGTGGGCCCATCCTCGTAGGCAACCAGGTAGTCGTCACCCACGGCGGCAGCCGTCGGCATTTGCTGCTTGCCCACATCGGTGGAGATGGCAACTCCGTCCGTGGCGAAGACGGTGCCGTCCGCCGCGACCACGGTCGCGAAGACGTCAGCATCGCTGCTCGTACGGCGATCGTCCCACGCGACCAGGTAGTTATTGCCGTTGGAGGCGGCACTGGGCGCGAGCTGGGCGTTCGCCGCCGAGCAGAGGGTCACGGAAGGCGCCACGACGTTCGAGGCGCTGACGTGCGCACCGCGAATATTCGAATCGCCACCCACGCCGCGGTCCTCCCAGGCGACGAAGTAGTCGGTACCGTTCGACGCCACGGACGGAGCGAAGGCCGTCGACACCGCAGGCGCGACTCGAACACCAGCGGCGTCCGCGACCACACCCTGCGCGGTCACGCGAGCCCCGAACACCTGGCCCGCGGTGCCGGCACGCGCGTCCTCCCACGCCACGTAGTAGCCGGTCCCGGTCGAGGCCGCGGACGGCTGCAGCTGCGGACCCGGCGCATCCGAGATGCTCAGCCCGTCGACATCCAGGAGGGTGCCCGAGGGCGAGACGCGAGCCCCCCGGATGTCGAGGTCGGTCGTGTCCAGGTGGCGCGCGTCGCTCCACGCGACCAGATAGCCTGCTGCGCTCGCGGCCACCGATGGTGCGGACTGGCGATGAGCGCCGGGTGCGATCACCCGCGGGATCGCATCGAGGACAATCCCCTGCGGGCTGATCCGAGCGGCGCGAATCGTGGAGTAAGGAACCGATCCCCCGTGGCGCGTGTCGGTCCACGCGAGCAGGTAGCCCGGGCTCGCATACGACAGGGCGAGGTCTGCGCGGTCCGTGAAGTCGGACGCGATCACGACGCCGCCGGGATTGCTGGCAACACCCTGCGCCGACACGAACGTACCGTACAGCGCACGGGGCCCGGTGGTCGGGCCCTGAACCCAGAGCGCGAGAAAGCTCGAGCCGTCGGAAGCGGCCATGAAGTTCGACGCGTCGGCCGCCGAGCTCAGCAGGAAGTCGCCCGCGCCAGCGGGGGTGCCACCCGCCGAGACCAGCTGGCCTCGCATCGCGCCCGGCGTTCCGTCCACGAGCAGGTAGCTCGAACCGTTCGAAGCCACGACGGAGCCGGTGAGGCTCGAGGGTGTGATCGCGCCTTGCGA
Organism: Deltaproteobacteria bacterium; assembly: GCA_043716635.1. Classification (GTDB taxonomy): domain Bacteria; phylum Myxococcota_A; class Polyangia; order Haliangiales; family Haliangiaceae; genus JABFXX01. The sequence continues at coordinate 11,023 of JAYSYE010000380.1, read as the reverse complement.
CGTGACCATCACCCCGCCGGTCGCCCAGTTGACCAGGTACTGGCCACCTGCGGACGCGATGCCCTCGTCATACAAGTTGGAGAGTGCGGTGCTCGGAGACAGCATGACGCTGCCAGGATCGACGAGCGCGCCGTGAGCCGTCAGGCGAGCGCCATAGATGTACCAGCTCGGCGGGGGACGCCGCTCCGACCACGCGACGAGGTAGCCGGTCCCATCCGAGGCAACCCGGGGCGATTGCGGACGGAACTGCGCGGGTAGCCCGATCGTGCCTTCGTTCACGCCTTGTGACGTGATCGACGTGGCGAACAGGGTCTCTCCGGTCCCTGCGTATCGATAGATCACCAGGTAGTCGTGACCATTGGAGGCCACCGCGGGCTGGGTCAGCGTTTCGTAGTAGTACAACGCCGCGCCGACGAGCACGGCCTGGTCCAGGGTACCGTCAGGGGCGAGCAACGCCCCCCACACGTGATCGAGCCCTTCGTACTCGTTGGTGTCTCGCCACACGAGCAAATAGCCGGTGCCATTCGAAGCGAGCGCGGGTTCCGTCTCGAGCGTGCCGAAATCGCTGGGCTCGAAGTGAATCTCCGGCCCGATGAGCGGGTCGATGGCGATCGGATAGGTGGCGGTTGCGAGGACCGCGGCCGGGACCGTCCACTGCGGCTCGCCATCGTGCAAGTCGGCGACCAGTGGCCAGCGCTGCCCCCTGCTATCGACGAGCTCCGCAGCGCCGATGCGCATGCGACGACGACCGGTGCTGTCCGCGTAGTGGAGGCCGTCTGCAGATTGCTCCGCGAAGGCGAGCCCGTCGACGGCGAGCGCGAACACGAGGTCGGTGGCGCCGATGGGACGTTCGCTCACGACCCACGCGAGCTCCACGCCAGCGTCACGCAGCTCGTAATGCTCGACCACCTTCGATTCGGTGGTGAGCCGCGACTGGGCCGTGTTTCCGAAGACCGACCATGCATAGTCGGCGTCCCTGCGCAGTAGCTCGTGTCCGCCCTGCTGGATGGACCTCGTCCGGATCCGCGCGACCTCTGCGCTCGACGAGCGCTCCAGGAACTGGAGGCCGCGGCCGTCGAACGTGGCCGTGTAGGCGCGGCTGGATGCAGTTGCGAATGTCGGGGTCGTGCCCGGTGCAAGGGAGTGGGATACGCGATCGATGATGTCGCCCACATCGATGGAGCTCGAGACGGCCGCCGCAGGACCCCCCACGGCGAGGTCGCGCCGTGGCTCCCCCGTTCGCCAGAACTCCCCGCCATAGGGCACCGTCCACGTCGGCTGGGCCTCGCGCCGATCGACCAGCGATACCGTTCCGGCCAGGAGCGCATCCGGCTCGGGAACCCCGTCCGACGGCTTCCCGCCACACCCCGCGAGCAGCAAGCTCGCGACCACCACGCCGTAACATCGTCTCACTCCGCCACAGTACTCCTGTGTTTGCGGAGCGCGCCTACGGTAACCCGCAGTCGTGGTGGCAGCGCGAGCCAACCCGGCGCCTGACCACGCGGTCGGGCACGGGCACGACGAGGCGCGCTACATCCGATCGATGAGACGCACCGCCTCCTGTCACGTCACCCCGCAGGACATCGCGAAGCTCCTCGGAGGAGCTGACGGGGTCGACCTGCACCGGATCATCGAAGGCGGGGTCGAGGTCGCGATGAAGATCGTGGACGTCACGTTGGGCTCGCTCGCGGCGAAGCGGGTCGTGCTGCGCGGCAAGCGCGGCGACGAGCCCTACGAGACTGTGCTCGTCATCGATTCGAACTGACCCGAGGAATCGCGGCGGCTCACGGCGGGGTCCCGGTCGGGCCCGCGGTCGGGCTTGGCGCGGTGGCCAGCCCGGCCTCCGAGAGCGACGGCACGTGCTGCACCTTGTCGGCCGGCACGTGGGCCAGGATCGCGGCCACGAGTTGCTCGCGGTCCGCGATGTCGTACGGGGCAGGGGCGCCGTCGCCGGGCACGAGCAAGCTGCGCTCGGGCGTGCCGCCGTCGACGAAGCACGTCGCCGAGGCGCTCGCGACGACGACGCGCACCACCTCGTCCCAGGGCAGCCGGAACCGCACCTTGCCCGGCGAGCCGACCACGAGCGCGTCCGCGGTGGCGACGACCTCGATCCGCCACGTGGGCGAGGCCAGGTAGGCCCCTCCGAGCACGACGCCGAGCGAGCCGAGCACGAGCGGGATGCTGGGGAACCCGATCGCGATCGCGAGCACGTCGAGCGCGGCGCCGAAGGCCACCGACCCCCACGCGATGCCGCGAAAGCGCGGCTTGAACCGGAACGGACCGGGCGACGACACGGTCATGGCCTCTGTCATCGGGACGACAACCGGTGCCGGGGGCTCTCTTATTGCTTCGCGACGAGCGCGGCGATCGCGGAGCGGGTCTCGAGCGGAATGGACTCGAACAGCACGCCGAAACCCTTCGGCAGGGTGGCCAGCCCCGTCCCGCTCGGCAGATCGCAATCGCCGGTCCGCTGCCACAGTACCCAGCCGACGCAGTCGATCGAACCAATGCCGCGCACATCGAACTTCAGCGCGACGCGGGCGAGGAGGGGCAGTGGCGCGCCCGTGATGAATGCGCCGTTCGTCGACAGGTCCCGGACGACCGCGGGGAACCGCTGGCCGATCGTGGTGCCGTCCGCATCGACGCGCTTGAACACCGCTTGCAGATTCGGGTGCAGGAACATCGGGACCTGACCGATCGATTCCACGACGGCAGGTGCGTTGACGACCAGCCGGGCGGCGCGGCGAAGCTCCGACATCACGGTTATCGTATACGCGTTCCCGGCGGGACGTCGCGATCGAGTGCGGAAAGTCCGACGATCGCGTCCGCGCCGGCGGCAAGGATCATCCCCTCCGACAGGATGCCGCGCAGGGTGACGGGCGCCAGGTTCGCCACCACGATCACCTGCTTGCCGACGAGGGCATCCGGCGCGTAGGCCTCTGCGATCCCCGCGACGATCGACCGGGGCCGGGCCTCCCCGAGGTCGACGGAGAGGTGCAGCAGCTTCTTGGCCTTCGGGACCGCGACCGCGGTGAGCACGCGCCCGACGCGCAGATCGATCCGCGCGAAGTCCGCGATCCCGATCGGCGCCGCGTCCGCATCCGCGGGGTGCGCTGCCGCCCCGGTCGTCGGGTTCGTCGGCGCGGTGTCGCCGGACGCGGTGCTGGATGCCGCGGGCGGCGACTTCGCGGGCTCCTTGCCAGGGGGACGTGGCTTCGAGGCTTTCACCGCGGCGGCCAGGCCGGCGAGCGCGGGCGCCGCGGCGTCGCCCACCACGGCCGTCAGGATCGCCGTCTGCGCCGCCTCGTCGAGCCGCGGAAACAGCGGGCTCGGCACGCTCGCGACGAGCGTCGCCGGCACCTGGTCCAGCACGCGACCGCCCACCGCCACCGGCCACGCGACCTCGGCCGTGTCGCCGAGCCACTCGCGCAGGACCTTCGTGGTCTCGGGCAGCACCGGCGCGACGAGCCGGGCGATCACCCACAGGCTCGCCTGCAGCGACCACAGCACGTGCGCGAGCGCCGGATCGTTCGCCTTGGCCAGCGCCCAGGGCTGGGTCTGATCGATGTACCGGTTCGCGACGCCGACGAACTTCCAGATCTGCTCGAGCGCGCGCGACGGCGCGATCAGCTCGAACTGCTGCGCCGCGAGCCGGCACGCCTCGACCGCGCCGAGCTCGAGCTGAGCGTGCGGACTCTCGCTCGGCCCGGTGGCGAGTGCGTCGTCGCGCGTCGGGGTCACCGTCGACGCGAACTTCGTGACGAGCGTCAGGCTCCGGTTGATCAGGTTCCCGAGGTCGTTCGCGAGCTCCGCATTGAAGCGCCCGAACAGCGACTCGAACGTGAAGTCGCCGTCGTTGCCGAGCGGGACCTCGCGCAGCAGGTAGTACCGCATCGCATCCACGCCGATGAGCCGACCTCCCGCCGAGCCGGTGGCCAGTGCCGCCGAGAGCGTGATCGGATCGATCCGCGTGGCCGGCATCGATTTCGAGATCTTCTCGCCGCGAACCGTCCACCAGCCGTGCGCGAAGATGCCCGCGGGCAGCGGCAGGCCGGCCGCGAGCAGGAAGGCGGGCCAGTACACGCTGTGGAACCGCAGGATGTCCTTGCCGATCAGGTGGATGGCGTGGGGCCAGTACCGGTCCACGTCGGCGCTCGCGAGCTGTCCGTCCTCCGGACAGAGATCGGAGAAGTAGTTCGTGAGCGCGTCCATCCACACGTAGATGACGTGCGACTTGCCCTCGGGGTCGACGTCGGGGACCGGGATGCCCCACGAGAAGCTGGTGCGCGACACGGAGAGGTCGCGGAGCCCGCCCTGGAGGAACGAGACGATCTCCTTGCGGTACGCGTCGGGACGGATGAAGTCGGGATTCTGCTCGATGTGCCGCAGCAGCGGCTCGGCGTACTTCGAGAGCCGGAAGAACCAGCTCCGCTCCTTGTCGAGCCACTCGACGGGCCGCTTGTGGATCGTGCAGGCCCACTCGCCGCCGGCCGTCTTCTCGAGCTGGCTCTCCGTGTAGAAGGCCTCGCAGCCGACGCAGTACCAGCCCTGATACGACTCGAGGAACAGGTCGTCGGGGTTGCGCTCGCGGATGCGCTCCCACAGGTGCTGGACGACGCGCTGGTGCCGCGCGCTCGTGGTGCGAATGAAGCGGTAGCCCTCTAGACCGAGGGTCTGCCACGCCTCGTCGAAGCGCGGCGCGACCTCGTCGACGAACTGCTGCGGCGTGAGCCCGCGCTTCGAAGCGGCCTCCTGGACCTTCTGGCCGTGCTCGTCCGTGCCGGTCAGGAACCGGGTGTCGTCGCCGCGCATGCGGTGGAAGCGGGCGAGGGCATCGCAGACGATCGTCGTGTACGCGTGCCCGAGGTGCGGGACGTCGTTCACGTAGTAGATGGGCGTGGTGATGTAGAACGTGCTCATGATTCACTGGCCACTTCGTCGTCGGAATCGTGGTCGTGGTCGTCGTCGGCCTCGTCGGGTGCCGCCGCGCCGCCGGGGGCTCCGGGGCCACCGGGCCGTGGCCCGCCGCCGGGCGGGAACAGCGGCTTGACCTCGGCCGCCGGCACCACCTCGCTGTCGCCCGGTCCGTACGACACGCGGAGGCGCTGCCGCAGCACGTCGACCTCGACGACGCGGCCCTCCCCGCGGGCCCCGACGACCCGCTTGCCGAGCTTCGGCAGGCCCTTGCGCAGCTCCGCGTAGCCGGCCTGCTCGTACACGAGGCAGCACTTCAGGCGGCCGCACTGGCCGGAGACCTTCGAGGGGGACAGGACGAGCCCCTGGTCCTTGGCCATCTTGATCGAGACCGGCACGAAATCGGGCAGCCACGTCGTGCAGCACAGCGTGAGCCCGCACGTGCCGATGCCGCCGACGGCCTTCGCCTCGTCGCGCACGCCCAGCTGGCGGAGCTCGAGCCGCGCACCGCCGAAATCGAGCGTCAGCTCGCCGACGAGCTTGCGCATGTCGAGGCGCTGCTCGTCGCTCGTGTAGTAGAGGTTCACCTTGCCCGAGCGGCCGGTGCCCACGACCTCGAGGCGGAAGACCTTGAGCGGCAGCCGAAGCGCGGCGGCCCGGTCCTTCGCGATGCGGAGCAGGCGCGTGGCCTCGGCCTCGCTGTCGACGTCCGCGCGCAGATCGTCCGCGGTCGCCCGCCGCATCACGCGCCGGAGCGCGCGACCGTCGCCGAGCCCGCGGGTGGGTCGTCGGGTCGGGCGACTCGCGATCCAGCCGAGCCGGGTGCCCCGCTCGGCATCGACCACGATGCGGTCACCGACAGAGTAATCGGCCTCACCGCTGTCGAACCACTGCACGCGCCCGCCGGGCACGAAGCGCACCCCGACCAGGTTCGCGACCTCGTCGCCGGGCGTCGACGCCGGGCCATCCGCGACGTCCGTCGTCGAGGGATCGGGCTCGGTCGTCGCAGGCGCGGCGGCTAGATCTGCGGCGAGCGCGACGGCCGGCGGCGGTCCCGGTTCGTCGGTGCCCCAGGCCATGCCGGCCTCCGCGGGTGCGTCGGGCTCGTCGTGATCGTCGTGCTTGTCGGGTCGGCGCTGCTCGAGGCGCGCGGGGCCGGCGTCGCGGGACTGGACCTGCGCCGCGGCCTCGCGCATCTGCCGGGTCGCCTGATCCTCGCGGGCGCCGTCACGCGGGCGCTCGTCACGGGATCCGGGCTCGCGCTCCGGCCGCTCGGAGCGTGCACCGCGGTCCCCGCGCGCACCGCGGCCAGCGCGCGGCTCGCGCGGCGCCTGCGGATCACGCGCTGCCTCCGCGTCGCGCGGTGCCTGCGGATCGCGCGGTGCCTGCGCGTCGCGCTGCTGCCTCGGCTCCCGCGGCGGCTGTGGTTCGCGGGGCGGTCGCGGCTCGCGGGGCGGTCGCGGATCCCGGGCTGCTGGCGATGTCTGCGGGTCGCGCGCGACGCCTGGATCGCCCGGGGCGCCGGGTGTCCGGCCGTCGCCATCGCGATTGCGCCGGCGTCGACGTCCCGCGCGCTCACCCTCGGGCGCCGCCTGGTCCGCGTCGCCGGTCTGCGGCGAGCTGGCCGACGGATGGTCGCCGGCGGTGACCTCTGCGGTGGAGCCAGAGGTGGCGCCAGGCGCGGAGCCCGGAGCGATTGCACGATCTCTCCACTCGCGCCGTGGACGTTGCGCGTCACCGGACGGCCCCCGGCCTCCGCCTCGCGCCACCGGGTCAGAAGCCGCAGGCGGCGGCGACGCGGGTGCGCCTGCCGCGGAGCCATCGTCCGAGCCCACCGGCCGATCCGCGCTCCCCGCCGCGCCCGCGGCGGCCGGGACGCCCGGGCTCAGCTCGCCGCCCGCCGCGCGCTTGCGCCGACGTCGTCGCTTGCGCCGTGGCTCGCCCTCGATCCCTGCGCCGCCGGCAGCCTCGTCGCCGCCGCCGCCGCCGCCGTCCGGCCCGCCGCCGTCGTCCGGGCCCCCGTCGTCGGCGGAGTCGCCGCCGCCGGTCGCGTCGCCGCCGTCAGGCGCGGTCATCGCGCACCCCCGCTTGCCGCGCCGGGCCCGGTCGTCGTGGCCCCCGCAGCCGGCAGCGCGTGCAGCTCCGCGATCAGCGCATCCACGGCGAGCAGTGCGTTCGCGTTGTGGACGGCCACGGCGGTGTGCCACGACAGGATCGCCTGGGCTCGGGTCGCGGCCCGACGCGCCCGCTGCGCATCACCGGCGATCGCGGCCGCGCATGCCGTGGCATGGAGCGACCGGGCCGCCGCCACGATCACGGGAATCGCGTCGCCCTTGCCCTCGACGATCCGCTGCGGCAGCGAGGGGTCGTGCCGGTCCGCCGCGAGCTCCTCGGCGAGCGCCACGAGCTTCGCCGCGCGGGCCGGATCATCGCCGGAGGGGATCGGCGATCCGCCCGCGAACCGCACGCGCTGGCAGCGGCTGCGGATCGTCGGCAGCAGCTGCTCGGGGGCCGTCGTGCACATCACGAACAGGGTCCGCGCCGGTGGCTCCTCGAGCGTCTTCAGGAGCGAGTTCGCGGCGGGTGGCGCGAGCGCCGTCGCCTCCTCGACGATGAACACGCGCGTGCGCGCCTCGTGGGGCGGCAGGCCGAGCCGCGCGATCACCTGCGTGCGCACGTTCTCGATTGGCACGATCTGCGCTGCGCCCTCGCGGACCAGCGTGACCACATCGGGGTGGATCCCGGAGGCGATCTTCGAGCACTGATCGCACTCGCCGCACGCCTCGCCCCGCGCGCGCACGTCCGCGGTCGCGCAGTTCATCGCCATCGCCAGCGCGAGCGCGGTGTCGACGAGGGGCGCACCGGTCGGACCCGAGAACAGGTACGCGTGCGGCACCCGCCCGGCGGCGAGTGCGCGCTGCAGATGCGCGACGACGCTCTGCTGGCCAGCGAGATCCGACCACACGGACATGGGTGAGGGACGCTAGCACGACCATCGTGTTACTCATCGCCGATGACCACGTTCCCGCGTGCGAAGACAGCGACGGGTGGCGACGGTGGCGGCAATGGCGCTGCGGTCTCGGGCGAGCCGACGTTCGCCGCCTTCCGCGAGGTGCCCCGCACCGGCGTGATCTTCGTGACCACGGAGGCCAGCAAGCGCGGCTTCTCGCCGTCCGCGGGCGACTGGGCGAACCTGGGGCAGGGCATGCCGGAGGCCGAGGCCCTCCCCGGCGCACCGCCGCGGATCTCGGAGCTGTCGATCCGCCCCGGCGATCAGGAGTACGCGCCCGTTGCGGGCCTCTGGGAGCTCCGCGAGGCGATCGCCAGCTACTACAACGAGCTGTTCCGGAAGGGCATGCCGAGCCAGTACAGCGCCGAGAACGTGGCGATCTCGGGTGGCGGCCGCACCGCCCTCACGCGGGTCGCCGCGTCGCTCGGCCAGATCAACCTCGGCCACTTCCTCCCCGACTACACGGCCTACGAGGAGCTGCTCGACGTCTTCCGGCTGTTCTCGCCGATCCCGATCCTCCTCGAGGGCGAGCGCGGCTATGCGTTCTCCGCCGCCGATCTCCGTCGCGAGGTGCTCGGCCGTGGCCTCTCCGCGATCCTCGTCTCCAACCCCGCCAATCCGACCGGCAAGGTGATCGGCGGCAACGACCTCTCCGAGTGGGTGCGGGTCGGCCGCGAGCTCGACTGTGCGCTGATCTTCGACGAGTTCTACTCGCACTACATCTGGCGCCCGGACCTCGTCGCGAACGGCATGATCGAGACCGCCGCGCGCTACGTCGAGGACGTCGATCGCGACCCCGTCGTGATCCTCGACGGGCTCACGAAGAACTGGCGCTACCCCGGCTGGCGCATCACCTGGACCGTCGCGCCCAAGAAGATCATCGAGGGCTGCGTGTCGGCCGGCTCGTTCCTCGATGGCGGCGGCTCCCGGCCGCTGCAGCGCAAGGCCATCGAGCTGCTGACGCCGGAGAACGCGCGCGCCGAGACCCGGGCGATCCACGCCGAGTTTGGCAAGAAGCGCCACCGCCTGCTGAATGGCCTGCGCGACCTCGGCTTCACGATCGACCTGCCGCCCGAGGGCACGTTCTACGTGTGGGCCTCCGCGCAGCACCTGCCGAGCTCGATCAACGACGGCATGAGCTTCTTTCGCGCCGCTCTGGAGCGCAAGGTCATCACGGTCCCGGGCGAGTTCTTCGACGTGAACCCCGGCAAGCGGCGCGGTGGGCGGCCGTCGCGGTTTCGCCGCCACCTGCGGTTCTCGTTCGGACCGGCGATGGCCCGGCTCGAGCTCGCGCTGGAGCGGTTCAAGGACGTGATCGACTCGGCGTCCTGAACGGGATCCCCAGCGGAGGCCCCGATCGAGAGCCCTGATCGCGGGCCCTGATCGCGGGCCCTGTTTGCGGGCCCTGTTTGCGGGCCCTCGGTTGCGGGCCCTGTTTGCGGGCCCTCGTTGCAGGCGGTGGCAGCGCGCTGGCGAGGCCCGGCGTGATGTCGACGCGGCGAGAGGGTAAGCTCTCGCCGTGGGAAGCGCCGCGCCCGTTCCCGATCCCGCGGCCGCGGTCACGCTGCCGCCGCCGCCGAGCCGGCTGAAGCGCATCTTCCGGCGCATCTGGTGGTTCCACTCGTTCTTCGCGCTCTCGTTTGGCATCGGCGTGATGCTGTTCGCGCGGGCCGGCCTCGCACACGCCGACAAGCTGCTGATGGCGTTGCTCGCATCGTGGCTGCTGATGTTCATCGCGCTCCGCTTCATCGTCGGGCCGGCGAACCGCCGCGAGAACGAGAAGATCGTGCGCAAGGGCGTTCGCGTCGCGACGAACTACCTCATCAAGCAGTTCTACCAGCAGATGTTCTTCTTCCTGACGCCGCTCTACGCGTCGAGCGCGACCTGGTCGCTGTCATCGCTCAACTGGTGGCTCGCGCCGGTCCTGCTGATCTGCGCCGTCGTCTCCACGATGGACCTCGTGTTCGACAACTTCATCATGGAACGGCGCCTCCTCGCCTCCGCGATGTACGGGCTCGCCATGTTCGGCGTCCTGAACGTGATGCTGCCGCTCGTGGTCGGGCTCGATCACTTCACCGGCCTCGTGATCGCGGCCGCCGCGACCCCTGCCTCCGTGGCCTTGCTGTCGTTCTCGGTGAAGCAGGTGCTCTCACCGCAGGGCGCGATGCTCACCGTCGCGAGCACGGGTTTGCTGGTCGCGGGCGTGTGGTTCGGCCGGGTCGTCATCCCGCCCGTACCGCTCGCGATGACGGAGATCTCCGTTGGCCACGGCACGCAGGGGTCGTACGAGTGCCTGCCGCCGAGCAAGCACGTCATCCGCGAGACCCAGCTCGACGGGCTGCGCTGCGGCTCCCTGCTCAAGGAGCCCGGCGGCATCAAAGAGACGATCGTCCACGTCTGGCGTCACGGTCGCGACGTCGTGGATCGGATCACCCCGCGCCGCCTCGAGTGCGACGGCGATGGCATCGTGTTCGTGAGCGAGCTCCCGAAGTCGGTCATGCCGGCCGATCCCACCGGGAGCTGGTCGTGCACCACGTACACGTTCAACGGTCAGCTCGTCGGGCTGCGCCGCTTCGACGTCGTCACGGCCGACGGCAAGCCGCACCGCGATCGGCCGGCGGCAGGGACGGGGGGCTCGGGCTCGGGCTCGGCGCCGGACGCCGGTACGGACGCCGGTACGGACGCTCGCTAGATCCGGAACGCGAGGTAGCCGCCCGGGCCGAACGTGCCCGAGCGCGCCATGTCGTCGAAGCCGAGCGAGAAGCCGAGATCGAGGAAGCGCTTCGGCGAGAACGTGAGCCCGGCGCGGATCGCCGTGACGAGTCCCTTGCCGCCATCGCTACGACCGGTATCGAAGTTTTCCAGCGTCAGCGAGGCGCGCAGAATGAACGCCAGGTTGGGCTTCTGGTTGTAGACGCCGAAGGCGGAGAACTTGAGGTCGCCACGCCGCGTGACGGTGTTCGTGTTGAACGCCTCGGCGTTCGCCGCGTTCGCCGCCTCGTTGTAGAAGCTCGGCGCGAACTTGGTCAGGCGGATGTTCAGCAGGTCGTCGAGCCCGCCGATCAGGACCTTGTTGCCGAACGTGAACTGCAGCGGGAT
>JAYSYE010000379.1:0-4543 GCA_043716635.1 Deltaproteobacteria bacterium | reverse complement strand
GCCGCGGATCGTTGCGCCGCAGGTACAGGCCCGCGAGCTCGCGATTGAGCGCGTGATTGTCCGGCTTGTGCCACAGCAGCCGCTCGGCGACCTTCACGAAGTCGTCCTGCCGACCCTGCCGGCGCAGCTGCTCGCACGCGACCGTGAACTCGGCGACCGCGTCGTCGACGAGCGTCTCCTTCGAGTACAGCTCGGCGAGCTTGATGCGCGTCGCGATGTTCTCGGGATCGAGATCGACGAGCTTCTTGACCGTCGCGAGCGCTTCCTTCGTGTTGCCTTCGCGATGGAAGTGCGCGGCCACCGACTCGAAGTGCTGCATCGCATCGGACATCAGCCCGAGCTGGCGATAGAGCTCCGCGAGCTTCAGGATCACGTCGACGAGGCGCGGGTCGAGCTTGAGGACCTGCTTGTAGACCGCGACCGCTTTGAGGAAGAACCCCTGGTCGTGATAGAAGCGCGCGACCTTGAGGTAGGTCTCGACGGCGTCCTGCTTCGAGCCCTTCTTCGCGTAGAGATCGCCGATCTTCAGCCAGACCCGGACGTCCTTGGGGTCCTCGCTGACGATCCGCAGATACTCCTTTACCGCCTTGTCGATCTGGCCCTTATCGACAAACTTCCGCGCGGCGTCCATGACCTTCTCTTTGTTGAAGGCCACGCCGCTATGCTCTCCCGAGGCATTGCATGGTGGGTAGCGCGCTGCGAAACAGCGCGCGTAAACGAGAGCCAGCGTACGGCTGTAAAACCGTGACGGTCAAGGAAATCCACGAAGGAATCTCACGCGTTGCGCGAGAGGCTTGCGCACATCGGATCACGTGCGCGAGCGCGTGACTGCTAGTTGCTCGCACGCTCGGCGAGCATGCGCGCGACGAACCCGGTGTCGAAGTCGCCCCGGATGAAGTCGGGGTGGTTCACGATCCGGCGCAAGAACGGGATGTTGGTGCGGATGCCCTCGATGACCATCTCGTCCAGGCAGCGCCGCGCGCGCCGGAGGGCGGCCGGGCGGTCGACGTCGTGGACGATGACCTTCGCCAGCAGCGAGTCGTAGTTCGGCGGCACGACGTACCCGGAGTACACGTGCGTATCTATGCGCACACCGAGCCCACCCGGCATGTGCAGCCCGGTGATCTTGCCCGGCCACGGCGCGAACGTGTCCGGGTCCTCGGCGTTGATGCGCAGCTCGATGGCGTGGCCGCGCGCCTTGCGCTCCTGCCCCAGGCTGTTCGGCCCCGTCAGGAACGAGAGCGGCTCGCCGGCCGCGATGCGGATCTGCTCGCGCACGAGATCGACGCCGGTCACGAGCTCGGTCACCGGATGCTCGACCTGGAGCCGCGTGTTCATCTCCATGAAGTAGAAGCTGCCGTCGGTGTCGAGCAGGAACTCGAGCGTGCCGACGTTCGTGTAGCCGATCGCCGAGATCGCCTTCACGGCGGCCGTCTGGAGCTTCTGGCGGGTCGCGTCATCGAGCGCCACCGACGGGGCCTCCTCGAGGACCTTCTGGTGGCGCCGCTGGATCGAGCACTCGCGCTCGCCGAGGTGCGTGTAGTTGCCGTGCTTGTCGGCGATGACCTGGATCTCGATGTGGCGCGGGCGCGGGCAGTAGCGCTCCATGTACATCTCGGGGTTGCCGAACGCGGCGAGCGCCTCGGTGCGGCCCGTCGCCCACGACTCGACGAGCTTCGCCTTGTCGTAGACGATCTTCATGCCGCGCCCACCGCCCCCGGCGGTCGCCTTCATGATGATCGGAAAGCCGATGCGCTCGACGGCATCCCACAGGTCCTGCTCGGTCGCGAGCCCGACGGAGCCCGGCAGCACGGGGACGCCGGCCGCCTCCATCGCGGCGCGCGCGCGGATCTTGTCGCCCATCAGGCGCATCGCATCGGGCGGCGGGCCGATCCACGTCAGCTTGCACTTGCGGCAGACCTCGGCGAAGTCGGCGTTCTCCGAGAGGAAGCCGTAGCCGGGGTGGATCGCGTCGGCGCCGGTGATCTCGGCGGCCGAGATGATCATCGGGACGTTCAGGTAGCTCGCGCGCGACGGCGGCGGCCCGATGCAGACGGCCTGGTCGGCGAACTTCACGTGCAGCGCGTCGGCATCGGCCGTCGAGTGCACGGCCACCGACTCGAGCCCCATCTCGCGGCACGCGCGGATCACGCGCAGCGCGATCTCACCGCGATTGGCGATCAAGACCTTCTTGAACATCGTGGGCTCTCGGGCTCGCCAGCGCTACGGGCGGATCTTGAACAGCGGCTGGCCGTACTCGACCGAGCTACCGTCCTCGACGAGGATGCCGACGATCGTGCCGGCCATGTCGGCCTCGATCTCGTTCATCAGCTTCATCGCCTCGATGATGCAGAGCACGGCGCCCTTCTCGACCTTCGACTCGAGCGAGACGTAGAACGGCGAGTCCGGCGATGGCTTGCGATAGAACGTGCCGACGAACGGCGACGTCACGACGTGCGACTTGTCATCGACGACGGGCGCAGCGACCGGGGCCGGCGCGGGGGCGGCGGCGGCGAACGACATCGCGGGCGGGTGGCCGAACGCAGTGGGCGCCTGCTGGAGGTGCGCGGCCATCGGCTGCGACGCGACCGACGACGTCACGCCGCGGCGGACGGTCAGCGTGACTTCCTTGCTCTCGAGGATCAGCTCGGACAGGCCGTGGTCGGCGACGATCTGCGCGAGCCCGCGGGCCATGTCGACCATCGGGTTGGCGCCACCGGCACCGGCCCGACCGGACTCACCGGCGCTTGCCGGGTCGGACTTCTCGCCCCGACCGGGACTCGACTTGTCGCTCTTTCCGCGGAATGCCATCGCGGGTCGTAGATTCCACGCGTGCGAGCGCCGCGTCTAGTCCCAGGTAATAGCTTTGTTCACCAAATCCGCAGATCTGGCCGATGCATACCGCGGCCGTGAGCGAGCTGTGACGGAACGGCTCGCGCGCATGGATGTTCGACAGGTGCACCTCGACGGTGGGCAGCGCGACCGCCTCGATCGCGTCCCGCAGCGCGACCGACGTGTGCGTGTACCCGCCGGGGTTGATCACGATGGCGTGGGCCCATGCCTTCGCCCCCTGGACCAGATCGACCAGCTCGCCCTCGACGTTCGACTGCGCGCAGCGCACCTCGGCATCGCGCGCGGCCGCTCGCACGACGAGCTCGGCGTCGATCTGCGCGAGTGTCGTGGACCCGTAGACGGCCGGGTCGCGCGAGCCGAGCAGGTTCAGATTCGGTCCGTGCAGGACCTGGATGCGGAAGCGCGCCGCCACGCGGGTTTGGATCAGAGCTGCGCGACGAGCGACGGCGTGGCCATGCGCGCCAGGAAGCGCGCCTTGCCGAAGTTGCCCTCGGGCGCGAGCGCGACGGCGATGAAGTAGTTCGGCGAGATCATCCGGCACACGAGCATGAGGCGCTGGGCCTTCACGACGAGCTCCTCGAGCGCGCCGACCTGCAGGCTGTCGCCCGCCTTGCGGACCTGACCGAGGATGAACGAGAACTCCATCGCGATCGTGGTCACATCGACGCGATCGTTCTGGCGGACGTAGGTCTCGACGGGAATGCCATCGAGACCCATGATCACGGCAGCGAGTCCACCGTCGACGTTGTCGACGACTTTCTTGAGCGTTTCAGCGAACACGGTCCACCTCGGCCTCGAACGTTACGGCACCGCGACCGGCTCGCGCTAGGTCGCGCGACCGCCTTTTGTCGCCGGTCACGCGCGTCACTGCAGGGCCGTGGCCACGGGCGCCGGGCAGAGCAGCTGACCGTCCGCGGCCGTGCAGCAATCGATCTGCCCGTCCTGGTACGGGTTGCACGGGTTCCCGAGGGAGCCCTTCATCGCGATCGGGCACGCGCCGACCGGATTGATGACGCAGTCGTTGCACACGGTGACCGGGTAGTAGAACGGGTCGGACTCGAGCTCGTCGCCGCCAAGCGTGCCGTAGACCTTCACCTCGGCCACGACCTGCACGTGGACGTTGGCGCCCGTGAGCTGGGCGCCGAGCGCCTCGAGGAACGACGTCGGGATGATGTCGAACTCGCCGACCGACAGCCCGCCGTTCGGCGCGATCGGCGCCGAGAACAGCGACGTGAACTTGAGCGCGCCGGCCGGGAAGCTCGTCGTGTTCACCATCACCGACGTGCCGGCCTGCGAAGCGCCCGCGATCGTGAGCGAGACCCGGGCGCCGCGCGTCTGGATCGTGCGCTGGCTGACCTGGTTCTGGAGCGCGACGATGTTGCTCTCGAGCAGCGGCGTCAGGACATAGGGTTGCGGGGACTGCAGCGCGATCGTGCCGCGGGCGATGAACGCGTTGCCGGAGTCCGCGGTGAAGACGCACCTGGCGCCATCGTTCGCGAGATTCTGGCGGATCACGATGCCGCCTCCCGAATCGGAGGTGCAGGCGGCGAACGCGCCGAGGGCGACAGTCAGTACGAGTAGGCGATGCACATGCCCTCCATGGGCGTAAATGTTACTGCGCTGCGGAATCACGGCGCAAAATTCTGTGTAGTTCGGTGACGAGGATCTCGATCGGCTCGCAGGCCCCCAC
>JAYSYE010000378.1:0-13798 GCA_043716635.1 Deltaproteobacteria bacterium | reverse complement strand
AGGCGAAGCGCATCCCGGACGACCTCGCCGGCCAGGCGCTCGCGCCACCACCTCGCCGCCTGATGTCCGTCGGCGCGGTCGCGGCCGGTCGACGCCGGCCCGCCACCCCGCTCGCGCGCTCGACCCTGTTCACCCGCAGCCACGGCGAGCCGCGCCTGCAAGCCGAGCTCGCCCACGAGATCGAGAGCGCCGACCGCGTCGACGTGCTCATCGCGTTCATCACGATCGGCGGCGTGCGCGCCCTGCGCGAGGCGTTCGACCGCCTCGTCCTGCAGACCGGCTCGGGCCCGCGCCTCCGCGTCCTCACCACCACGTTCACGGGCACGACCGAGGTCGAGGCCGTCGAGGCCCTCGCCGCCCTCCCCGGTGCCGAGGTGAAGGTGTCGTTCGACACCCGGCGGACGCGCCTCCACGCGAAGGCCTGGCTGTTCCATCGTGCGAGCGGGCTGTCGACCGCCTACGTCGGCTCGGCAAACCTCACCGCGACCGCGCTCGGCGCCGGGCACGAGTGGATGCTCAAGGTCAGCGCGACCGACCTGCCGCACGTCGTCGACCACTTCGGCGGCACCTTCGAGACCCTCTGGCAGGACCCCGAGTTCGAGCGGTACCACCTCGGCGACGATCTGCAGCGCGCGCGCCTCCGCGCTGCCCTGCGCGGCGAGCGGGGTGCCAGTGTCGGCGACGGCCCACTCACGCTGTTCACGCTGCGGCCGTTTCCGTTCCAGCTCGCGATCCTCGATCGCATCGAGGCCGAGCGCGCACTCGGCCGCCTCCGCAACCTGATCGTCGCCGCGACCGGCACCGGCAAGACCGTCATCGCGGCCTTCGACTACGCCCGTCGCGCCCGCACGCACGGCGTGAACCCGCGCCTGCTCTTCCTCGCCCATCGGATCGAGATCGTGAGCCAGGCGCGCGACACCTTCCGTCACGTCCTCGGCGACGCCGCGTTCGGCGAGCTGGTGAGCGGCGGCCACGAGGCGGACCGCGGCGACCACGTGTTCGCGACGATCCAGAGTGCCAGTGATCTCGCGGCGCGCTTCCCGGCCGAGCACTGGGACCACGTGATCATCGACGAGTGCCACCACCTGCCGGCGTCGTCGTACCAGAGCGTGATCACGCGGCTACGCCCTGGCATCCTCGTCGGCCTCACCGCCACCCCGGAGCGTGGCGATGGCCGGTCGCTGCTCCCCGACTTCGACGGCCGCATCGCCGCCGAGCTCCGGCTGTGGCACGCGATGGAGCAACAGCTCCTCGCCCCGTTCGACTACTACGGCATCGCCGACGGGACCGACCTCCGTCGCGTGAAGTGGTCACGCAAAGGCTACGACGCGGGCGAGCTGGGCGGCGTCTATACCGGCAACGAAGCGCGCGCACGGCTCGTGCTCCGCCAGCTCGAGCGCAGGGTCGCCGATGTGCGCAAGGTCCGCGGCCTCGGATTCTGCGTCAGCGTCCACCACGCCGAATACATGGCCGCACGTGCCACCGAGCTCGGGGTGCCTGCGATCGCCGTGCACGGCGGCTCGCCCGCGGAGCTGCGCGACGATATCCATCGCCGCCTGCGAGAGCGCGAGGTCAATCTCGTGTTCACGTGCGACCTCTACAACGAGGGCGTCGATCTGCCGTTCGTCGACGCGTTGCTGCTCCTGCGGCCGACGATGAGCGCGACCTTGTTCCTGCAGCAGCTCGGCCGCGGCCTGCGCCTGCACGAGGGCAAGGACGCCTGTCTCGTCCTCGACTTCATCGGCCAGCACCGCGAGGAGTACCGCTTCGATGCGATGCTCGGCGCGCTCACGGGCCAGCCGCGCGCGAAGCTCAAGGTCTCGGTCGAGCAAGACTTCCCGCTGCTCCCGAGCGGCTGCGCGGTCAGCCTCGACCCGGTCGCGCGCGAGCAGATTCTCGCGTCGCTCAAGCGCACGATCGGCAGCGGCGCGAAGCGGCTCGGCGAGGAGCTGCGCGAGCTGTCGACCCAGCGCGCCACCCCGCTCGGGCTCGCGGAGTTCCTCGACGAGACCGGCCGCGAGCTCGAGGACGTCTACACGGATGGCTTCGGCTGGCGCCAGGTGCAGGCCATCGCCGGCGTCGCGGCCGCCACCGCCGACGACCTCGAGCGCAGCCGCGTGCTCGGCCGGCTCCTCCATGTCGACGATCCCGCGCAGCTCGCAGCGGTCACCACGCTGGCGGCGGGAACGGCTCCGGCCGAGGTCCGTCGCACGCTCATGCTCGACGCGCAGGTCACCGCGCGTGGCGTCTTGCGCGCCGCCGAGATCACCGCGGCCTACTTCCGCGGGCAGACCGAGCTGACCCAGCTCGCGAACCTCCTGGCCGATGCGAGCGTCCCGCGAATCCCGATCTATCCCGAGTCCGACTGGCCACTCGCGCTCCACCGTCGCTACGAGCGCCGCGAGATCGTGGCGGCTGTCGGCGACCGCGGCGTGGGTGACAAGATCAGCATCCCGCAAGGTGGCATCCTCAAGCTCGACGACTCGAAGCGCGAGCTCCTCTTCGTCACCCTCGACAAGTCGGGCGGCGACTTCTCCGCCACCACCCGGTACCGCGACTACGCGATCAGCCCCGACCAGTTCCACTGGGAGACGCAGAGCGCGGCGAGCGTCGCGACGTCCGGACGGCGCTACGTGGAGAGCGCGACGAACGGGTGGCGGTTCTTCCTCTTCGTGCGCGTGGCGCCGACGGATCCGTTCCACTTCGCGGGCCCGGTCACGTACGTGAAGCACGAAGGCGACCGCCCGATCGCGATCACCTGGGCGTTAGTGCACTCGCTGCCGCCGGATCTGTTCGATCACTTCGCGGTGCTCGCGCAGAGCTGACAGCGGCCAGCGGATGCGACTCGCCTCCCGACACTTCGCGAACGTACAGACCGAAGCTGAAGGTCACCGTGTAGACCGGAGGAGCTCTGGCTTCAAGCCCCAGGCCGGACTGCATCATCGGCGTCGAGATGGCACCGCTTGTATTTGCGATCGCTACCGCACCAGCAGGGATCGTTCCGGCCTGGACGCGCCGTAGCTCGGACCGGCTCGGCGCGCATGGACACGTACGCACTGGACGCCTCGAGCCTCGCGGAACGAAGGGCCGCATCGCGAGCTTGCCGCCGATGCTCGATGATCGCATCGAACTCGGCGATCGCTTCCCTGGCTTCGTCGAGACCACGCAGCGCATGAACGAGCTCGGCAGTGACGTCGAACACGTCGCGGTCTTCGAGGTCCGCGCGCAGGCGGGCAACGTGCTCCCGCGCCAGTTGCACGAGCAGGCCGACCACGACGGGGTCATCGCACCCATAGTCTGCGAGCAAGCCTGCGCGGCCGGGTTCGGCACGAACCAACTCGATCAGTAGGTCGCGAACGCGATCGTCGTTGACGTCGATCGCGAGCAGTGCGTCCAGCAGGCGCTCCTGCGCCTCGCGATCCCCTGCCGCGCCAATCGCGGAGAGCAGCGGTTCGAGAGCGCGGCCATGGAGGACCTGGATCGCATCGACGATCTGCCAGGCGTCGCCCTCGTCGAGCCGTTCGGGGTCCGGATCGGCCAGCGCAGCGATCAGCAGGCCGAGCCCTGCGTCGTCTCCCACCTCCGCAAGCATGCGTGCAGCCTTGACCGCCGCGCCGGCATCGCGCCCGACGAGCGCGGCGCGCAAAGCAGGCTCGCAGCGAGGACCGAGTGACTTCACCCGGTCCTCGATCGTCTGAGCACGATCGAACGGTCCGCGAAGCAGCTCTGCGACCACGCCCGCCGGGTCGCGCAGGTCGCGCTCCCATCGGTCCATCACGCGCGCGATGCGCGCCACAGTCTCCGCGTGATCGACGAGCCCATACCACTGATCGGCGTCTTCTCGGAAGGCCCTGAGCAGCGCGTCCGTGATCGGACCACTACATCGCCACGTCCGCCCCTGGCCTCGCGTCGCCTGGGCGAGCTTGATCTCGGCATGGCCGACGGGCTCGCGGGCGTCCAGATCGACGATCTCGATCGCCACGCCTTTGGACGCCGCCTCGCGATCGACGCGATAGGTATCGAGCAGCGCGTAGCGCTTGCCGCGGAACGTCGTGACGAGATCCCATGCAGCAGGCAAGAGCTGCGCGTAGGACGCGGTCGCTCCGAGCACGATGCGCGGATGATCATCCTCCTTCCAGTCGTAGACATCGTGCGCACGACGCTCCCGTTCGACTCGTTGGCGCAGCGCGAGCCGCAGCCCCTCATCGAGCCTGCTGCGCAACCACGCGAGATCGGTGGTCCCATCGACGCAGCCATCGGGCACGATCTCCTGCGCGACCGCACCCGTATCGAGATCGAGCAGCATGGAGCTCGCGTGGTCCTGGTCGCCGACGCGCGCAACGGTCAACACGACGGACGCGGGATCGCGATCGTTGGTACCCGCAACGACGAGTCGCATGCGGATGCCATGAGGGGTCGCCAGCTCGATCGAGCTGCCATCGTCGATCCAACGATCCCGGAACCTCACCGGAACCGTCTCGACCATCCCGACTCGATCGTGCTCGCGTTCAGCCATGCTGCTCGTGAAGATAGTCCTTCCACTGAAGCCAGCCGTCGAACACCGCCGCCAGATCGTCAGCGCTCCTCGTCTCGGTGCTCGGAGTCGTCAACGCCCCCACCCCCGTGCGGCTCCTTCGCTTCACCCTTGAGCCGGTACTCGCGCTCGACGATGGCGCCCAGCTCGGGGCCCTTCCAGTACGGCTCGATCCAGCGCGGTCGTTGATCGGCCCACGTGGCCGAAGCACGACGCCAGTGACCGCGAACCATGCATCGCGCGAACAGCGCGCCGCCGTCGTCGCCGCGCTGGAGATCGCGCAGCGCTCGCACGTGGGAGATCGGGATCTTCCCCGGCAGATGCCATACGTCCTCGCCGCTGTGGGTGCTGCGCAGGGTGTCGGCGCGCTGCTTCGCGGCGCGCTTCTTCTTGTCGCCGCCGCCACGTGCGCGGCGCTGGAGTTTCGCGATCGGCGAGCCGATCACGTCCCAGCTCGGCGACGAGGTCGCGTACAGCGTCGCGTTGATGACGAGCTGGACGAGCTGGCGCAACTCCTTCGAGGTGAACAGCGGATCGGTGTTCTGCGAGTCCGGAAACCGGCTGTCGAGGATCTCGTCGAGCACGTCGGCGGCGGCGACATCGAGGTCGCGCGTGAGCAGCCACGGCCAGTCCGGGGTGTTGGCGTCGAACAGCAGCGTCATCTGCATCCCGAGCGCTCCCCGGCTGGGCGGGACCTGGGTGACGTAGACCGTGAGCGCGCGCAGCTGCTTACCGACGACCGTGTTGTCGCCATCGAGCGCGATCAGCGCCTCGCCCAGCGCGAGCGTCGCGGGATCCGTGAACACGAGCGCAAAGCTCGGGAACGGCAGCCGTAGCCCCTCGCCGCGCACGTCGAGCCGCGTGTGCGCGAGCATGAACGCGAGCGACTCGTCGATCCAGAACGTCTTGCGACGGTGCAGCTCGTAGCTGATCGAGTAGAACGAGTGCACCTCGAGCAGGTACATGTCGTCCATCACCCAGCGCTGGTCGGCGCCGGTCCTCACCAGCTCGCGCATGTAGCGCTCGAAGAAGTCGATGAACCGAGCGCGATCCAGCAGCGCCTCCGGCCCGAGGATGTCGGTCTCCGTCCAACCCGACCGCCGCACTCGGGCGACCGCTTCGGCGATCGCCTGTTTGAAGCCGGGCATCCGCTGCCCCATCAGCTCGTGAGGCAGGGGCGGGATCACGGGCGCGGACGTCATCCCCAGTCCTCCCAGTCTCGCTTGACCAGCCACGTCTCCGCCTCGGCGATCGAGCGGGCGGCGTTCGGCTTGATCGTGTAGCAGGCCCACTCGCTGTCACGACGCGCGTACAGGCAGGTACCTCCGAAGCCGCCGAACAGCCCCGTCGCCATGAACTCGACGAGCACGCGCCCTCGCTCCGGATCTCGTTCGATGATCCGCGGCTCGCGTCGCATCGCGTACCAGCGGCGCGGCTCGGCGATCACGCGGAGCGGCATGCCGAATACGTCGCGCAGCTCCTGCGGTGCGGTGGTCTTCGCGGCGCGCGTGCTCGGCCGCGTCGGCCGTTTCGCCGTGAGGCTGCCGAGCCCGTGGAGCGTTCTGCGCGGGTCGCGCTCGACGGTGGCGAGTATGCGGGGCAAGGTCGCGCGTGCGTGCTCCGTGAACGATCCGCCGTACGGCGATTCGAGCAGCATCTCGGTGGTGGACAGGGGTGTGATCCGCACCATCAGGTCGTCCTTGTCCCACCACAGGTAGATCCGGCCGCGCGCGAGCTCGACCTCTCGGATCAGCGCTGCGAGCACGGGGGAGCGCGTGACGAAGCGCTGGGTCGTCGCGTGGATCGTTGCGAGCGCCTCGGCAGGCAGTTTCGCGCGCCGCGGTCGTGGTCGGTATGCGGGCCAGTCTGGGCGGCGGGAGGTCATGGGCGCATCATTTCCCGGCAAGGATCGTGGAGTGGAAGCATCCCCATAGTTGCAGCAGTGCCGCAACAATCTTCGGATCCTCGAACACCGACGAGAACCTCACCATTCGGTAAATGTTCGTGAGCCCGAAGCCGCGCCCCACAGGGGATCGATGTCGCCCTTGATGAGCTTCCCCGTCCAGAAGCACCCTACCGAACGACGGTTCGCCGCGTGTAGCTCCTTCATCGTGGGCGTCGCAGCCTTGCGCTCCGCGAACGTCGCGACGACCTCGGCCGCAGCGAGCGCGCAGCCTTCCCCGTCGGTCCACGCGATGTCGGCGAGAGCCACCCATTGGTCGGGATGGCGCGCGCAGATCTCGTTCCACGTGAGGGGTTCGCTGGGCGAGGACGCGTGGCTCGTGACCATCCTGGAAGCCTCCGCTCGCCACGAACTTTGTCAAGTTTCGACTGGCCACTCGCGCTCCACCGTCGCTACGAGCGCCGCGAGATCGTGGCGGCCGTCGGCGACCGCAGCGTGGGTGACAAGATCAGCATCCCGCAAGGTGGCATTCTCAAGCTCGCCGACTCGAAGCGCGAGCTGCTCTTCGTCACCCTCGACAAGTCGGGCGACGACTTCTCCGCCACCACCCGGTACCGTGACTACGCGATCAGCCCCGATCAGTTCCACTGGGAGACGCAGAGCGCGGCGAGCGTCGCGAGGTCCGGGCGGCGCTACGTGGAGAGCGCGACGAACGGGTGGCGGTTCTTCCTGTTCGTGCGAGTCGCGCCGACGGATGCGTTCCACTTCGCGGGCCCGGTCACGTACGTGAAGCACGACGGCGATCGCCCGATCGCGATCACCTGGGCGTTAAGGCACGCGCTGCCGGCGGATCTGTTCGACCATTTCGCCGTGCTCGCGCAGAGCTGACAGCGGCGGCTCCGTGAGCTTCACGGAAGTCGCCGTCTCGTCGCCGGGGAACGAGCCCGAGGCCACTTGCGCAGCAGCCGTCGCCTTGAAATACCGTCCCACTGCCACAGGAGACGGTGAACTACCCGGCGCTACCCCGCGCTACCCGGAATCGCAGCGGCGGTTCTGTATACTCGCGGCTTCACGCGGCGCGTCACGATCAGAAGGTGTAGAGATGACGGTTCTCCGATGCCTTATGGTGGCTTGCGCGTTCGCTGGATGCGCATCGATTCACATCACTCAAACGACGACGGACACGCCACTCAAGCCATCGATCAAGCACAAAGTCGTCGAGGACTCGGTCGTCTACTCCGTCTCCAAGCGGGTGCGCGGCTACGAGATTATTGTCGAGATCGAACAGCAGGAAACCTGCGCAACGCTCTCCACGCCGCGAGCGCACCGCTTGCGGTATGTCGATCGACGTGTCGACACGACGGCCTCGAAAGCTACCTGGTTGCTCGCGGCTGCGACCTTCGGCGCCGGCGCCTACGGATACCTCGACGCGGGCACGCTTGCGGCACAGTCGAACGCGCCTGACTCGCCCTCCGCCGAGCAATACCGACAGTACGGCGGCGGGCTTATGTTCGTTGGCTTGCTTGCCGCAACGGTCGGTTTCATCGATGGGGTTCGCGCGGGCAACTCCGAGTACGACGACGGCATCATCAAGCGTCAGACCACACGGGTTGAATCAGCGTGCCACTACCGCACGTCCGGCAATCGGGATCTCGAACTTGTCCTCGTCGACGGACACCGACTACCTGGTTGGTCCGATTCACGAGGAAGTGCGACGTTCAGCCTCTTAGGCATTCCGGACGAGGGACTTCCGAGCAATAGCGAGACCGCACAACTCCTGATTGGCGGTGAGCGCCTGCGTGTCTCGCTATCGGATGCACAGAGCCAGTCGATCCGGTCGAGTTTGCTTGCCGAGCCGACTTCGCGTCTGGCGGTGGATAATCTTCAGAAACAGCGAGAAGCCTGCGCCAGCGCGGTCGCGAGTTCAAGGGCGTGGGTGGCGCCAGAGCCTGCTGACGTGCCTGCTACCGTTCTCAGGCCGTGGCAGTCGGCGAAGACCGAATGCGGCAATGCCTGGACACCGAGCTTCGAGGACGAGCTGCTTGTCGTGGAACATCGAATCGCCGCGACGGAGTGCCGAAGCCGGTTTCGCGTTGCGGGCGATGCATTCACGGCGGAGTCCGAGATCACCGTCCAAGAGATGGCCGACGAGCTCGCGACGCTGCGCGAGCGCTGCACAACCGTAGAGGACGTCGCCAAGCTCAAGGAGCTCGATGGCAAGCTCGCGGCGAGCATTCGACGGTCCCAAAAGGAAGCCGCTTCCATCAGGCGAGCAGTCGCGCGAGACGAGGCTCGCGCCGCTGCCGCGTTTCGCACGGCGCAAGAGCGAGCACGCAGCCAGCGCTCGCTCCCCGATCTAGAGCCTACTTGGTATACGCCGAGCAGTTCTCGCTCGTGCTGCAGGGTCTGCTCCGCTGGGAAAGCTTGTGGAAACTCCTGCATCTCGCGCGCGAAACAATGCCACCGAGGCACAGGATGCGCGTGTGACGGCTAAAGTAAGTTTCGCGAACGACTTCGAACGTAAATGCGGGCAGCGACTGCGAACTTATCGGTGGCCTGAATGATCGGCGAGCTCGTCGCAGCCTCGGCGACGCCTTCAGCCAGCGCAATGAGAGACGGCTCGACGATCGTTCGCCCGTTGCTGCAGTTCTCGACCGCGACGACCTAGCTCCAGTGCAGCGCAGATGCGCTGCCGCGGCGTGCTCGCAGGCGCGCGCTCCAAACCTCGAGTGCTGGCGCTTGTGCGTCGCACGAGTGGGTTGGCGGTCTCCAAGGCTCTAGCCTGAGCGTTTGCGGGCAACGCGTCAACGGCCATTCGCGTCCAGGGTTACGGCTTGCAAGGTTGAGCTGCCTGGCATGCGGTACCATCCTTCCGAGGATGCGAGCTGCCTGCGTTCGCGATCAAGCCGGGTGCTTGGAACCCGCCTGGTGCGGCACGTTCCTGGAGTGCCGTGCGATTCTCCGGGAGGTCGAACATGCCCATGACGGTGATCGCGTGCCTCGTGCCGCCGCCGCTGTTCGCGTAGTCGTACGTGCCGGTGACCACGCCGCAGAGGCGGGTGCGCAGCGTCGCGGCGGGATCCGGCTATCGTCCGCTGGTGAGTCGACCTCCCTATCAGCCGCCAGACCGGTCAAATTTCCGGCCGAATGAATTCTTGGCGCACCCGACCACGCCCAGGGCCCTGACGGCGCTAGGACCACGATCCCCGAGTCGATCCTCCACGTGCTCGACCGAGTCGCGGAGGTGCTCGCGCACGGCGATTCGATCACCATCGTGCCGGTCGGCAAGGAGCTCACGACGCAGCAGGCGGCCGATCTGCTGAACGTGTCGCGGCAGTACCTCGTGCGCCTCTTGAACGACGGACGAATTCCGTTCGGAAAGACCGGAAAGCACCGCAGGCTTCGGATCGAAGACGTGCTCGCGTTCGGCGAACAGCGCGACAAGGACCGGCGCTCCGGACTCCGCGAGCTGACACGATTCACCGACGAGCTCGGCGGTTACGACGCCGAGCTCGAACCATCCCGATAAGCCTCGACCGGTCCATGGTCTCGGTCCCGTTCATCGGAGCGCCTTGCGATTCTCCGGCAGGTCGAACATGCCGACCACGTTGATCGCGTGCCCTGTGCCGCCGCCGCTGTTCGCGTAGTCGTACGTGCCGGTGACCACGCCGCAGAGCCGCGTGCGGCTGCGCTCGACGAGCTCGCCCGTGCCGCCGACCGCCACGAAGTGTACGAGGTCGGTATATCCCGACATCAGCAGTCCGATGAAGACCGCCGACGAGCCCACGGACTCCTTCGAGATCTGGATCAGCGAGCCGCGAACGCACATACGCTTGCCGCGCGCTGCGTCGGAGTCCTTGTGAACGAGCGCGAACGAGGTCTCGCTCTTCGCCACGCTGACATCCGCCCACCGCATCCGCGTCGATGACCAGGCGGTGAGCAGCAACGCCCCGGTGCCGAGCTCGTCGGTGGTATCCGCCATCTCCGGACCGGCGATCTCCATCGCGTCGGCGAGTGACCCGGCCGACCGGATGCGAGCGAGCGGCGACGGCTCCTCGGGGTCCGGCTCGATCGCCGCCGCCGATGCCGATGCCGATGCCGATGCCGACGCCGATACGGGGGTGACGCGCGGAACTGGCATCGAGCTTGGTCGCGCGGCCACCGGAGCTGGCGTCGGGGTCGCCGTTCCGCCGGACGGGTCGTCGTGGTTACAGGCAACGAGGAGCGTGCAGAGGAGACCGGTCAGGTGCCATCGCGGGAGGTGCATCGAATCACCGTAGGGCTCCACCGCCTCAGCGTGCGCTGCGGTCGCGGCCGGCCGAGTGAGATGCCTGCGCGCGCACGCCACGCGCTCGTGCGATCGGCCAGTCGAGCTCCATGGTGCCGGCGGGGGATCGAGATCCACCCACGCCGCGAGTGTCAGCGCGTAGCCGCTCGGCGCCGTGCACGCAGGGATCTCGCTTGAATGGCAGCATCGGAGTCCACCGCCTCGGGGTGCATCGCGGTTTCGAAGACGTGGACCGTGTGAAGTAGCGGGTTGATCTACAGTCCGTGGATGTCCCGCCCTCCCTATCCCGCGCCGGACCGCTCCAACTTCCGGCCGAACGAGCTCGTGCGTGACCCCGTGATTCCGGAGGGAGACATTGGGGCGCGGGTCGGCGAGCTCGCTGATGGCAGACCGTTCCGAGTCGAGGCCTGGTACTCGGAGGGTGCAACCTTTATCACCTGCTTCTTCAGTACCGTCGACCTCGAGACTGCACCTCCCGAGCTGCTCCTCGAGTACATCCGTCCGGTCCTCGAGCAGAGCCGGGTCCCCCGGGATCAGCAGAAGCTCGGCTCCGATGGCGTACGAATGATCGATGACGCCAGCGGCCACCGCATGTTCACGCTGACGTTCGTCGTGGGCCTGCCCGACTGATCATGGCAGCCGGTCGCACGGCATCACGCGCGGTGTACGATCGCCCCCTCATCGCGTAGCCCCGGCCTCGTCGCCGCGGAGTAGCCTCGTCGAAGCTCGACCTCCTCGATCGCCAGATCGAAGTCGCGTGATTCGCAGGTTCGAACAAGCGCCGGGCGACAAGCGGTGACCGCGACCGGGCGATGCGCGTCACCGCGGCGAACCGCACCAGGCGGTCCGCAATTCGCCGTATGCTGCGCACCGGATGGGAGTCGACTCGGATGTCGTGGAGGTCGATGACCTCGATGATCTATCGATCACACGCCGACTCGCGCGCGATCAGTGGGTTCGCCTCCACGGGACGCCACGCATCACCGTGCTCGCGGGATCCAGCCGCGCCCGCACGCTGTGGCACGCGTGGCTGGGTCTCGGGGCGATGACGGGATTGCTCGCGGAGGGGGCGGATGTCGGGGAGGCGGTGTCGCACGCGCTCCACCATGCACTCGCGCATCCGCACGATCCGGTGGCGGTGATCGCGCCGCTCGCGACGTGGACCGCGTGGCGGGCACACCGGATCGACCGCGAGGCAGCGATGGTCGCGGAAGGGTGGTTGCCGGTACCCGAGCGCGCCGAGCGGCCCGAGCGCGCCGAGCTCCGTCCGGGTGTCGACGCCACAGCAGCCGCCCAGCACGCCCTGCCGCCTACCTCGAGCACCCACGCGCGAAGCCCGACGGCCTGCGACCAGTCCCGCACCGAAGCGCACCCGACGGTGGATGCACGTAGTGCCGCGGAGGCCGCGCTGTTCGACGCACTCGAGGCCACGCCCGCAACCACAGGTCGGTTCGCGCTCAACGAGTCGCTGTCCGTACGCTTCGGCTCGCGTGCCGCCGAGGTAGATCTGCTGTCGCGAGTGGATGCGATCGCGATCGAAGTGGATGGCATCCACCACTTCGCGGATCCGGACTGCTATCGCCGCGACCGCCGCAAGGACGTGTTGATGCAGACCCAGGGCTATCTCGTCATCCGTGTGCTCGCCGAGGACATTCTTCGGGACCCTCGCGAGGCCGTCAACCAGGTCGTGATGGCGCTGACGTTTCGCCGGCAGGGGACTCCACGATGAGCCAGACACTCGCTAGCACCGCAGCGGTCGACTCGACCGACCCGCTCGCTCCCCTCACGGCTCTCGTGGCCGCCCGCGTCCTCATGAGCCCGACGCCCTGCACCGCCGCTGACGTCGCACGGGCCACGCGTCGGTTCGCCCCGTCGACGAGTAGCGACCCCGACTGGAACGCGCAGGTAGCCCTCGCGCTCGAGGGGGCCCGCGCCGCGCACCTGATCGACGGTGACCCCTCCGTTCCTCTCGACGGCGCACGAGTCCGCGTGCTGCACACGATGCTGGAGCTCCCCGCAACCTCGACGTGGGCGCAACTCGTCGACCGCTGGCTCCCGTTGCGCGCACTGGGAATCACGGCCGCGATGCCGAAGCTTGCGGCCCGGGTGAAGGATCGCGATACCTGGACGAGCGCGATCGCCGCGCGCCTGCTGGGCCAGTGGACCGAGGGCGCCCCGCCGTCACTCGCCGCTGTCTGCGACGCGCTCGCGTGGGAGCGCCTCGGACTCGCTGGCAAGCCGAAGCGATGCCCGCGAGAGATCCGCTCGCTCTTCCTCCAGCGCGAGCTCGCCACCGAGGCCGCGCCACCCGACCGTCTGCTCCGACTCTACGTCGCGCGTGAGCTGGGAGTCCCGCGGGCCGAGCTGAAGGCGCTGCGCGATTCGCTCGTGATCTGGTGGCTGGCGGGGCGCGCGATCGGGCGCGCGTCGATCCCACGATCGCAATCGGGCTCGGCGATCCCCGCACCGGCCGCCGTATCGTTGCCGCCCGAGGCGTTCGCGCAGGCCGTCCAGGCGACGGCACGCGCCGCGACGAGTGGCCGCTTCGGTCCGCGGAAGGTGTTCGTGTCCGCGATCTGGGAGGGCCTGCGCGATCAGCCCGGGATGCCGGACTCGCTCGCTGCACTCAAGGCGCGGCTTCTCGCCGCCCACCGCGCGGGCGAGCTCGAGCTGACCCGTGCGGATCTCGTGGCCGCGATGGACCCCGCCCTGGTCGCCGCCTCCGAGATCGTGGCCGACGGCGCGACCTTCCACTTCGTCGTGCGGGCGGATATCGCGTGAGCATGCTCGCCGGTCTTTCCACCGCGGAGATCGCGTCCTGGCTCACGCGCGTCGCGCAGACGCTCGACCGCTCCCTCCGCGAGCCCACGCGCACGCAAGCGACCCGGATGCTCGACGAGGGGCTCACCGCCGCACGCGCCGGGCTCTCCGTGCTCACGCAGATCGCGTTGCTCGACGACTGCCTGCGCGTAGCGCACCTCGCGATCGAAGCCGATGGGCGCGTCGAGGCGTTCGAGCTCGAGCGAGTATCCGCGCTCGCACACGTCGCCGCCGTGAAGTACTTCGCCGCGAT
>JAYSYE010000377.1:0-13802 GCA_043716635.1 Deltaproteobacteria bacterium | reverse complement strand
CGCCAGCGCTGCTGGCCACCCTCGGCGCCATGGGCGGCTGCGGCAGCGGCAACTCCAGTGGCGCGGTGATCGACGCGCGGCCGTCGTCCTCCGATGCTCCCACCGGCTCGTCTCCCGATGCCCCGCCGGGCACGCTGCCCGACGCCGCTCCCCCGACGGGACCGGATCCCGCCACCGATGGGCCCGCCACCGTGACGATGACCACTGTATCCATCCCCGGCACCACCCCGTCGCGCCAGCAGCCCGCGACGATCTTCGCCCCCGGCGCGCCGGGACCGCATCCGCTCGTCATCGTGCTCCCCGGGTTCAAGCTCGACCGCACCCAGTACACGTCGTACGCGCATCACCTCGCGACGTGGGGCTTCGTCGCGATCGCGATCGACTACGCGGACACGTCGTTCTCACCCGACCACGCCGCGATTGCCGACGACGCGGCGAAGGTCATCGACTACGCCCTCGCGCAACCCGCGCTCGCCATCGCACCGACGCAGATCGGGATCGCCGGGCACTCCCTCGGAGGCAAGATCGCCGTGCTGGTCGCCGCGACCGATGCCCGCATCAAGGCCGTCGTGGGCTGGGATCCCGTCGACTCGACCGCACCGTCGGTCGCACCCGAGCGGGTCGCCATGCTGACCGCGCCGCTCGCCGTCGTCGGCGAGATCACCGATGCGAGTGGTGGCGTGGGCGGGATGCCGTGCGCGCCCCAGGCCGAGAATTTCCTCCAGTTCTACGCCGCCGCGCCCGCGCCGGCGGTGGCGATCACCGTCGCCGCGAGCGACCACATGGACTGGGTCGACGATCCCTCGTGCTTCGTCTGCGGATTCTGCACGGCCGGTACGGCGTCTCCCGAGGTCGCCCGCACGGTCACGCGGCGCGTCGACGTCGCGTGGTTTCGCCGCCACCTGCTGGGCGACCTCGCGATGGATCCCTGGATCCTGAACCCGCCGGAGCTGGCGACCGCGGCCGTCACCGTCGACCATCGCTGAGCGCAACGCGTCGTTGCCGAACGCAACGGCACGCCGATGCGAGCCGAATTAACTAGTTGATCGCAGCGGCGTGCTCGGGGCACGAATCGTGCTCCCCCATGGCTCACATGTCCCGCGTCGCCCGTCTGTCGCTCGCGTTCGGGCTCGTGCTTGCGCTCGGGGCTGCCGCGTGCGGAGGCGCTTCCGACTTCCAGCACCCCGCGGATCGCGACCACCAGGCGAACGTCGGCGTCGACTGGCGCAACCAGGTCATCTACCAGATCGTCGTCGACCGCTTCGACAACGGCGATCCGAACAACGACATCAACGTCGAGCCGTCGATCCCGGGCCGCTACCACGGTGGCGACTGGCAGGGCGTCATCGACCGCCTCGACTACCTCGAGCAGCTCGGCGTCACCGCGCTGTGGATCTCGCCCGTCGTCAAGAACACGGAGGAGGACGCGGGCTTCGCGAGCTACCACGGCTACTGGACGCAGGACTTCCTGCGCACCAACGCGCACTTCGGTGATCTGGAGAAGCTGCGCGAGCTCGTCGACAAGGCGCACGCGAAGCACATGCTCGTGATCCTCGACGTGGTGACGAACCACATGGGTCAGCTCTTCTATTACGACATCAACGGCAACGGGCAGCCGGACGACACGCTCTCGGGCGGCGGCTTCGGCCACACGTGCTTGCAGATCTGCCAGCAGAACCCGGCGGCGTGCTCCGCCGACGAGCAGCAGTACTGCACGAAGGGCAAGGATTACCTCGAGCGCATCATCGAGTGGGACCCCGACTACGACCCGCGCGGCATCCAGGGCTGGACGTCGCTCGGCTTCTCGGGCCCTGCCGACATTCGCTTCACCGACTGGCCCGCCCAGAATCGCACCCCGCCGCCGCGACCGCCCGAGTGGTTCGGGTGGCCCTCGGACAAGCCGTGGTTCGACGACAAGTCCTGGTACAACCTGAAGGGGCGCGTCTACGTGTGGTGGCACGAGGGCGATTACTCGAAGGAGTTCGTCCGCACGCAGGAGACCACGGGCGACTTCCCGGGCGGCCTCAAGGACCTGAACACCGACAATCCCGACACGAAGGAGGCGCTCATTCGCTCCTTCGAGTACTGGATCGAGGTCGCGGACTTCGACGGCTTCCGCATCGACACGGTGAAGCACATCGATCGCCCGGAGATCGCCCGCAACCTGCGCGGCTTCTGGGGCGATTTCACCGGCCGCATGCGGGCCAAGGCGCACGAGCTCGGCAAGGACAACTTCTTCATCTTTGGCGAGGGCTTCGACGGCAACGACGACCTCATCGGCGCGTACACGTTCGGTGGCCAGGACGAGCAGGGCACGTTCGGCCGCTTCGACTCGATGTTCTACTTCTCGCAGAAGTACCGCGGCATCGACGCGGTGTTCGGCCAGGGACAGCCGACCAAGAACCTCGAGTGCCTCTACAACTCGCGCATGGGCAAGGCTGCCGCCGATCCGTACTGCTCGATGCAGGGATACTCGGTCGGACCCACGTATGGCGCCACGGCGCATGCCCGGTCAGAGGACGGTGGCGTCGGGGTCGCACCGGACCAGCTGATGGTGAACTTTCTCGATAACCACGATCTGCCACGCTTCATGTTCGAGAAATCGGATCCTGCGGTCCTCGAGTCCGCACTCGCGTACCTCATGACCTGGGATGGCATCCCGTGCGTCTACTACGGCACGGAGCAAGGCTTCGCGGGCGGCGTCGATCCGAAGAACCGCGAGGATATGTTCGGCGGCAATCCGCGAGCGGGCTACGCGCCGTTCGCGACCGACCACCCGACGTTCCAGCTCACGAAGGGCCTCATCGCCATGCGCAAGGCGAGCCCGGCGCTCACGCGGGGAACCGTCTCGGTGACCTGGTCGACCACGCAGGCCGGGGCCCGCCGGGATGCGGGCATCTTCGGCTTCGAGCGCATCGCGCCGGAGCAGACGGCGCTCGTGGTGTTGAACGCCAGCGCGCAGTCGAGCGAGTCGTGCGCGCCGGTCGTTGAGGGTGGCGCCTGCATGCATACGACGCTCGGGCCCGGCACCGTGCTGCACGATGTCTTCCCGGGCCACGAGGCGGACACGTTCACCGTCAAGGCCGACGGCACGATCGATGTGACGGTCCCCGCACACACGGGCCGCGTTCTCGTGAAGCAGTAGTCATTCTGCTACTCTGTGCCCCGATGTGGAGCAGGGGTCGCGCATTCATCGCGGCGATCGCGATCATGGCTGTGCCCGTGGTCGCCGACGCCGCACCCAGGGGTAAGGGCAAGGGGACGCCGACGACGCCGGAGCCGCCCACGCCGGCCGCGCCCGCGCCCACGCTGACACCCGAGCAGCAGCGCGCCCAGGTGCTGTTCAACCAGGGCCGCGATCATCTCGCCGCGAAGGAGTACGAGGCCGCGTGCGATGCGTTCACGCTGAGCCAGAAGGCCGATCCCTCGGTCGGCACCCAGCTGAATCTGGGACTGTGCTTCGAGGAGTGGGGCAAGACCGCGTCCGCGTATCACGCGTACGTCGAGGCGGAGCGGCTGGCGCTCGAGCGCTCCGACGATCGCGCCGCCGGAGCCCGGGCTCGCCTGCAGCAGATCGGCGTGCGCGTACCGCACCTGAAGGTGATCGTGCCTGCGGAGCTCGGGCTCGACGCGCGCTTCCTGCTCGACGGGATCGAGACGCCGCGATCGGCGCTCGCGGGAGATCTCGAGGTCGATCCGGGCACGCACGTCATCGAGGTGCGCGTGCGGGGTCGCGAGCCGCAGCAGACGACGGTGGTGCTCGTCGATGCGGACCACAAGCAAGTCTCGCTCGAAGCGCCCCCCGAGCTGCCGCCGGTGATCACGGTGACCACGCGCCGCAGGCCGGCGAAGCTCTACGGTGGGCTCGCGGCCGGGGTCGTGGGCGTCGGCGCGATCGCGGCGGCTTCGATCATCTCGCTCGGGGCGCGGTCCGATTATCGCGACGCGATCGGTGATTGTCCCGGTGGCGTGTGCGCGCACCAGGCGTCGAGTGATCGGGCCAACGACGCGCGCGCATCGGCGCGGAACATGACGTTCGTCGCGGCGGGCGGCATCGTGCTGGTCGGGGTCGGCGCGATGCTCGTCCTCACGAGCAAGGTCCGGATCGAGGAGCGCCACCCGGCCGTGACGTTCGTGCCGATGCTGGCGCCGGGCCAGGTCGGGCTCGCGATCGGGGGCTCGCTGTGACGGCGCGATCCGCGATGGTGGGGCTCGGTGTGCTCGGTGTGCTCTGCGGAACTACCGGGTGCCAGACGCTCCTCGGCCTCGACCAGACCACGTTCGAGCCGCAGGACGGCAGCGTGCGAGACGCCCAGGACATCGACGCGCCCTCGGTGTGCGACGCGACGCCGATCTGCACGTCTTCGACGGGGCGGTCGGTGTGCGGGCAGCTGTACACGGTCGGGGGGACGAACCTCCCGCTGCGCGCGGCGAGCCCGACCGGCGCGACGTGCGCGGCGGCGACCGACACCGGGCCGTGCGCGCTCACGGTGACCGGCCACGCGCTCGCGGATCTGTACATGCCGCTTGGTCCGGCGGGTACGGCCGGGGTCATCGATGATTGCGGGCACTACGCGGTCGTGGATCTGCCCGCCGACGGCACGGACGTCGGCATCGTGGTGGCCAGCGGCGCCGGCGACCATGCGCAGGCCGTGAGCCCCGTGCTCGGACGCATGAAAGCGGCGGGCGTCGATCGCGACGTGCGGGCCTACGCGCTGCCGACCGCCACCGTCGTGGCATGGGCCGCGGAAATGGCACCGGCCGCGCCGACGAGGATGCTCGCGATCACCGAGGGCTTCCTCGTCACGTACCTGCGCGGCGGGGCGCCGATCGACCAGAAGCACGTCGCGCGGAATGCGGAGAGCCCACTCGATGGTCCGCTCGAGAGCACGATGAGCCCGACCGTCGTCGGCAATGCGCCGTGGGCGGGCTACTTCAGTGACGTCGCCTTCGGGACGCTCGACCCGGCCAATGTGGGCCCGGGTGGGACGGGGACGCAGGTCAACGGGACAGCGTTCGCCGACCTGGGTGCGAGCGTGACGAAGGTCGCGGGGGTGGGTCGCAGCAATCGATGCGACGTTGCCCTACAGCGCGTGCCGAATTCGTTCGTGTTCATCACACTCGCTGGTTGTTAGATCCAGACGCGCCCGGAGCGCGCTAAGATTCTTGGCGATGAGCAGATCGAACATCGTTCGATGGGTCGGGTTGTGGGCGCTGATGGTGTCGGGCGCGTGCTCGACTCCGACGGCGTCGCACGTGGGCGGCGGCGACGACACGACGGACGACGGGATGACTCATCCCGCGGTCGGGTGCGGCAATGGGGTGATGGATGACGGTGAGGTCTGCGACGACGGCAACACCGTCGGTGGCGACGGTTGCAACGCGGACTGTTCGAGCGACGAGATCTGCGGCAACGGCGTGGTCGATGCCGAGAAGAACGAGGTCTGCGACGACGCGAACTTCGTCGGCGGCGACGGCTGCAGCCACGATTGCCAGAGCAACGAAGTCTGCGGCAACGGCGTGGTCGACCTGGCGATGGGCGAGACCTGCGACGACGGCAACAACGTCAGCGGCGACGGCTGCAGCGCGGGGTGTCAGCGCAACGAGGCGTGCGGCGACGGTATGACCGACCCGCAGGAGGAGTGCGACGGCGGCGGGGTGAACACCGCGACGTGCGACAAGGACTGCACGCACGTCACCTGCGGCGATGGCATCCGCAACAGCGCAGCGGGCGAGGAGTGCGAGGCGGGCGACCAGCACTGCAACGCGCAGTGCAAGCTCGAGATCTGCGGCAACGGCCGCGTCGATGCGGGCGAGCAGTGCGACGACGCGAACTCGAACAGCACCGATGCATGCATCGCCTGCGTGAGCGCGCGCTGCGGCGACGGCGTCACGCATGCCGGCGTCGAGCAGTGCGACGACGGGAACGGCGTGAACGCGGACAGCTGCTCGAACACGTGTACGAGCGCGCGCTGCGGCGACGGGATCCAGCAGCCCGGCGAGCAGTGCGATGACGGCAACGCCACGGCGGGCGATGCGTGCACCAACGCGTGCTCGTTGGCCCGCTGCGGCGACGGGATCGTGCGCTCCGGGGTCGAGGAGTGCGACGACGCGAACAGCGTCAACACGGATGCCTGCTCGAACACGTGCACGGCGGCGCGCTGCGGCGACGGCATCGTGCAGGCGGGCGAGCAGTGCGACGACGGCAACGGGGTGAACACGGACGGCTGCTCCAACGGGTGCACGGTCGCGCGGTGTGGCGACGGCATCGTGCAGGCGGGCGAGCAGTGCGATGACGGGAACCCCACGAACAACGACGCGTGCTCGAACAGCTGCACGGCGGCGCGCTGCGGCGACGGCATCGCGCAGCTCGGCGAGGGCTGCGACGACGGGAACTCGACGAACGATGATACCTGCTCGAATGCGTGTCAGCCGTGGCGCTGCGGCGATGCGATCGTGCAGCCCGGGCTCGGCGAGCAATGCGACGACGGCACCAACGATCCGTACGGGTACTGCCCGTACTGCCTCGCGGCGCGCTGCGGCGATGGCTACGTGAGTCCCTCGGAGCAGTGCGACGACGGCAACATCATCAACACCGACAGCTGTCACAACAACTGCACCGACAACGTCAACCCGTGCTTCCTCCAGGCACAGCGCACGACCGGCAGCCTCGTCCCGGTCTGCCCGTAACGCGAACGCTCTTCCAAGGCGTACCCGACTCGCGCTGTCCAACATGAGCATGCATCGCTACCCACCGCCCGGCACGATCCTGCTGGGGAAGTACCGCGTCGAGGGCATCATCGGCGAGGGTGGGATGGGCGCGGTCGTGAAGGCGCAGCACATCGATCTCGACGAGCCGGTCGCGATCAAGGTGCTGCTGCCCGAGCTGGTGGAGCGCGCGGACATCGTCACGCGCTTCCTGCGCGAGGCCCGCGCCGCCGTGAAGCTCAAGGGCGCCCACGTCGCGCGCGTGCTCGATGTCGGGCGCCTCGAGAACGGCATCCCGTACATCGTGATGGAGCACCTCGAGGGTGCCGATCTCAATGCGATCGTGAAGCACTACGGGCCGCAGGCGCCGCAGCTCGCGACGGATCTCATGCTGCAGGCGTGCGATGGGCTCGCCGAGGCGCACTCCCTCGGGATCATTCACCGCGACATCAAGGCGTCGAATCTGTTCGTCACGCATCCGGCGGACCATCCGCCGAGCCTGAAGATCCTCGATTTCGGGATCGCGACGGCGCCCGAGGGTGCGAGCGACCTGACGTCGACGACCTCCGTGATGGGCACGCCGGCGTACATGGCGCCGGAGCAGATGCGGTCGACGCGTACGGCAGATGCGCGCAGCGATATCTGGTCGCTCGGCGTGGTGCTCTACGAGCTGCTCGAGGGCGTGCGGCCGTACCGGGCGGAGGCGTACTCGGAGCTGTGCATCGCGGTCGCGATGGATCCGCCGGTCCCGATGCTGAGGCCGATGCCGCCGGGGCTGGTCGCGGTTGTCATGAAGTGTCTCGAGAAGCCGATCGAGCGGCGGTACCAGACCGTCGCGGATCTCGCGCTGGACCTGGTGCCGTTCGCGTCCGATCCGGTACGCGCGCGCATGCTCGCGGAGCGCTGCACGAGCTTCGCCATGCGCCGCGGGTCGATGGCGAACATCCCGCGACAGGCGCCCGTGGCGCCCGGCGAGACCACGCCGGTACCGAAGACGCCGCCCCCGATGGGCGCGCAATCCGCGTCGTACTCGCAGCGGTACGTGCTGCCCGCGTCGCAGCCGGGCCCGGCGCCTCCGTCGCAGCCGGGCGCGCAGCCGGACCGACCGACCTTCGATGCGCCGACGACCGCGGACCTGCCGCCGGCAATCGTCGCGCTGCCGAGCTTCCAGCAGGGCCACCGTACGGGGCCCGGCTCACTGACGCCCGTGTCGAGCCCGCGGCTCCCGGCGTCGAACTCGCCCACGTCGCCGTCGCAGATCCACGCCCGCGCGCAGGGGGTCTTGCAACCGCCGAGCCTGCAGCCGCCGAGCCTGCAGCCGCCGACGGTGCTGGGGTATCCGACGCCGCCGCTGGAGGCCGGGCTCAGGACCCCGACCAGCCTGCACGCTGGACACGGGCAGGTCGCAGCCGTGGCGAGTCCGCCCGAGCCGGCGTCGCGCAGGCGAGGTCTGATGATCGCGGTGTCCGCGCTGCTCGTGATCGTTGTCGTCGGCGGAGGCATCGGGCTCGCGACGCATCGCGGGGGCGCCACGACTGGCGCTGCGAAGCAGCCTGCGTCTGGCGCCGTGTCGCCGACGGCAGCCCCACCCGTGACCACCGACACGGACCAGCCCACGCCGGTCGAGACGGCGCCGCCGGTGGTGGTGAAACCGCCGGTGGTGGTGGCGCCGCCGGTGGCGGTGAAACCGGAACCGGTGGTGAACCCGCCGGTGGTGGTGGTGACGCCGCCGGTGGTCGTGAAACCGGATCCGAAGGTCGTGAAGGCAGATCCGAAGGTCGTGAAGACCGGTGGAAAGCTCGGGAAGAGCGATCCGAAGACGACCAGGCCGGACCCCAAGGTGGGCAAGCCCGACGGCAAGAAGCCGCCCGCCGGCTGCGATCCGAACGATCTCTTCGGCTGTCGCTGATCGAACGCTCACATCGGGCGTTGCGAAATTCGACATCGCGGGGCACGTCCGATCGCGCAAGTGGCGATTACTGCACGGCCGCCGTGTGGCACGCCCCCGGCAGGTACGTGGCGGTATGTCCACGTGGGTCCGCGTCGCACTCCTCGCTCTCGCCGCCTCCGGCTCCGCGGGGCTCGCTGCATGCGCCGACGCGGGGGACGGACTCGGTGGCACGGCGTCGGCCACCGAGCCGCTCGTCGGTGTCGACGGCGCGACCGACTCGGCCGATCGCAACTGCCACGTCGTGCTGCGCAGCCTGAAGCGCAACTGGACCGGCGCCGGCTGGGAAGCCATCGTCACCCCGTCAGGGTCGACCTCCTGGATCTGGCAGGGGACTGTCGAGATCTCCGAGGCGGCACAGGCCGAAGGGCTGACGCCGTACGTGCTGTATCGCGTCGGCGCGGAGCCGTCGTGGCGTGCCGTTGCCGCCACCGCGGTGAGCACCACCAGCACGCCGGGCACGCCCGGTTTCAAGCCGT
Organism: Deltaproteobacteria bacterium; assembly: GCA_043716635.1. Lineage (GTDB taxonomy): Bacteria > Myxococcota_A > Polyangia > Haliangiales > Haliangiaceae > JABFXX01. The sequence continues at coordinate 4,667 of JAYSYE010000377.1, read as the reverse complement.
ACACGGTCCGCATCGCCGACGGGCTCCCGGGTCCCGGCTCGTCGGGGTCGTCGCTCGCCGCGGCCACCATCCAGGTGGCGCCGTATCTCCAGCTCGCCGAGGGCGGTCGGCTCTTCGATCACAACCGGCACGCGAGCGACTTCGACAACTACGCGATGGCGCAGCCCGACTTCGCGGTGGGCTCCGATGCGAACCGCTGCCACCCGCCCGCGGGCCCGCTGCGCGCGACCCTCGCGTTCGCCGCCGACTGGTCCGAGCACCAGGAGGGCGCGATCGCTCCGGGGGGCCAGCTCGCGATCGCCTACGATGTCGCCCGGCTCCCGCAGTGCCGCGACTCGCGCAACGGCCTGCCGCTGTGGGAGATCACCGCGCACGTGAAGTACGCGACCGGAGCCGCGCCGATCGAGCGCCTTGTCAGCGTGCGCGACGCCACCGCGGTGGTCGCCGTGCCGCCGACCGCGACGGGCGTGGAGCTGTGGTTCGAGAACACGTCCGCCACCGGGTGCCACGCGTGGGACTCGAACACGGGCGCGAACTATCGGTTCGCCACGGCTCACGCGCCGCAGTGGATGGGGACCGTCCAGACCCTGATCTCGCGCGACAGCGGGGACCCGTGCGACGGCGGGCTCCCGGCAGCCCAGGGGTTCTCGTTCGACACGTGGTCCCGGCAGCGCGCCGCGAAGGCCAACCTCTGCTTCCAGGTCTACGAGCCCGGCCTGACCGACCACGACGATCCGTCGCTCTGGCAGCAGCTCGACGTCCGCTTCCACTGGCGCTTCCATGGCGAGGCCACGTGGCACACGCGTCCCGTCGCGTTCGATCGCCGCACCGGTAACAATGCGCGCTACGCGCTGTCGTGGCGCGAGCTCGATCCGTTCCGCATGTACACGTGCCCGCCCGTGGCGCCGACGCCCACCGCGGATGGCCAGTACGTGGCGCTGCCGATCGAATACTTCCTGAGCGTCAACGGCGGCGAGCTCCGCCCCGCGCCGGGCGCGGCCTTCGCCGGCACGTTCTCGGACTACGTGCATGACTTCTGGCGCGACTCCAACTGCCACTAGGGACGCATTCGCGTCGCCTGCGCCGACGAGCGCACCGAAATGTTCCGGGCTAACCCCTGGGCTCGCCTGAGATGATCCGGATCGCCAAGCATCTCGCGCGAGGCCGAGGCGTGCGCGGAGCCCGGTACCGGGCGTACCGGGCGAGCACGCAACGACGGCATCGCGTGAGATGCGACGGCGAGGCGGGTCAGCACAGGTGAGCACTGGGGTTAGCATCCCAGCCCGATGACCCAGTCCGTGATCGCGCGCTTCGTCACGGCGCGGGCGCTCAACACGTTCGGGCGCGCGGTGATCTCGGCGACCGTCGGCTGGGAGCTGTTCGCGCGCACCGGCGATCCGCTCGTGTTCGCGTACGTGGGTGCCGTCCAGGTGCTGCCGGTCCTGCTGCTGTTCACGTGGTCGGGCGCGCTCGCCGACCGCTCCGACCGCCGCAAGCTCGCGGGATTCGCCGCGACGGGGACCGGGCTCATCGGGCTCGGGCTCGGCGTCGCGTCGTGGCTCCATGCCCCGGTGCCGACGTACCTGGTGCTGCTCCTCGCGCTCGGCTGCATGACCTCGGTGCACGCGCCGAGTGCATCGACCGTGTTCCCGTTGATCGTTCCACGCGAGGACCTCGAGCGGGGCAACCGCGCCGTGTCGAGCTTCTCGGAGCTCGCGCTGATCACGGGGCCCACCCTCGCGGGTCTCGCGCTGGCCGTGGTGCACGCGAGCTTCGTGTACGCGGTGGTCGCGCTGACCGGGCTTGCCACCGGCATCCTCTACCGCACGCTGCCGGTGCCGCGCGTGATCGCGAGCACGGGGGGCGCGGCCGCGCGGCGCGACTGGCGGACAGGGCTACGCTTCATCTTCCGGTCCCCGCTGCTGCTGCCCGCGCTGACGCTCGACATGTTCGCGGTGCTGTTCGCCGGCGTCACGGCGCTGATGCCGGCCATCGCGACCGACATCCTCCACACCGGGCCGATCGGCTACGGCTTCCTGCGCGCAGCCCAGTCGTTCGGTGCGGTGCTGTCGGCGGTGGTCACCGGCCGCATCCGCCCGTGGGTGCGGCCGGGCCGGGTGCTGCTCGTCGTGGTGGCGCTCTTCGCCGTCGCGACGATCGGCATCGGCCTCTCGCGGTCGCTCCCGCTCACCGTGGCGCTGCTCGTCGCGTGCGGCGCGCTCGACAACGTGAGCGTCGTGATCCGGCTGACGCTCGAACAGATCGTCGTGCCCGATGCGATCCGTGGCCGCGTCGGCGCGGTGAACTTCGTGTTCATCGGCATGTCGAACGAGCTCGGCGGGGCCGAGTCCGGGCTCGCCGCGCACCTGTTCGGCGCGCCCGGCTCGATCATCGGGGGCGGCGTGCTCGCGCTCGTGGTCGTCGGGATCGTCGCGCTGAAGTTCCGGGCGCTGGTGACGATGCCGCCGCTCGCCGAGCTGCAGCCGCATCCCGAGCCCGACTGACCGGCGCCGGCAGGCAGGCCGCAGGGCCTCGTCAGTGGATGCGGGCGAGGACGGGATGGTGCTCGAGGATATCCGCTTCGATCACGGCGAGCTCGGCCGCCCGGTCGCGCCACGTCGCGGGCGCCGCGTCCCGTGCGAGGGAGAGGAACGTGTCGCGATGTCGCACCTCCGCACGCGCGAGATCCGCGTACAGGGCGCGCGCCTTGTCATCGGGTAGTGCCGCTGCCAGCAGGCCGAGCCGCTCCGCAGAGCGCGCCTCGATCACCGCGAACACGAGCAATCGGTCGAGCAGCCGCTCGGGCTCGCGGTTGCGGATGTGCTTGCGCAGCGCCGCGGCGTACTCGTCGCCGTGATCGTAGCTGGCCTGCTGCTCGCGCTTCGCCATCAGCGCGGCGACCTGCACGACGTGTCGCGTCTCGTCGTGGGCGAGGCGTGCCATCGCCTCCACGAGCCCGCCGCGCTCGGGATAGCTGCGGATCAGCGACAGCGCGGACTGCGCCGCCTTGCGCTCGCAGTGCAGGTGGTCGGCGTGCACGCTGTCGAGATCGTCGAGCGCGACCGCGAGCCAGTCGTTCGCCGTCGCCACGAGCGGCAGCGCGTCGCCCAACGCGGGTACGTGCGGGATCGCATCCGTCACGAGAGAACGTGTAACACTCGAAGGCGCCGTGAAGAAGTCAGACCAGGTACGCAGCTTCGTCACCGAGTGTCTCGCTGGACTGCACCGCGCGGAGGCCCTCCGGCCCGAGCTCGTCGCGAGCACGCCGCGCACGGTCGACGAGCTGCTCGTCCGCTACAACGAGCTGCTGGCCGCCGCGAGCGGGAGCAATGCCCTCGCCGGGCTCATGTCGGAGGTTCATCCCGACGAGGCCGTCCGCGACGCGGCGCGCGAGTGCGAGCAGGCGGTCTCGCGCTTCTACTCGGATCTCGCGCTCGATCGCGACATGTACGACGCGCTGTCGGCCGTCGATGCCTCCGGCTCCGATGCCGACACGCAACGCTTCCTCACGCACACGCTGCGCGATTACCGGCGCGCCGGGGTCGACCGCTCGTCGGAGACGCGCACGCGCCTCAAGCAGATCGACGAGGAGCTGACGCGCCTCGGCCAGCAGTTCTCCAAGCACATCTCCGAGGATGTCCGCGCGGTCACGACCACGCCCGACCGGCTCGCGGGTCTCCCCGCAGACTTCATCGCCTCGCACCCGCCGGCCGCGGACGGCACGGTGCGGATCACGACCGACCACCCCGACTACAACCCCGTCATGACGTACGCGGCGGACGATGGCCTCCGCCGCGAGCTCTATGTCGTGTTCCGGAGCCGCGGGGATGCGCAGAACGAGTCCGTGCTTCGCGACATCCTGGGCCTGCGCGCGGAGAAGGCGAACCTGCTCGGCTACACGGACTGGGCCGACTACATCACGGCCGACAAGATGATCGGGACCGGCGCCGCTGCCGCCGCCTTCATCGCGCGCGTTCACGGGCTCGCCGCGCCGCGCGCGAAGCAGGACTACGACGAGCTGCTCCGCCAGCTGAAGAAGGTCACGCCGGACGCGTCGGCAGTGGCCGACTGGCAGAAGACGTGGCTCGAGAACCTCGTCAAGAAGGACCGCTACGACGTCGATGCGGGCCTCATCCGGGAGTTCTTTCCGTACGAGCGCGTGCTCTCGGGCCTGCTGGCGATCACGAGCGAGATCTTCGACCTCGAGTACGTGGCGGTCGCGGACCCTGCGAGCGCTCCTGCGCCCGGCGTCGCGCGGTGGCACCCGAGCGTGCTCGTGTACGACGTCGTGCGCCGCGACACGAAGCTCGGGCGCATCTACCTCGACATGCATCCGCGCGAGGGCAAGTACAAGCACGCGGCCCAGTTCCCGTTGAAGGATGGCGTGCGCGGGGTCCAGCTGCCCGAGGGCGTGCTGGTCTGCAACTTCCCGGCGCCCCACGGGCGCGACGGCGGGATGCCGGCGGCGGGAGCGGACGGGTCCGCGGCGGCGCTCATGGAGCACGACGACGTGGTCACCATGTTCCACGAGTTCGGCCACCTGATGCATCACGTGCTCGGTGGCCATCAGCGGTGGATCTCGCAGAGCGGGGTCGCGACGGAGTGGGACTTCGTCGAGGCGCCGTCGCAGATGTTCGAGGAGTGGGCGTGGAGCGCGCCGACGCTCG
>JAYSYE010000376.1:0-4577 GCA_043716635.1 Deltaproteobacteria bacterium | reverse complement strand
GCGGCGTCGGCGCTGGTGCCATCGACAACTTCATCGTGTCCGATGGGACTCACACGCTGACGTTCACCGAGCTCACGTCGCTCGCCGCGAATGACTGTCCCGACCCGACCGCGCCCGGAGCGCCGACGAGTGTCACGGTCGAGGGTCATCAGGTCGACGGCCCCGGGCTCGTCACGCTGTGCATCCCGCGGCCCGATCTGCTCGGCAGCGGGGTGCGCAGGCTCGGGACGCGCGCCTCCGGCGGCGGCGACATCCTGATCGAAGACCTGAACGGCGAGGCGGGCGGCTGCGCGCTGCGGATCGACGCGAGCGTCGCGCCGGCTGCGACCGCGCAAGCCAACGGCGTGTGCAACAACGCCACGAATGCCGCAGGCTTCGAGATGGTGGCGACTGGCATGCTGGCCGGCAAGCGAACGTGCGGCACCGCGATGGAGGAGTCCGCGACGCTGACCCTCGACGCCGACGTGGCCGTGACCCTGCGCCCCCACTGACGGCGACCGACGCGTGGCCACCCGCCGGCGGCGAGACCCGATCCGCGACTAACGGCGCCGCCGACGCGACAGGCGCAGGCCGGCCAGGACCAGCGCGGCCATGCCGACGATGCCCGCCGCCACTGCCAGCATCCTCGCCAGGCCGTGGCTGCGTGGGAGCTCGGTGACGGCAGGCGCGAGGGTCTGCGTCAGCGGGGCCCGGCCATCGATCTCCGCCGCGAGTCGCGTGTACTCCGCGTCCGCCAGGCCTGCCTGTTTCGCCACCTCGAGCCGATGGTGCGCGAGGTCGCGGTGTCCACGCAGGGCGGCGACGAGCGCGCCGAGATAGTTCGACTCCGCACCACCGGGATCGAGGACGTAGAGGTGCTTGATGCAGTCGTCGAGCTGCGGGTCGATCCCTGGCCGGGTTCGCAGATCCAGGAGCACGCCGCAGTACATCCCGACCGCGATGGGATCGCCCGACACTTCGGGGAGCGCCTCGTTCGCGAGGGCAAGGCCACGAGCGAGATCGCGCCCGGTCTGCGTGATCGCGTACGCGAGGGCCAGCTTGTCGTAGGGCGACCCTGGCGCGAGCGAGAGCGCCGCTTCGCACTCCGCGACGGCCTCGTCCGCGCGTCCGAGGCGGGCGAGCCGGCTGCACAGTTGCCGGTGCGGCTCATCGCTCGGGGGGCCAGCCTCGGCGTCACGACGGTCGGCGTCGGTGGGCGCAGCATGGGCGAGGCCGGACAGGAGGAAGAGGCAACATGCGACACGCAGCACGCAACGACAATAACGTATGCTGATGTCGGCACGATCGGAGTCGACGTCGATCACGCCTCATCCAATCCTGGTCGGTACACCGGCCATACCGTAGGCTTCCTGCCATGGCTTTCTTCCGGGTGCGGTCGGTCGGGTTGTGGCTGGTCCTCGCTGCAGCGGCCGTCGCTGTAGCTCCGCGAGCGGAAGCAGCGGGGTGCCCGATTCCAGGATTCGCCAATGCGGCGTTCGCCGACGTCGGTGGCTTCAGCGGTCGAGGCACGACGGACAGCTGGGACAGCACGTGCGGCGCATACGGCAGCGGCGGCTGTCCCGTTTGCACCGATGCGACGAGCTGTGTCGATACGAGCTCGTGCGGTGCTGGCATTGGAACCAACGCGAGCGGGTTAGGCAGCGTCCCCAACACGTCGGGCACGTGCACGGCGAACGCGGGCATCACGCTCACCATTCCGACGGTGCCAGCGAGCCCCGTACCGACCGCGCTCGGTGCGATCAGCGGTAACACGACGGTCACCGCGCCGCCCGGTGGCGCCTCGTATACCGCCACCTCGATCTCCGAGAGTGGCAATGGTGCGCTAGACTTCGTGACCGCAGGTGCCACTCATGGGCCGGTCGTCGTGTACGTCTCGGGCAACATCACGTTTGCCGGAAACGGCGCGCTCAACAACGACTCGCTGAACCCCGCGAACGTGCTCATCATGTGCACGAGCACGGCGACGTCGCCGCGGCAGCAGATCACGCTGAATGGCAACGGCAACGCCTACTTCGGTCTGTACTGTCCGAATGCCGACGTCACGATCAACGGAGGTGGCAGCGGCGGGGCCATCTGGGGTGCGATCGTCGGCTACTCGATCCAGGCGAACGGAAGCCATGCCGTCGACATCCATTACGACAAGCAGATGTCGAACCTGACGACCAGCGGGATCAACTGCGGTGGTGAGGTCTCTCGCTCCAACCCGGTCATTCCCGTGATCACGAGTGCGAGCTGCGTGACCGGCGCGGCGTGCGCCGCCGTCGTGCAGGGCACGTTCACCATTGGCGCGCCGACCACCTTCACGAGCAAGGCGACCCTGTCCGGGTGGTCCTTCCCCTCCATCACGGGCCACATGCGAGCGCGCGAGGCGGACGGGTCGACGAACGCCACCGGGATCACGACGACAGCCTCGGGTTACTCGGCCGGGACGATCCTGTTCGATGTCGCTGCCTCCGGCAAGATCCCGAGCCGCAGCAACAGCTGCGCGACGCCGCTGGGCGGCACGTGCCGGTACATCTTCACCAACACGAACACGCCGAACGGGACCACGACGTTCAGCCGCCCGTCATCCTCCTCGATCCTCGCCTGGAACGACACGAATGCCTCGACGCTCGGCGCACTGGTCGCGCCAAGCGCGAGCTACCCCGGCATGACCGCGCCCGACTACGTGACGCTCAGCCAGAAGATCCTCAACGCGAGACTGGGCGGTGTCGACCGCTCCACCGCCGCGGTCATCCAGGCGAGCCCCTACACGACCTCACCGTCGCGGCCCACCATGGCGTACTTCGGCGCAGCCGACGGTATGCTCCACGCAGTATGCGCCGGCACCGGCGGCACGACTGCGTCGCAGTCCGCGAGCGTGTGCCCGAGCCTGGGCACCGAGCTGTGGGCGTTCATGCCCCGCGTCCAGCTGCCGCTCCTGCCGAGCAACACCCAGCGCATCGACGGGTCGATGCGCGTGGTGGACGCGTTCGGTGACTTCAGCACCACGACGGGGACGGGGACGAAGAGCTGGAAGACGATCCTCGTGTTCCAGACGGGCTTCTCGCGGGCCGCCGTGGCGCCCGCCGTCGCCGCCCGGCCTGCCGCCTACGCGATCGATGTCACCGATCCGGCCAGCCCGGTGCTCCTCTGGGAGTACTCGACACCCTCGTCGCCGGCCGCGACCGACTTCGGCACCGGCATGGTCGCGGCCGTCGGCCCGGTGCTGGTCAACACCTCGAGCAAGTACATGGCCTGGCTCGAGACCAGCAACGGTGGTAGCGCCGCGACCACCGCTCCCGGTGTCGTGCTGCAAGCGCTCAACCTGGACACCGGCACGGCCGCGTGGTCGTTCACGTCCGCGTATCCCGTGACCTCGGTGCCCTACCAGGCGGTGCCCGGTGGCGCGGTCGGCGTCGATCTCAACAAGTATGGCTTCTACACCGACATCCTGTTCGGCGACCTCTACGGCCGCGCCTGGCGGCTCGACGCCGCGACCGGAACGAGCAAGACCGGGTCGTCGAGCACCCCGCTCTTCAGCTTCAAGTACGCTGCTGGTTCCGACAAGCACCCGATCGGTGCGCCGCCCGCGATCTACTCCGACGGGACCACCCAGTACGCTGCGTTCGTGGCGGGTGGCTACGCGGATCAGGCTGACGCTGTCACCAGCTGGAGCCTGGGGACCCACTCGCTCGCGGTGGTCAAGATCAATGCGAGCTCCTATCCGGTGCTCGATACCGCGAGCACCTGCAGCACCTGCAATCTGCGCGTCTTCCGAAACCTGGCCGCCGGGACGAAAGCCTTCACGCAGCCAACGGTGGTGGGCAACCAGCTGTTCGCGGTCAGCGACGCGGCGGACGTGAACGACGTGTCCTATGGCACCAGCGGCGCGGCGTCCGGGTACGTGCTGGCGGTCAACGGTCTCAACGGCACCGAGACGTTCACCACGTACGGTACGAGCACCGTGTACGGCGGTGCCAGCTCGCTCACGGCCGCCACGATCAACGGGTCGATCGTGATCATCGGTTCGTCCAGCGACAAGCAAGTGAAGCTGGGGACGGCCGCCACCACCGGCACCGGCTCTGGCGTCGCCGCGGCGAGCGTCGCGCAGGGCACGGGTGCCACCGTAGACGCCTCCGCCGCGACCAACGTGAGGAGACTGCTGTGGCTCCGACTGCAGTGACTGCAGCGAAGTGGAGCTCTCGAGCTCGCCGAACGCGATCGAGCGCCTAGAACCCGCCTCTCACGATTCCTCACATCTCAGCTGCATCGGCGCGCAAACCCGTTTGTGCGACGACCGAGCGTTACACGCGGTGCTGTACACCGGCGGTGCTCGCACGACCGACCGCTCGGACGGATCCGCGCGATGGAGTGCTCGCACCACGGCGCCGAGAAGAAGCTCGACAGTGATGGCGCCGGGCTGGCATGCGGACGACGGAGCGTGCCCGGACCGCCGGCCCCGCGGTGTTCGTGACGCGACGGCATCACAAGCGGCGGTACGGCCAGGCGCAGGGCGCCGAGGGTCGGTCGTCGAGCGCCGAGCGCAGGCCCGAGCGTAGGCCCGACTACCACGCGGGTGCGCCAGCTTCGCGACT
>JAYSYE010000375.1:0-38987 GCA_043716635.1 Deltaproteobacteria bacterium | reverse complement strand
CGCGCGCTACCTTCGGCGGCAACTCGCCATGTTCCTTGAGCGCCGACATGAAGTGCGGGTCGCGCAGACCACTCGTTGCCTCGATCGCACGGAACTGCGCGCTCTGCGAGCCGCTCGACGTACCCAGGTAGCCGCGGAACTGCATGAAGCGCTGCGGCGGCAACGTGTCGAGCGCCGAGAGTTCGTGCGACACGAGTTCGACGAGCGTGTTGATCCGCTGCATCGTCGTGAGCGAGGTCTGCGCATCGCCGGCTTCGAGGTGCGCGATCAGGTGATCGAACTCATGCAGCAGCACCTTGAACCAGAGCTCGCTCGCCTGATGCACGACGATGAAGATCAGCTCGTCGGGGTGTTCGGGCTTGCTCTGCGGCCGCTGCATCGGTGTGCCCGCGGTTGACGGCGCTGGCGGCGGCGGCGGCGCGGGCGGCGGGGGCGGGTCGCGTGGCGATCCTCGACTGGGACGTGCACCACGGCAACGGCACGCAGGACATCTTCTGGAATGACCCGTCGGTGATGTACCTCTCGGTGCACCAGTTCCCGTACTACCCGGGCACGGGGGCGCCGACGGAGCTGGGCGGTCCCGCCGCGCGCGGCGCCACCGTGAACGTCGGGCTACCGAGCGGCTCCGGAGACAGCGACTACGCCGCGGTGTTCGATCACGTGCTCGTCCCGGCGCTCGCGAGCTTCCGGCCGGATCTGGTGCTCGTCTCGGCCGGCTTCGATGCATTTGAAGATGACCCGCTCGCGGGAATGCGCGTGACGCGTGCGGGCTTCGCGGCGATGGCGAAGCGGATGCGCGCCGCCGCGGACCGCGTCAGCGAGGGGCGCATCGTCGCCGTGCTCGAGGGTGGCTACGACCTCTCGGGGCTCGCGTGGGGGATGACGGAGACGCTCGAGGCGTTCGCCCCGCTCGGCGCCGCGGACGCCGGCGCCGGCGCGAGCCGCGAGGCGGTCGACCGGGTACCGCTGCCGGCGACGGGAGGCGTCCGCGCGGCGATCGAGGCGACCCTCGCGGCCCACGCCGCGGCGGGCGTACCGATCCGATGACCGAGCAGAGCCGCGATCGCCCGGCGCGGGTGCAATCGCGCACCGGCCCGGCCGCCCGGGAGGCTCCGGTGCGGGGGAGCCGGCACCAGCTCACCGATCTGGGCGGGGCTCCGTTCGGCGGTCGGTACACGCTGCTGCGGCGGCTCGCGGTGGGCGGCATGGCCGAGATCTACCTGGCGCGGCAGGCGGCGATGGCGGGGTTCGAGAAGGAGGTCGTCATCAAGCGGCTGCGGGACGAGCTCGCCGGCGACCCGCGGATCGTCGAGATGTTCCTCGACGAGGCGCGCATCGGTGCGCTGCTGAATCACCCGAACATCGTGCACGTGTACGACGTCGACGAACACGACGACGTGCCGTACATCGCGATGGAGTACATCGTCGGCGAGGAGCTCAACGAGCTGTGCCGGCGCGGGCTCGCGCTCGATCGCTTTCTCCCGCTCGAGCACGCCGTCGAGCTGATGCGGCAGGCGGCGGCCGGCCTCGGGTACTTCCACTCGAAGCGCGGCGGGGAGGGCACGCCGCTCGCGGACCAGCCGCTCGCGATCGTCCATCTCGACATCTCGCCGTCGAACCTGCTCGTGACGCAGGACGGCTTCCTGAAGGTGATCGATTTCGGGATCGCGAACGCGCGCGGCCAGCGCTCACGCGGCGACGTGCTGCCGGGCAAGCTCGGCTACATGGCGCCCGAGCAAGCCGCGCGCAAGGCGGTGGATCATCGGAGCGATATCTTCTCGCTCGGGATCGTCCTCTACGAGATCACGGTCGGCAAGCGGCTGTTCCGCGGTCCCGCGCAGGAGGTGATCGAGCGGCTCGTCGCCGCGCAGATCGAGCCGCCGACGTTCGCGCGGCGAAACTTCCCGAGCGCGCTCGAGGCGATCGTGATGAAGGCGCTCGAGAAGCACCCCGAGGACCGGTACCAGTCGGCGTACGATCTGGCGGACGATCTCGAGTCGTTCCTGCGCGACGAGCGCATGCACTCGGGGCCGGTGCGGATCGCGCGGTACCTCGACAACCTGGCGGCGATCGCGGGTCAGCCGAGGCGGCCCGAGCTGGTGTCCGAGCCCGAGGGCACGAAGCCTGGCGCGGAGCTCGACTTCGACCGCGAGGTGTTCGAGACGTTCGCGCCGGCGCCGGGCGCGCCGGGGCCGGCGCAGGCGCGCGAGTGGGAGGACCCGGAGCAGCCGGACGTCGAGGTGGCGGCTGCGCTGGGGGTCGGGCTCGCGGAGCTGCATGCGCTGCGCACGCCGGTGCCGCCGAGCAGTCCGGTCGAGCCCCCCGAGCCCGAGCCCGCGCCCGAGCCCGCGCCGGTACCAGGTCTGGACCCCGATGCGACGGCCACCCCGGACCCGACTCCGCCCGGCGCTCCGGCTCCGGCTGCGGCGCCGGCTCCTGCTCCCGTCGCGACGCGGGCGCGGGGCTCCTCGTCGATCATTGCCGAGCCGATCGTGGCCCGGGCCGAGCCCGACGCTGCCCCCCGAGTCGCGACCGGCGTCGAGGAACCGGCCGGCGGCGACCCCGCAGGCGGGCCCGATACCCGTGCGCTGGTCGTACCCCCGATCTCGGCGCTGCCGGCGCGCCCGTCGCGAATGCCCTGGGTGCTGGTCGCGATGCTGGGCGTGGCCCTCGCGTCCGCGGTCGCGTATATCGTCGGGACGTGAGGTTCGCGGCGTTCGTCCTCGTGCTCGGCGCCGCGGCCTGCAGCGACCGCAAGCGCGACCGCCCGGCGGTGACGCCGCCGCGCGACGCGCAGGCGCAGCGCACGATCCCGTCGCCCGCGCTGGGCATCGTCCGGCCGCTGCCGCCGCACGCGATTCGCAGCGACGGCGTGGGGCCGTATCTGCTCGGCGACGCCATCAACGAGCTGCTCCACACGATGGTCGGCGGACCGGTGCTGCTGCGGTTCGACATCCCGGGTCTCGTTCACACGGGCGTGGTGCGCGCCGAGGAGGAGAAGCTCGTCGTCGGCGGCGAGCCGGGCGGCCCTACGACGTTCGTGGCCGTCTTCGGCGCCGACATCGCGCGCACCGAGTCGGGCGTGCACGTGGGCTCGACCCGCGAGGATCTGCTCCGCACCGTCGGACCCCCGGCCGACGATCCGTTCCTCGTCCGCGATCCGCGGCTCGCCGCGAGCGCGCTGCGGAACGTGCTCGCGATCGCGGACGGTCCGCGCCTCACCGCGTTCCTCGTGACGCCGGACCCCGTCCCGTCGCCCGCCGCGGCCCCGCCGGCCTGCACGCGGCCCGTGGTTGCCTCCGGCGGCGATGGGGGGCAGGGGTTCGGGATGTGCCTCACTCCGGCCGGCGAGCTCGTGGAGGTCGTCGGCACCGACCTCACCATCAAGTCCGCCGATGGCACGCGCGCGATCGCCACGCTGCACGCACCCGACCTCGCGTTCGCCGCGCCGCTCCGCGCGCTCGAGGACGGTCGCGACGATCTCGTCGTCGTGACCCACGTCGACGACAGCTACCAGCGCGCGTGGTCGGTGGTGGCCTACCGGCTCGAGGGCAGCAAGCTCGTCCGCGTCGCCGGTGCGGAGCCCGCGTTCGCCATCACCGAGCAGCAGACGCGGTGGGTCGGCGCGCCGCTCCGCGAGGTCGACGTGTATCTCCAGATCGCGAGTCGCGTCGATGGGATCGAGGTCGGTGGCGTGCTCACCACGGACACGGCCGGCGTGGTGCGCGACGTCGCGCCGATCATCCCGATCGTGCTCGCGAGGGGCCGGGGCAAGCCGGGATCCGCCGCCCTGGAAGGGTCTGGCAGCGCCTCTGCGAGCGCTCCCGTGAGCGCAGGGAGCGCAATAGGCAGCGCTCCGCGCTCCGCGACCCCCTAAGCGGGCCTAAGCCCTTGGCCCCGGCATGTGCGTGCTGGCACAATCACGGCTCTCGCCGTGAAGTTTCTCTGCGATCGCTGCAAGACGCGCTACTCGATCGGTGACGACCGAGTCCGCGGCAAGATCCTGAAGATCCGCTGCAAGAACTGCTCGAACGTCATCACGGTGCGCGAGGGGATGCCGGAGCCGGTCGCTGCCGTGGAGGGTCCCGAGTCAGCCGCCCGTCGAGCGACACCGACGCTGGACGTCATGCCAGGAACTGCCGCCATCGAATCCACGACCGGCATCGGCGAGGGCCCGGCGCCCGCTGCCCTGCAGGACGAGTGGTACGTCTCGATCGAAGGCGAGCAGTCCGGCCCGTTCTCCCTCGCCGCTGCGCAGCAGTGGATCACCAGCAAGCCGCCCGAGGCCGACCTGCACTGCTGGAACGAGGGCTTCGATGACTGGCTGCCCGTCGACAAGGTGAGCCACTTCCGCGGCCTGCGCACGCGCCCGGTGCTGCCGCCCGCGCGACCGCCCGTGCCTCGCACGGGGTCGGGTGGGCATCGTGCGATCACGACTCCGCCCCCGATTCCCGAAGAGCCCCGTCCGCTGTTCGCGGCCACGATGGCGGCGATCGAGAAGAGCGCGGGGACCTCGGCTCCCTCGGCCCACGGTCCGGCCAGCGCACCCGCCTTCACGCCGGCCAGTCGGCCAGTGGTCACGCCGGCGGCGACGCCTGCCAGTGGGGCCGCGGCGAGCGCACACCGCGGACCGACGAAGCAGGGTGGGGGCTCGGCCCCGAGCTTCGACTTTGGCGGTGCTGACCTCGCGCCTGCTCCGGGCGCGGTGGCCCCCGCGTACTTCGGAGCCCCCGTCACGGCGACCGCGACTGCGACCCCGACATTCGACCACGACGACGACGACGACCTCGACATCGGCGAGGTCTCGCGCGTCGTGAACCTCGCGGACCTGATGCGCGCGAGCCCGAAGCCGCGGACCTCCTCGCAGGCGGCTCCCCGTGCGACGGCTCAGAGTGCAGGCGCACCACCACGGCACGGCGGCGGCACGCAGCGCATCAGTGGCCCGTTGCCGTCGATGGCCGGCGCCGGTGCCCCGATGCGTGGCTTCGATGGCGCGGGCATCGACCGCCTCGCGCTCGGGCACGACGACCTCCCGATTCCAGACGAGCAGGCCCCGGGTGCGACGATGGCCGCGCACGCCCCGCCGGTGTCGCACCGCCGCGGCATGATCGCGCTGCTGGTCGGTGCGGCCGCGCTCCTCGGCGCCGCGATCATCGTCGTCCCGCTCGTCCTCAACAGCCAGCAGGGGACTATCGGCGATCAGCTCGGCGGCGCGACCCAGATCGACACGACGCGACCCGACGATCCCCGCCGCAACTTCCCGGGGCTGGGGGCGGGCAGCGGCTACGTCGTGACGGCCAACCCGTTCAACCCCAACAAGCCGATCATCACGAGGCGGCCGGTGCAGCCCGTGATCCCGACGCGACCGAATCCGCCCGTGGGCGGCGATTCGCTGCGCGGCGACGAGATCGAGACGATGGCGAAGACCAACTCGAGCCTGACCCAGCGCTGCTACATGCGCTCGCAGCGTGGCGCGGACGCGATCACGATCGGCGACGTCAAGAAGGTGATGGTCACGCTGACCGTCGACAGCGGTGGCCGGGTCAGCGATGTCTCGCTGTCGGACCACGGCAACGACACCCTCGGCAAGTGCCTCAGCTCCGCGATGCGCGGCTGGAAGTTCCGCACCTCGCCGGGCGGCACGTTCAAGTTCAGCCTCGTGTTTGCGGGCCAGTAGCTGGAACCGTCCCCGGGCCCGTCGTCGGCCCAACTGCCGGTCTGGCCAGCTCGCCGACCACATCCGCGAGCAGCCCCGCGGCGATCGTGACGTCGAACTGCGTGGTGTCGCGACCGAACGAGAGCCGGCACATCCCGGCGTCGGGGGCGAGGCCGAGCAGCTCGAGCATCACGCTCTTCTTCGTGTCGCGCTCCGCGCACGCGGAGCCCGTCGAGATGGACACGCCACGGCTCGCGAGCACCGTCCGGAGCGCGCTCGCGGGGACCCCGGCAAACGCGAGCGCCAGGATATGCGGGGAGCGCCGCTGATCGGGTACGAGCTGCCGGTACGCGACGCCGCGCGCATCCAGCGTGGTCGTGATCGTCGACGCCAGCTCGAGCCAGCGCGCTCGCATCACCGACAGATCGCGCGCGGCCCGCTCGGCCGCGATCCCGAAGCCCGCGGCGGCCGGCGCGTCCTGGGTGCCGCCGCGCATCCCGCCTTGCTGACCGCCGCCCGCCCACAAGGGCGATAGCGCCACTCCGTGCCGGAGCCACAGCGCCCCGACGCCCTTGGGGCCCGCGAGCTTGTGTGCGGCGAGCGCCACCGAGTCGGCGCCGAGCGTCGTGACGGCGAGCGGCACCTTGCCGAACGCCTGCGCGGCGTCGACGTGAATATGGCACTGGGGACAGCGCTTGCGAACCGCGCTCGCGATCGCCGACACGGGTTGCACGAGCCCGACCTCGTTCTGCACCATCACGACCGCGACGATCGCGGCGCCGTTCACGGCCGCGGCCTCCGCGACCACCTCGGGTTCGAGGATGCCGTCCGCGCCTGGCGCGACCTGGACCACCGTGCGACCGAGCGCCGCCAGCTCCGCCGCGGGGGCGCTCACGGCGGCGTGCTCGATGGCCGACAGCACGAGCGCCCCCGGTCGCTGACGCATGGTCCCGAGCACCGCGATCGCGTCCGACTCCGAGCAGCCGCTGGTCCACAGCAGATCCCCCACACCGCCCTCCGCGCGGTCCCCGAGCGCGGCGAGCACCCGCGCGCGGGCGGTCGCGAGCACGGTCCGCGCGGCGGCCCCCTGCGGGTGCTGCGAGCTCGGGTTGGCCCACGCGGTGCGCATCACCTCGACCATCGCGTCGATGACCTCGTCGTCAGGGCGGGTCGAGGCGGCGTGGTCGAGGTAGATTACGGGCATCGACCTAGGCGTCTACATCCACTTCCCGTGGTGCCGCAAGCGGTGTCCGTACTGTGACTTCGCGGTCGAGGTCGGTGCCCCTCCGCACGACGAGTATCTCGCCGCGATCCGCGCCGAGCTCCGCGATCGCGCGTCCGGGTACACCGGCGACCTCGTCTCCATCTACTTCGGCGGGGGCACGCCGTCGCTGTGGCGGCCGGATTGCCTCGCCGCGGCCGTCACGAGCGTCCGCGAGGCGTACGCGCCAGCGCGAGCGCTCGAGATCACCCTCGAGGCCAACCCGACGGACTGCACGGCGGAGCGGCTGGACGCCTGGCGCGCGGCCGGCATCACCCGCGTCTCGATCGGGGTGCAGTCGACCGACCCCGCGGCGCTCGTGGTGCTGGGTCGCGATCATCGCTTCGGCGACGGGCCGCCCGCGGTCGCGCGCGCGGCGGCGGCCGGACTCGACGTCTCCGCGGACTTCATCCTCGGCGTACCGGGCGCGGCAACCGGACTTCACGCGCCCGTGCTCGGCGAGGCGCCGGGCGCCACCCACCTGTCGATCTACGAGCTGACGATCGAGGACCGCACGGCGTTCGGTCAGCGCGTGCGCGACGGCCGGCTCGTGCCGCTGCCCGACGACGCGCTCGAGGCCCAGTACACGGCTACCCACGACCGGCTGGTCGGCGCGGGCTGGGAGCACTACGAGATCAGCAGCTACGCTCGGCCGGGCCACCGCGCGGTCCACAACAGCCTGTACTGGCGCGGCGCGCCGTACCTCGGGCTGGGTGTAGGTGCCGCCTCGCTCGCGGTCGCACCCGATGGCAGCGGTCGCCGCCAGACCAACCCGCGCCGGGCGGCGGCCTACCTGGCGGCACCCGGCATGCCCGAGGAGGTCCTCCACGAGGGGGCGGCCGAGCTCGCCACCGACCGGGCGTGGCTGGGGCTGCGGACCACCGACGGCATCCCGGAGTCCGATCTCGCTCCCGCCCCGGGCGTGGCGGACTGGGCGGTGGCGGCCGGGCTCGCGGTGCGAGAGGCGGGGCGGATCACACCGACGCTGCGCGGGTTCCTGTTCGCGGACCGCATCGCTGCCCGCATCGTGCAAGACTGGAGGCTCGCGTGACCGAGCCCTCCCGCACCGAGCTGAACCGCCGCGCGCAGAAGATCCTGCACGCCGTGGTCACCGAGTACCTCCACGGTGGGGATGCGGTCGGCTCGCGCACGGTCACGCGCCGCCACGATCTCGGCCTGTCGCCCGCGACCGTGCGCAACGTGATGGCCGACCTGGAGGAGATCGGCTTGCTCGAGCAGCGCCACACCTCGGCGGGCCGCGTGCCGACGGCATCCGGGCTTCGCTTCTTCATCGATAGCTTGCTCAAGGTTCGCGGCCTGTCCGCGCGCGAGAAGGAGGACATCCGCGATCGCATCGCCGCGCCCACGCCCGACGCCGTGGTCCAGCGCGCGTCGCGCCTCCTGAGCGAGCTGACCCAGCACGCAGCCGTGATCATCGCCCCTGATCCCGCCGCGACCCGCCTCCATCAGATCGAGTTCGTCCCGCTGCGGGACGGCAAGCTCATCGCCGTGCTCGTGACCGCGGATGGCCGCATCGAGAACCGCCTCATCGTCGACGATGTCGACCCGCGCCGGCTCGAGGGGATCCATCGGTACCTGAACGAGCTGCTGTCCGGACTCACGCTCGACGAGGTCCGCGAGCGCGTGATGCAGCAGCTCGGCGACGACAAGAACCTGTACGACACGGCCGTCGCCACGGCGCTCCGCCTCGGCAAGCAGCTGTTCGGCGAGCGCGCGGAGCGAGCGGCCGGCGTGGTCGTGACCGGGCAAGCGAACCTCCTCGACGACGAGCTGGTCGCCGAGCGCGCGCGCGACCTGTTCCGGACTCTCGACGACAAGGAGACCCTCGTCCGGCTGCTCGACCGCACGCGCACGGCGGAGGGGATCCAGGTGTTTCTCGGCGCGGAGACGGCGATGGCCGCGCTCGCGACGAGCTCGGTGGTGGCCGTGTCCTACGGGCCCGAGGACCGGCCGATCGGCGCGCTCGCGGTGATCGGCCCGATGCGCATGAACTACGGCAAGGTGATGTCCGTCGTGGACGTGACCGCCGATACCGTGTCGCAGCTGTTGGCCGAGATTTCGGGCTGAGCTAATTTGCGAGGCGATGAGCGTAGATCCGAAGGACATCGACGGTACGGAAGCCGCTGACGGCGCTGGCACGGTGGCCGAGATTTCGGGTGCTGCGAGCGCGGGCGGAGCGGGCGACGGAGGGGTCGAGGACTCGGCCGAGGGCGAGGGCGAGGGCGAGGGCGAGGGCGGCGGCAAGCTGACGCTCGAGAGCAAGCTGGCGGCGGCCGAGAAGGAGAAGAAGGAGAACTGGGACCGCTACCTGCGCGCGGCCGCAGATCTCGAGAATCTCCGCAAGCGCCAGAAGCGCGAGGTCGACGAGGCCAAGACCGACGCCAAGGGCAAGGTCCTGAGGGAGATGCTCCCGGTCGTCGACAACCTGGAGCGCGCGATCGAGCACGCGACGACGCAGGCCGGGACGAACCCGATCGTCGAGGGCGTGCAGCTCGTGCTGCGGCAGTTCATGTCCGCGTTCGAGAAGCTCGATGTCGTCCCCGTCGAGGCGGCGAACCAGCCGTTCGATCCGAACCTGCACGAGGCCATCTCGCAGCAGGACAGCGATCAGCCGCCGGGGACCATCGTGACGGTGCTGCAGCGCGGCTATCGCTCCGGCGAGCGCCTGCTGAGGCCGGCGCTCGTGATCGTCGCGAAGGCGCCGACCCGGAGCGAGTGACCTAGGTGTCGCACGTCGTCGGCATCGATCTGGGCACGACCAACTCGTGCGTCGCGGTGATCGACGGCGAGGGCGCTGTCGTCATCGCGAACTCCGAGGGCGCGCGCACCACGCCATCGGTGATCGGCTTCGCGCAGTCGGGCGAGCGCCTCGTCGGTCAGGCCGCGCGGCGCCAGGCGACGACGAACGCGGAGAACACGGTCTACGCCGTGAAGCGCCTCATGGGGCGCAAGTTCGACGACCCCGAGGTGCAGCGGCACCTGTTGACGAGCCCGTACGAGATCGTCGCCGCCGAGAACGGTGACGCCCACGTTCGCGTGCGCGGGCGCAACTTCTCGCCGCCGGAGGTGTCCGCGATCGTGCTGCAGAAGATGAAGCAGACCGCCGAGGACTGGCTCGGCGAGCCCGTGACGGAGGCGGTGGTCACGGTCCCCGCGTACTTCGACGACGCCCAGCGCCAGGCGACCAAGGACGCGGGTCGCATCGCGGGGCTGAACGTGCTGCGCATCGTGAACGAGCCGACGGCGGCCGCGCTCGCGTACGGAGTGGAGACCCAGTCGGCGCAGCGCGTGGCCGTCTACGATCTCGGCGGCGGGACGTTCGATATCTCGATCCTCGAGCTCGACAGCGGGGTGTTTCGCGTGCGGTCGACGGCGGGAGACACGTTCCTCGGCGGCGAGGACTTCGACAACGCGATCGTCGAGCACCTCCTCGCGACGTTCGCCGAGCAGAACGCGGGCATGGACCTGCGCGGCGACCGCCTCGCCCTGCAGCGGCTCAAGGAGGCGGCGGAGCGCGCGAAGATCGAGCTCTCGAGCGCGTTCAAGAGCGAGATCAACCTGCCGTTCATCGCGGCGGCGGCCGATGGTCCGCGGCACCTCCAGACCGTCTTCGAGCGCCATCAGCTCGAGGCGCTCGTCGAGCCGCTGGTGCAGGCGACCCTCGAGCCATGCAAGCGCGCGCTCGCCGATGCGGACTTCACGGCGCGCGACATCGATGTGGTGATCCTGGTCGGCGGGCAGACACGCATGCCGCGGATCCAGGCGCTCGTCGAGGAGATGTTCGGCAGCGAGCCGTCGCGGCGCGTGAACCCCGACGAGGTGGTCGCGGTCGGCGCGGCGATCCAGGGCGGGGTCCTCACCGGCGAGGTGCAGGAGGTGCTGCTGCTCGACGTCACGCCGCTATCGCTCGGCGTGGAGACCGCAGGCGGCGTGTTCACGCGCCTCATCCCGCGGAACACGGCGCTGCCCGCGCGCGCCACGGAGATCTTCTCGACAAGTGTCGACAATCAGCCGTTCGTCGCCGTCCAGGTGCTTCAGGGCGAGCGCGAGATGGCCGCCGACAACAAGAGCCTCGTCCTGTTCGAGCTGACCGGCATCCCTCCTGCGCCGCGCGGCGTGCCGAAGATCGAGGTCGCGTTCGACATCGATGCGGATGGCGTGCTGAGCGTGTCCGCGCGCGACCACGGCACGGGGCGCGTCCACAGGGTCACCGTGACGCCCACCACCGGGCTCTCCGAGCACGACATCGAGCGGCTCGTGAGCGAGTCCTACGACATGGCGGACGCCGATCAGGTGAGACGGCTGCTCGCCGAGGCGCGCAACAAGGGGGAAGGCCTGCTTTACTCGTCCGAGAAGGCGATGGAAGAGTTTGGCGCATTGCTCCCTGACGACGAGCGCAATTTCCTCGTGATCGAGCTCCAGGAGTGTCGCGCGGGGATCGAGGGCGATGATCTCGTCGGCGTGCAGGATGCCGTCGCCCGCCTCGAGGTGAGCGCGCAACGCATCGGCGAAGCCGTCTACGCCGCCGCCGAGCCGAGTCCCTGATGGCGAAGCGCAAGCGCGACTACTACGCCGTGCTGGGCGTGAACCGCGACGCGACGGAGAGCGACGTCAAGCGTGCGTACCGCGAGCTCGCACGGCAGTTCCATCCGGACGTGAACGCGCAGGGCGGCGAGCGCTTTCGCGAGATCACCGAGGCCTATGCGGTGCTCTCGGATCGCGACCAGCGCCAGCGCTACGACCGCTGGGGCCACGTCGGTGACGACGCGAGTGGCGGCTTCGGCGCGGTGATGGACGGCGTCTCGGACCTGATCAACGACGTGTTCCGTCGCCGCAAGGTGACGAAGAAGGGACGCGACGTTCGCTATACGCTCGAGGTCACGTTCGAGGAGGCGGCGTTCGGCGCGAGCAAGCCGATCACGCTTCCCGCCACGGGCGCGCTGCGCGAGCGGCAGCTCGTGATCGTGATCCCACCGGGCCTCAAGGACGGCGCGGTGCGGACACTGTCTGCCGAGGGCGAACCGGGTCCCGCGGGCCAGCTGCCGGGCGATCTGGTCGTGACCATCCGCGTGGCGGAGCACACGGCCTTCACGCGCGAGGGGCTCGACGTGCGGAGCAGCACCACGGTGTCGTTCGCGCAGGCCGCGCTCGGCGCCGTGATCGAGATCGAGACCATCGACGGCCCGGTGAAGATGCGGATCCCCGAGGGCACGCAGCCGGGCCGCGTGTTCCGGATCCGGTCGCGCGGCGTGCCGCAGCCGGGCGCGAAGGGCGCTCGCGCTCCATCGAAGGAGGAGCTCGCCTCCGGCGCACCGCGCGGTGATCACCTGGTCACGGTCCAGGTCGAGGTCCCGACGGAGCTCACGGGGCACCAGCGCGAGCTCATCGAGACGCTCGCGGCGTCGCTGGGCGAGGCGCCGGATCCACTGCGCGCGCCGAGCACGGGCCCCGTGCGGCGGGGCTTGCTCGATCGCGTCCGCTCGCTGCTCGACGACTAGCGATGCGGCGCGCGATCGTCGTCGCGATCGGGCTCGGCGCGTGCGGTGGCACGGCGCCCAGGGCGTCCTGGGTCGAGACCGAGCGCCATGCCCATCATGGCCCCACGGCGCAGCCGCTCGGGACCGCGGCCGCCCTGCCTGCCGACCTCGCGAACCTCGATGCGCTGGCGATCGATCTGCTCGACGAGGCGACCACGCGGGCCGCGCTCGCCCTGACCGGCGATGAGGCCCCGACGGCGAAGCTCGCGCTGCGAGCGGCACGCCTCGCGCACCATCGCGACGATGACGAGCAGGCGCGCGCGGATCTGGCGCGCGCGGCCACGGCGGCCGACGAGGCCGACGCGCGCGACGCGCTGGTGGCGCTCGCCCCGATGGTCGCACGCATCGCGGTCGAGCCCGCGGTGATCGCGGTGCTGCTGCCGATGTCGGGCCGGTACGCGGCGATCGGTCGCGAGCTCGCGGCGGCGATCCAGTCGGCGCCGGCGACGGGAACGAAGTGGGTCGTGATCGACACGAAGGGCGAGCTCGCGGGCGCGGAGGCGGCCGTGGCGAGCGCGGCCGCAAAGGGCGCGGTCGCGATCCTCGGCCCGGTCGGCGAGCGCGAGGCCATCGCGGCGGCACGCGCGGCGGCGATCCGCGGGATCCCGATCGCGCTGCTCGCGCCCGCCGACGGTGCGGACGCGAGCGCGGGCGTGTTTCGCATGGTCGACTCGCCCGCCGACGAGGGTCGCGCGATCGCCCAGCTCGCGGCCGACGAGGGCTTCCCGACCGTCGGCGTGCTGGCCCCGCGAGACGATGTCGCGACGGATGCCGCCGACGCATTCGCCGCCGAGGCCGCGCGGCTCGGGATCCAGGTGACCGCGCAGGGCTCGTACGATCCGACCCACGGCGACCTCGAGGCGGACCTCAAGGCGTTCCTGAACCTGAACCCTGCGACCAATCCGCGGTTCCGGGCGCACCTGCGTCACACCGGCACGAAGGGCTGGCAGACGTTCACGCCCGACATCGCGTACTCGCTGCTCTACATCCCGGACCGGTACGACCGCGCGGCGCTCGTGGCCGCGTACCTGCCGTACTACAACGTCGAGTTGCGCACGACGGACTTCCCCGATCTCGGGATGCTGCAGCGCAAGCACGGCGGCGTGATGCCCCAGGTCGTGCAGCTCGTGGGCGGCGCGGGGTGGCATCACCCCACGCTCGGCGTGCGCGGTGGCGATGCGCTGCAGGGCGCGCTCGTGGTCGACACGTTCGCCATCGACGCGGGCGGCGCGGCCGCAGTGAGCTTCGCGGAGGCGTTCCAGCAGCGCACCGGCCGAGAGCCCTCGACGGCGGCCGCGCAGGCGTACGACGCGGCGCTCGTGATGACGGCCGCGCGCGCGCGCGCCACGGGCCCCGACGCCGCCGACCGCGAGGTCCGACGCTCGATGCGGTCCGCGCTCGCGACGGCCGTGCTCGACGACGGTGCCTGCGGCCCGGCCCAGATGGGCGGGGACGGCGAGCTCCATCGCGAGCCCGTGGTGCTCGAGGTGATGGGCGACGACCTCGTCCTGCGTCCGTGAGCGCGCTAAGGTGCCTCCCCGTGGCCTCGTTGACTCCGCGCGAGCTCCTGACCCACGGAGCGCTCTTCGGGCTGTGCTGCGTCACGACGTACAAGGCCGGCGGTCCGTACTTCGCGGCCACGCTGATGGCGATCCTCGCGTGCCACGAGGCCGGTCACTTCGTCGTCGGTCGTCATCACGACGCGCCGGTGTCGCTGCCTTACTTCATCCCGCTGCCGTGGCAGGTGTCCCTGGGCACGCTGGGCGCGGTGATCCGCATGGACGAGCCCGTGCGCGATCGCGCGAAGCTGTTCGACATCGGGATCGCGGGACCGCTCGCCGGCCTCGCGATCGCGATCCCGCTGCTCGTGATCGGGCTGCTCCGGTCGAAGCTCATCGCCTCGGTTCCCGGCAGCAACCTCGAGGGCAACTCGATCCTGTACGTGCTGCTGAAGCTCGCCGTGTTTGGCCGCTGGCTGCCCAGCGGCGGGGTCGACGTGCAGCTGCATCCGATGGCGTTCGCGGGCTGGGTGGGCCTCCTGATCACGATGATCAACCTGATGCCGATAGGTCAGCTCGACGGGGGCCACGTCGCGCGCGCCGCGCTCGGTGATCGGCACGAGGTCTGGTCGCGCCGGCTCCACCTCGCGCTGCCGGTGGTCGGCCTCGTCGTCGCGTCGGTGATGTTCGTGATCGCGCGCTCGGCGGGCAAGGGCGTGGGGGGCGCGCTCGCCTACGCGAAGTACGGCGCGATCCCGTGGTTCACCTGGTCGCTGCTGCTCTGGTACATGCGGTACCAGGCGGGCGAGTACCACCCCGAGGTCAGCCCGACGCCGCTCGGACGAGGGCGCCAGCGCGCGGCGATCTTCATGCTGGTCGTGTTCTGCCTCATCGCGACGCCCGTCCCCTTCCGGCCCGTCCTGTGACAGGATCGTCCGTCGTGTCCGCGCTGCCTGCGACCTGTCCCAAGTGCGCGACCGCGCTCGTCGACGGTGCACTCGCGTGCAAGCGCTGCGGGCTCACGAGCGCGAACATGGCCGCGTACACCCAGAGCCGCGACGAGGTCCCGGGGCGCGTGGTCGCCGCATGGGAGGGCGTGGTCTCGCACTGGGACGAGGTCGCCCGTCACGACGCGCTGCTCGCGCTGGTCCTGCAGACGGAGTCGTACGCGTGGGCGGCCGCGCAGTACCGCGAGCGGGAGCGCATGCTTCCCGATGACCCGATCGCCCCGCGTCAGCTCGAGCGCCTGCGGCGTGCCGCCGAGGTGACCCTCTATGCGAGCGCCGCCGCGCGGCCCGACAAGGCGTCATCCCCGTTCAGCGGGATCGTGGTCGTGCTGCTCGTGCTCGCGCTCGTGATGGTGGGCATCTTCGCGTACACGAAGCTCGGCCGCGGTCGTCAGGCGCTGCCCGGACCGCGGCCCGGCACGCTGCAACCGCCACCGCGTCCCGGGGACACGTGGCACAAGTAGATTTCGCCGAGCGCCAGCTCACGCTCAAGCTCGTCTATTACGGCCCGGCGCTGTCGGGCAAGACGAGCAACCTGCGCGCGCTGCACGGCGCCGTCGACAAGCTGAATCGCGGGCGGCTGATGACGCTCGACACGCGCGACGATCGCACGCTGTTCTTCGACCTGCTGCCGATCTTCTTTCGCGCGTCGGGCTTCTCGTTCCGGATCAAGGTCTACACGGTGCCCGGCCAGCCCGTGCACGAGGCCACGCGCAAGGTCGTGCTCGCGGGCGCGGATGGCATCGTGTTCGTCGCCGACTCGGGCACCGAGCAGCAGATCGCGAACCAGCTGTCGTGGGACGGCCTCACCCAGAATCTGACGACGCTCGGGCTCGAGCGGGTGCCGGTGGTGCTGCAGTACAACAAGCGCGACCTGCCCGATGCCGTGCCCATGCTCGAGGCCAGCCGCTTCGGCGACCCGACGCGACCGGTCACGGAGGCGCGGGCCCGGCAGGGTGTGGGCGTGGTCAGCACGTTCTTCGACCTGGTGGGCCGGACCTGGGACTTCCTCGATCGGGACCTGAAGCTCGGGGAGCGGCTCGGCATCGACAGCGCGACGTTCCGGACCGCGCTGGCGGAGCACGTCGGCGTGTCGCCTGATAGCATGACGGAGTGACCTCCGGCTCGCGGCTCGACGACCGCATCGAGCTGGCCCGGCTCATCCCCGCCGACGAGCTCGACGAGCTCATCGCGGCGGTGACGGGCGCCCTCGGCGGTGAGCTCGCGATCTTCGATCGGGCAGGCCGCCGCATCGCGGGCAAGCCGACGGCGGGGGCCCCGCACCACACGCTGGACCACGATGGCGAGCTCGTCGGGCGGCTCGCGGTGACGGGCACGCAGTCGGATGCGGCGGTCGCGCTCGCGCGGCAGATGCTCTCCCTGCTCGTGCATCACGCCCAGGCGCGCGTGCTCGGGGCCGCCACGCACGAGGACGCGATGGTGCTCGCGTTCGCGGAGCTGACCGAGCACAACCATCGGTTGCAGCGCGCGGTGTCGCGGCTCGAGGAGCTCGATCGGCTGAAGTCGAACTTCCTCGCGACCATGTCGCACGAGCTGCGCACGCCGCTCACGTCGGTGATCGGCTACGCCGAGATGATGGTCGAGGGGCTGGCGGGGCCGGTGTCGTCGGACCAGCGCGAATACCTGCACACGATCCTCGGCAAGGCGGACCAGCTGCTGTCGATGATCACGAGCGTGCTCGATGTCGGCTCGCTGGAGAGCGGGCAGCTCGCCCTCGATCGCAATGCGCTCTCGCTCGGCGAGGTGGTCGCCAGCGAGGTGGCGACCTTTCAGCCGCAGGCGGAGCGGCGGGGCATCGCGATCGTGCTCGCGACCGAGCGCGAGTGCGAGGTGATGGGGGA
Source organism: Deltaproteobacteria bacterium (assembly GCA_043716635.1). Classification (GTDB taxonomy): domain Bacteria; phylum Myxococcota_A; class Polyangia; order Haliangiales; family Haliangiaceae; genus JABFXX01. Next base: position 22,144 of record JAYSYE010000375.1, on the reverse strand, counting down.
CCGCCGCAAGATCCGGCAGATCGCGTCGAGTCTGATCTCGAACGCCGTCAAGTTCACGCCGGACCGCGGCAAGGTCGGTGTGGCCGTGAAGCGCGGGCCGCTGACGCCTGGCGACCCGGACTCGCCGCCCGCGATCCACCTCATCGTCAACGACTCGGGGATCGGCATCTCGCGCGACCAGATCTCGAAGATCTTCGAGCCGTTCTTCCAGGTCGACTCCTCGTCCACCCGCGCGTTCGGGGGGACCGGGCTCGGCCTCACGCTCGCAAAGGCCTATGTCGAGGCTCATGGAGGCCGGATCTGGGTCGACACGACCCCCGGGCAGGGCAGTACGTTCACGGCGACGTTTCCCGTGCAGGTCGAGTGATGATCCATGACTATCTGAGCGACCTCTCGGTCGCGATCCCGGTGGCCATCGTGTGCTTGCTCGTGAGCGCGTTCTGTTCCGGTACCGAGGTCGCGCTGTTCTCGCTGCGGCGGATGGATCGCGAGCAGCTGGCGCACAGCACGCTGGGCGTCGACAAGCGCATCCTGAAGATGTTGGAGCGGCCGCGGCGCCTGATCGCGACGGTGATGATCGGCAGCCAGGCATTCAACAGCCTGCTCGCCTGCACGGTGCTCGCGGTGATGTTGCACGTGGCGCCGACGCGCTCCCTGTGGGCGAACACGGGGATCGCGCTCGCGATCTCGCTGTTGCTCGTCGTGATGATCGCGGAGGTCACGGCCAAGACGCTCGCCGCGAAGGCTCCGCTCGCCTGGTCGCGCGCGTGCGCGGGCCCGCTCGCCCTGTTCGCGTTCCTGATCTCGCCGGTGCGAACGCTGATGGGACTGATCGGCGGCGTGCTGCTGCGCCCGCTCGGCGAGGCGTCGCGGGCCCGGCCCGTGCGCGATCTGTCCGAGGAGGAGTTCCGCAACCTGCTCGATGCGGGCTCCGCGACGGGGCAGGTCGATGCGCGCGAGCGGCGGCTGATCCACCGCGTGTTCGAGTTCAACGACAAGAACGTGGGTCAGGTGATGACCCCGCGCGATCGGATGTTCGCGCTGTCGTACGACCTGCCCGCGCAGCGCCTGGTGAAGGAGCTCGCGGCACGGGGCTTCTCGCGCACGCCGATCTACCAGAAGACGATCGACAACATTCGCGGGATCCTGAACGCGAAGGATCTCGTGCGCGCGGTGTCCGGGCAGCCGCTCGGCCGGCCGCTCGGCGAGCTGTTGCACGAGCCGCTGTTCGTGCCGAGGACCACGCCGGTGAAGCGGCTGTTCCTGACGTTCAAGCAGAAGAAGGTGCACATGGCGATCGTCGTGTCCGAGTACGGCAAGGTGCTCGGCCTCGTGACGATGGATGACCTGCTCGCCCAGATTTTCGGTGTGCTGCGAGACGAGCGCGCGGGTATCCAGGCGTCGCAGCCGGCGAACCGCTCGCGCGCGCGGACGCCGGTCGCGGGGGTGGAGGCCACGGCGCAAGACGTCGGGCGGCCGCTCAGCGCGAACACACCCGCGGATGGCTTCTCGCCGCTCGGGTCGGCGGAGCTCGACGACGGGCTCGACGCTGCGCCGCCCGGGCTGCGGTCGATCCACGACATCGGCGCGTCGGCGCTCGTCGATCGCGGCGCGGACACGGGCCAGGTCCCGCTCGACGATGGCAGCGATGCGGAGGGCGAGTCCGGATGATGACCATCCGGACCCTCGTGCTCGTGCTGGTGGCGTGCGTGATCGCGCAGGGCTTCTTCGTGAGCTGCGAGGTGGCGCTCACGGCGTGCGATCGCAACCGGCTGCGCGCGCGCGCGGCGGCGGGCAAGGCGCGGGCCGCGCGGGCGGAGCGCATGCTCGCAATCCCCCAGGTCACGCTCGCCACCACGCTGGTCGGCGCGAACCTCGCGATGCTCGTGGCCGTGCTCGCGATCGGGCTCGAGATGGCCAAGCGCGGTCACTCGGTCCTGTGGGCGCCGCTGCTCGCCGTGCCCCCGCTGCTCGTGATCGGTCACCAGATGCCGAAGGCGATCGTGCAGGCGCACGCGGACTCGCTCGTGGATCTCCTCGTGAACCCGCTGCGGCTGATGTCCTTCCTGCTGCGGCCGATCGTGGCGATCGTCGGTGGCTACGCCGCGGGCCTGACGCGCGTGACCGGGACCGACCGCAAGAAGGCGTTCGTGACGCGCGACGAGCTCGCGCTGCTGATCGAGAGCGAGCCGCAGACCGACAAGCCCGAGATCAGCATGGACGAGCGCGAGATGATCGCGAACGTGTTCGAGCTGTCGGCGTACACCGCGGGCGAGCTCATGGTGCCCCTGTCGGAGATCACGGCCCTCCCCGAGGACTCGTCGATCGCCGAGGCCGCGCTCGAGATCGCCGACAAGCAGCACTCGCGGATGCCGATCTACCGGTCGCGCGTGGATGACGTCGTGGGGATCGTCCACGTGTTCGATATCCTGCAGAGCGCGGCGCGCACCGACGTGAAGACGCTCGCGGATCTCGTGCACTCCCCGACGTACGTGCCCGAGACGATGAAGGCGAGCGATCTGCTCGTGCAGCTGCAGTCGGACCAGCAGCACCTCGCGATCGTGGTCGACGAGTATGGTGGGGCGGTCGGGATCTGCACGATCGAGGATCTGCTGGAGATCATCGTCGGCGACATCGACGACGAGTACGACACCGAGCCCTCGCCGATGCGCGTGGAGAAGCCCGGCGTGTGGATGGTCGAGGCGCGCACGAGCGTCGCGCGCATCAACGCCGATCTCGAGCTCGGGTTGCCCGAGAGCGACGACTACGAGACGATCGCGGGGCTCCTCATCGAGAAGTTCCGGCACATTCCCGACAAGGGCGAGCAGATGTCGCTCGCGAACGCGATCATCGAGGTCGTGGAGCGCACGGACCGCGCGATCGAGTCGGTGCGCATCACGAAGAGGAAGAAGTAGTGGAGCGCGCGCGGCTGCTGGCGCTGCTCGAGGCGGTGCGCTCGGGCGAGCTGGGACCGGAGGCGGCGGCCGTACAGCTCGGCGAGCTGCCGTACGCGGAGGTCGCTCACGCCGTGGGCTCCACAATGATCGACCACCACCGCGAGGTCCGGACCGGGATCCCCGAGCTCGTGTACGGCGCGGGCAAGACCGCCGAGCAGATCGCTGCGGCGCTGACCGAGCTCGTGCGGGTCGCGGGCGGGGCGATGGCGACGCGCGTGGACGCGGCGAAGGCAGCGGCGGTGCAGGCGCTGGTGCCCGCCGCGGTCGTGCACGAGCTGGCGCGCGTGGTGACGCTGGGTGCGCCGCGCGCGAGGCCGGCCGCGGCACCGGTCTGCGTGGTGTGCGCGGGGACGAGTGATCTCGCGGTCGCGGAGGAGGCGGCGCTGGTCGCGGAGCACCTCGGCGCGCCGGTGGTCCGCGTGAGCGATGTCGGGGTGGCGGGGCTGCACCGGCTCCTCGCGCGACTCGACGTCATCCGCGGGGCCGCGGTGGTGATCGCGGTGGCGGGGATGGAGGCGGCGCTGCCGTCGGTGCTCGGGGGCCTGATCGAGCAGCTGATCATCGCCGTCCCGACGAGCGTCGGCTACGGTGTGTCGGTGGATGGTCTCGTCGCGCTGGGCTCGATGCTCGTCAGCTGTGCCCCTGGCATCACCGTGGTGAACATCGATAATGGCGTTGGCGCTGCGGTCGCAGCCGTGAAGGTCGCGAGGCTCGCGGCGCGATGACCACGGCGATGGACATCCGCGGGTGCCACCTCCACGTCGATTGCGCGAGCGGCGCGGCCGGCGACATGATGCTCGCGGCCCTGATCGACCTCGGGGTGCCGGTCTCGGCGATCGGCGATGCGCTGGACGCGATCGGCGCCGGGCGCGAGCGGCTCCGCGTCAACCGGATCGTCAAGCACGGCATCGCCGCGGTCGACGTCAAGGTCGACACTGCCGGGGAGCTCTCGGGGCTGGCGGGCCACCACCACCACCACCACGCGGAGCGGCCGCCAGCGTCCCGCACCACCACGGTGGACATCTTCGCGCAGTCGGCGTGGAGCGATCGCGAGCCGACGCACGCGCACGACGATGGCCAGGCGCCGCCGGATCGAGACGATCACGTCCACGCGCTGGCGTCGGATCCGGGAGACGGCGCGCACCCGGGCTCCCATACGCACGGCGGGCACACGCACGGCGGGCACACGCATACGCACTCCGACCCGCGTCACCGCGCTCACGTGCACTACTCCGACATCCGCGCGCGCCTCGCCGCGGCTCGCCTCGCGCCCGGCGTGCAGGCCCGGGCGCTCGACATCTTCGACCGCCTCGCGCGCGCGGAGGCCAGGCTGCACGGCTCGACGGTCGATGACGTTGCCTTCCACGAGGTGGGTGCGATCGACTCGGTGGTCGACGTCGTCGGGACCGCAGCGGCGCTCGCCTGGCTCGCTCCGGTATCGGTGTCGTGCGCGGCGGTCGCGATGGGCAGCGGCACGCTGACCTGTGCGCATGGCCTGCTGCCGGTGCCCGCGCCTGCCGCGCTCGAGGTGATGCGCGAGGCCGGAGGCGTGATGGCGGACGGCGGCGTCGCGCGCGAGCTGTGCACGCCCACGGGCGCCGCGATCCTCGCCGCGGCCGTGACGTCCTGGAGCACGCCGCCCCCGGGGCGCGCGCTCGCCACGGGCTGGGGCGCAGGCGACATGGACCTCGCGGATCGCGCGAACGTCCTCCGCGTCGTCGCGATGGCTCCCGCCGCCGCTACCGCTTCCGCCGTCGTCGATACCGTGTGGCAGATCGAGGCGAACGTCGACGACATGTCCGCGGAGCTCTGCGCACCCGCCGCCGCCGCGCTGTTCGCGGCAGGCGCTGTCGATGTCTGGTGGTCCGCGATCACGATGAAGAAGGGCCGCCCGGCGCTGACCCTGTTCGCGCTCGCCGCAGACGCCGCGCGCGACGCCGTGATCGCGGCGATCCTCCGCGAGACCACCACCATCGGGGTCCGCTTCACGCGCTACGAGCGCCGCGTGCTCCCGCGGCGCCTGGTCACCGTCGAGACCCGCTTCGGCGCCATCCCGATCAAGGTCTCCGGCGATGCGTCGGACCCCTCGAGCCCGATGTCCGCCTCGAACGCCGCGCCCGAGTACGACGCCTGCGCCGCGGCCGCAGCGACGCACCGGGTGCCCGTCAAGCTCGTCTTCAGCGCCGCGCTCGCCGCCTACGATCGCCTCGTCGCCCCGTAGCCCGAGCCCGGCAGGCGGCCACCCGGGGCCGCGCGCCGGTCTACTGCAGGCCGCCGCCGAGCACGCGGTACAGCGTGACGCGGTTCGCGAGCGCAGCGAGCGGGGTGACCAGGTTGGCGACTTGACCCGCAGTCACGGCTCTACCACCCCACCTGCGGTTCGCCGCGTCGGTTCACACGGTTTCACCCGGCGCTCGCGTCGTCGGGAGGCCTGACAGCACTGCTGTCCATTCCGACACCCGCGTACGGCGGCGCGACCTCTGGTACGGTCGCATCGCGTGGAAGTACCGATCGTGGTCCTCGGCGGCACGGATGCCGAGCGGATACAGCTCGTCGCCCAGCTCGCGGGCAGCGGGCTCGCGGCGGTCGCCCGGACGCATCTCGCGACCGCAGACGAGCCCCCGGCGCTGCTCGTGATCACCGGCTCCGAGGCCGCCCAGCTGGTGAGCGAGGCGCGCGACATCCCCGCGCTCGCCGAGGTGCCCATCCTCGCCGTGGTCGCCGTGATCCCGCCCACCGCCGCGATCGAGGCGCTCGCCGCCGGCGCGACCGACATCGCTCACCTGCCGGTCATGTCGGCGGTGCTTGCCGGACGCTGCCGAAATCTCATGAAGCTCGCGCGTCGCGACACGGTGGCCGCCGTCGCCCTCGCGAAGATCAACGAGGTCCTCACCACCCACGGCGACGACTCGCGCGCGCTCTCGCAGGTGCTGGCGATCACGACGAACCTCCTCGGCTTCGATCGGGCCTCGCTCGTGGCCCACATCGAGGGCTCCGATCACGCGTTCGTGATCGCCGCGACCGACGCCGAGCCCACGATGCGGTTCACGCTCGCGATCTCGGAGTACCCGGAGGTCCAGGAGGCGATCCGGACGCTGGCGCCGGTTCTGATCGAGGACGTGACCACGCATCCGCTCATGACCGCGATCGCTGACACGCTCACGTCGAAGGGCATCCGCGCGCTGGCCGTCCTCCCCGTGCAGTGGCGCGGCCGGGCCCTCGGCGTGATCCTCCTGCGCAAGCGCACGCCCGGCATCGGTCAGCTGGCGGCCCGCGGCCTCGACGTCGGCAAGCTCATCGCGAGCACGACCGCGGCGCACCTGCGCAACGGCGCGGTGCTCGAGAGCCTGCGCGATCAGACGCACCGCATCTCGCGCGCCCGCTACGAGGCGGAGCGGCGCCTGCGGGGCATCGATTCGCTCAAGGAGCACTTCGAGGCGGGCGCCGACGGCACCGTGGTCCTCGACGACGCCGGCCGCATCCTGTTCGTGAACCGGGCGGCCGAGCGCATCACCGGCTTCGCGCGCGACGGCCTGCTCGGCAGCGAGCTCGGCGATCTCGTCGCGGGGGACGAGCAGCGCGAGCAGCTCGGCGTCACGGTCTCGCGCGTGCTCGCCGGGGTGAACGTGGAGGCGTTCGACCTCGAGCTCTCCACCACCTCGGGCGCGCCGGTCTGGGTGTCCGTCTCGACGTCCACGGTGCTCGCCGGCACCGGAGCCGTCATCCTCGCCTTTCGCGACGTGACCGCGGAGCGCGCGCTCGAGCACGAGCTGCGCTCGACGAAGGAGTTCCTCGAGCGCCTGATCGACTCCACCGTCGATGCGATCATTGCCGCGGATCTGCACGGGGTGATCCTGATCTTCAACCAGGGTGCCGAGCGCCTCTTCGGCTACCGCGCGCGCGACGTGGTGGGCAAGCTCGCCGTGTCGGAGCTCTACGAGCACGGAGGCGCCGCGCAGATCATGCGCATGCTGCGCTCGACCTCGTACGGCGGGGTCGGCCGCATCGAGCAGACCCGGCGCGAGGTTCGCATCGCGTCGGGCGAGATCGTGCCCGTCACCATGACCGCGTCGACCGTCTACGAGGGGGAGCGCGAGGTCGCCACCGTCGGGATCCTCACGGATCTGCGCGAGCGGATTCGCATGGAGCAGCGCCTGCTCGACGCGCAGCAGAAGCTGCAATTGTCGGAGAAGCATGCACTCGTCGCGGAGCTCGCGGGCGCGGCCGCGCACGAGCTCAATCAGCCGCTCACGTCGATCATGGGGTACGCCGAGCTGATCCGGCGTCAGAGCGTGGAGTCCGCGCCCCACCTGCGCGCGGTCGGCGTGATCCTGTCGGAGGCCGATCGCATGGCCGGCATCGTCAAGAAGATCGGCCGGATCACGAAGTACGAGACCACCGACTACGTCGGCAGCGCGCGCATGCTCGACCTCGATCGCGCGGCTGCTGCGCCCGAGGCGCCCGGCGCCGACGCGAGTGACGACCCGGACGCGATCAGCGACCACGGCATCCCCAACGCGCCCGCGGACGAGAGCCAGACCGGGGAGTTCTTTGCCTCCAAGATGAGCGGGACGAGCGCGCTGGCCGCGCTCCCGGAGTCGCTCGGCGACCTCGACAAGGCCCGCCGATGACCTTCGCCGCGCCGACGATCGAGCAGCAGCTCACCGCGCTGTCGTCGCTCGCGACCGAGCTCGGTGCGGCCGCGACCGAGGCGGACTGCGTGGAGCGTGCGCTCGACGTGATCGGCACGCTGCTACCAGGCCGGGTGCTCGCGGTCCGTCTCCTCGATCTCCGGTCGCGCGAGCCCGCGCGGGCGTATCTGCGTCACGCGACCCTCCGCGAGGGTGTGCTCCTCGAGGGCGTCGTCCTGACCGATACCGCCGTCGGGCGGGTGAGCCTCAAGGTGGCGATCGTCGCCAGCGCGCGCCTCGCCGTCCGCGACCGCTGGGACTCGCCCTTCACCGGCGTGGCCACGGGGTTCGCGCTACCGCTCGCGTCGGCGGGCGAGCTCTACGGCGTCCTCGACGTGGGTTATGCGCCCGGGGCGGATGCCTGTGGCACCGACGAGCCCGCGGTCCGCGCACTCGCGAGTCACCTTGCCCTCGGGCTCCGCACGCTGCGCCTCGCCGACGACGCCCTGGGCCTCCGCGACTACCAGTCGCGCCTGCTGGAGAGCGCGAACGCGCTGATCATCGGGATCGATCGGAGCTGGCGGATCACCGTGTGCAACCGCGCGATGCTCGAGCTGACCGGCTACGAGCGCGATGCGGTGCTGGGCCGCGACGTGCGCGACTTCATCTCGAGCGACCAGCGCCAGTTCCTCACGACCGCGTTCGCCGCGGCGCTGGTCGGGCAGCATCACTCGAACGTCACCGTCGCGCTGCCGACGCGCACCCACGGCAAGGTGCGCACCGTGTGGAGCATCGCGCCGGTGGGGCGTGCGGGCGGCGGGACCGGCCAGGTCGATGCGGTCGTCGCGATCGGCCAGGATCAGTCGAAGATCGAGGATCTCCAGCAGCAGATCATCCGTGCCGAGCGCCTCGCCACGCTGGGGGAGCTGGCCGCGGGGGTGGTCCACGAGCTCAACAATCCGCTGACGTCGATCACCGTGTACGCGGAGTACTTGGTGCGCAAGCTCGAATCTCAGGGCCAGGAGCAGAGCGACGTCGAGAAGCTGCGGCGCATCGGTGCGAGCGCGCAGCGGATCCTGCGGTTCTCCCGTGACCTGGTGCAGTACGCGCGGCCGTCGGGCCGCGATGTCGAGCCGGTCGACATCGCGGCCGTGGTGCGGCAGTCGGTGTCGATCTGCGAGCACCTCGTGGAGCGCAGCGGCATCGAGCTGGGCATCGAGATCGACCCGGGGCTGCCGGTGGTGCGGGCGATCTCGGGGCAGCTCGAGCAGGTGCTCATCAATCTCATCACGAACGCGGTGCACGCGGTCGAGGGTGGGGATCGCAGCGAGTCGGCGGGGCGCGTGCTCGTGCGGTGCCGCGTCGACAGCCCGAGCACGATCGTGCTCGAGGTCGAGGACTCGGGCCCGGGCGTCCCCGCGGACGACCGCGAGAAGATCTTCGAGCCGTTCTTCACGACGAAGTCGGATGGCAAGGGCACCGGGCTCGGACTTCCGATCGTGCGCGGGATCGTCGAGCAGCATCACGGGCAGATCTCCGTGGCGGGATCCGATCTCGGCGGGGCGGCCTTCCGCGTCGTCCTGCCGGTGGGATAGAGCAGCCCCGGGAGGCGCTCGGCTGAATGTAGGGGAAGATCTCCCTTGTCCGAGAAGCGGACATTAAGCTTGCACGATCGATCGGTCCTGTTAGTGTGGCTCCGCGATGAAGCCGGAAGTCATGCTCGAGCTCCTCGAAGCAGCAGCGGAGCAGCTCGGGATCCGAGTCAGCTACGAGGCGCTTCAAACCCTGATGCGGTCGTCCGGTGGCCTCTGCCGCGTGAAGGGCGAGTACCGCATCATCGTGGACAAGCGCGCGACCGCCGAGGAGCGCGTGGTCACGCTCGCGACGTCACTCGGGTCGTTCGAGGCCTCGAAGCCGGGCTTCCTCGACGAGCTCGAGCTGCCGCAGAAGGTGCGCGACGTGCTCCACACGTACGCTCCGGGCGCCAAGCCCAGCGCCAAGACGCGCGCCGCCTGACCCGCGTCGGACGAGGCAGGCCGGACAGGCGCCGATGTGCGCCCGATGCGCTATGACGTGAGCATGCGGGATCGGCGGTGTCGGACGTGGGCGAGCAGGCTCGCATGGATGACAGTGCTGGCGGCCGGCGCCTGCAGTCACCCATCGCGGTCACGGCAGCTACCGATCGACGCGATCAAGGTCACCGGCGATGCGAGGCTGCGCACCGATGCGGTGGGCGTCGGGCCGTACGCCGAGCAGGCTTCGTTCGTGCTCGTCGATGCCGAGAACACGGCCGGGGAGGGCGCGTACGTCACGCTCGGCGGCGCGCTCACGGACGACCACGACACCGTGCTCGGCACGCTCCGGCCGCAGTCGCTGTGGATCCCGTCGCATGACACGCGGACGTTCGCGCTGGTCGACGAGGCGCGGAAGCCACGCCCCACGTCGACGTCCGCGAGTGTCGTCGTGAAGGGAACGCTCGTGCCCACGTCCCCGCCTCCTGCGGCGATCGAGGAGCTGCACGAGTTCAAGGATGCCGACCACGTGGTCGAGCAGGCCTACGTCGTGAACCGCGCCGACCGGCTCGGCCACATCACGGTGATCGCGTCCTTCCACGACGCGTCGGGGCGTCCCCAGACTCGACCCTTCGATGTGATGCAAGTCGCCCCGAAGGCACGCGCCTCCGTCCAGTTCGTCGGGCCCCCGGGCTCGGTGCGGGGCACGATCTTCGTCGGCGACGTCCTCTATTGAGAGCGGCGCCGACGCGTCGTCAGATGCGACCGACGAGCGATCCCAGATAGGGATCGCTGTCGACGAGATCGCTCAGCAGCTCGCGGAGCTCGGCCCGCTCGCCCGCGCCCAGCTCGGGACCGGCCATGGACTCGACGAGCTGATCGACGGCCTCGCGTCGCGTGATCTTGCCGGCCGCCACGTCGGCCGCGAGCGCATCGACGTCGCTCGTGCCCGCCGCGCCCGACGCGCCCGCCGCGCCCCGGATGTCGCCCACATCGGCGACGTCATGAACGTCACCCACGTCAGCCACCGCGTCCGTGCCCTCCGCGCCCTCGGGACCCCCAGGTCCCGCAGGACCTCCAGGTCCCTTGGGGCCACCGATGCCTCCAGGTCCGCCGATGGTGCTCATGCCACGCCTCGCCGAAGACTACCAGGGCACTTCATCAGAAGGGATTCGACCGGCGCGGCGATCGGATGCGTGGCAAATTCGGATCATGGAAACGCCACGGGGAATCGGTACTTGCGCGGCGCTGGGGGCCGCGCTCCTGGCGTTCGCGTGCGGCGGCGGCGCGAGCGGCGGCGGGGGCTCCGGGCACCCCGTGACCCCGCCCGCGACCAGCGGGACCGCGCTGCGGTGGGTCCCCGTGCGGGCCACGTACGCGTTCACCGCCCCCGATCTGCGCGTGGCGCAGCGCGGCGTGCGCGACCTCGTGGACGCGCTCGGCACGCTGACGATGGACCTCGACGCGAACATCGCGTCCCGCTGGATGGTGAGGAACCTCGGGGTCGACCTGTTCTCGGAGGCCGCCGTCGCCGAGCTCGGCCTCGATGTCGCGGCGCCCGTGGCGCTCTACTCGGAGGCGCTCGGCCCCACGCTGGCCGTGCACCTCGCCGACGCCGAGCACCTGCGGGCCTTCCTCGACGAGCGCCGCGCTCACGGCATGCGCACGACCTCGGTCCTGGTCGACGGCATCGAGGTGTTCGCCGTGAAGCCGGCCGACATCCCGCTCTCCTATGCCATCGACGGCGACTGGCTCTGGGTTCACGTCGGCGTTGCCGTCGAGGGGCATCCGGACGACGGCAAGGCCTGGTTCCACGCCACCCACACCACCGGCTCGGCGTCCCCGCTCACGCCGGATGCGGCGTGGGACTGGGCGCGCGGCGCCGTCGGCGGATCCGCCGCGGGGATCGTCGGGTTCGCGGACCCGAACGCGATGGTCGCCGCCGCCGGTCGCGCGCTCGCCAGCGGGCGGGCCTGCGCGGCGCTGCTCGCACCCGTGTCGCGCGTCGCGTTCGGCCTCGCGGGTGATGGCACCCGGATCGATGGCCGGATCGCCCTCGATGCGGGCGCGGCAGCGGGTGGCATCGCGAAGCTCGCGTTGCCGTTGCCGGCCGCGTGGGATGCCGCCTCGAAAGATGCGCCGCTCGGGGTGCAGTGGAACCTCGACCTGTTCGGGCTCCGTGCGTGGGCCGCACCGTGCCTCGCGATCATGGGCACGACCGACTTCGACGATCTGGATCAGTACGGCGTCCGTGGCGGCCGCGCGACGCTGTTCTCGTTCGACGTCGAGAACACCGCGAGCTCCAGCATCGCCGTCAGCGCAAACCTCACGACCAAGCGCTTCTTCGCGGACCAGCTCGAGGGCATCCCGCTGCGGAGCTCGCTCGAGAAGCGGCACACCTACGGCCCGTATCAGGGCGCGTCGCTGTCCGTTCCGTTCATGGGCTCGATCGAGTACGTGCTCACCGATACGGTCGGGCTCGGGGCACTCGGCGGTGACCTGCTCGCGCGGATGGTCGGGACCGGGCCGGCCGTGCCCGGCGCGCTCGCGCGACTGGACGTCCGGGTCGACGCGTTACCGACGAAGACGTGGACGGCGCTGTTCGAGCAGCTGACGTTTGGCGAGGAGGGGTCAGCGCGCGCCGCGGCCGCACTCGCCGCGTGGCACGAGGCTCACGTCGCCCTCTCGCTCCATGGCAGCTCGCTCGTGCTCGAGGCGTCCGCGGTGCGAAACTAACGTCGCGATCTTCACGATCTTCACGATCTTGGCGATCCGCGTGCGACTGCTGGCGGATGGGGGCCGTCCGTACTGGCACCAACATGTCGCGCATCTCGAATTTCGTCGCTCACACCGCCCTCGCTCTCCTCGCCACGACCGCCGGCGCTTGCATCATGGCGCCGCAGGGACCCAAGTCCGGCGCCGTTGCGAGCGGCGCCCCCCTCGCCGTGGTCGATGACGTCAAGGTCTGGACGACGCAGGAGAAAGAGAAGGTGGGCGAGACCGAGTACAAGGACGAGAACGGTCAGGTGTTCGGCAAGAGCACCACCTATCAGGACAAGCAGGTCACGCACTCCATGAAGGTCTGGTACCCGGTGCAGGGTAACGAGCAGCTCAGCGACGAGGACTTCTTCCACATCGCGGGCGATCAGAAGGCCTACGACGAGACGCTCGCGATGCGCACCCACGGCAAGAAGTGGCAACGGCGCGGAGTGGTGGCGATGGTCGGCGGTGGCATCGGCATGGTCGCGAGCTTCTTCATTTCGAACGCGCCCGTGAAGGTCGGACTCTCGGTGGTCGGGGGGCTCGTGCTCGGCGGCGGTTACTACATGTCGTATTTCGGCGCGCACGAGATGAACCCGGAGACGCACGCGGTCGACCGCTCGCTCGCTGACCGCGCGGCGAACCAGTACAACGCGCACCTCGGGCAGGTCGGCGGCCTCAGCATGGGCAAGCAGTTCTAGGAGGGTGAATGGCGTAGCCATTCGGGACCCCCTTGTGCCGGGCGAACCGCGAAGGCGCGCCCGGCCTAGGGTCCAGGCGACGGTCCGGACCGTGCCGGTCATGATTCGTGCCTGCCTCCCAGGGTCGATGGTTCGCGGGCCGGTCGCGATGGTGGTCTGCGACGCTGGATGGGCGCGCGGCAGTCGCCAGGTTCCGTGGCACCATCGTCGCGTGGAGCCGCTGGAGCCTGTCGAGGACGTGACGTTCGCGGCGGCCGTGCTCGCCGGGCTCGAACCCGAGGCGCGCGAGCTCTGCCAGTCGCGCGACCTCCCGGCGCAGCTCGCGAGTGGCCTCGCGGCCGCCCGCGCTCGCTGGCCGGAGGCACCGCTACCGGATGCGAGGCTGGCGGCGTATGTCGCCCAGCGAATCGGTCGTCAGCCCGAGCTCGCGACCGTGCTGTCGAGGTTGCGCATGGAGGATCTGTTCCTCGCATGGTGGGCCGGGCAAGGCGCCCCGGCGGGCATTCGCGCGTTCGAGGCGGCCTATGCCGACGACATCGAGCGTCTCGTCGCGCGCTTCCATCGCTTGCCAGCGGTGGAGCTGCGCCAGCGGCTGCGCGTGAAGTTGTTCGTCGCGGCCCCGGGGGCTCACCCGCGGATCTTCGGATACGCGGGTTTCGGCTTCTTGCAGAACTGGCTGCGGGTCACGGCCGCGCGCGACTTCGTGGACGCCGCGCGCAGTGAAAGCAGTGCGCGTTACGAGAGCGACCTCGACGAGCACGAGCTGCTCGGGCTGTCGACGCCGACCGATCCCCGGCTCGAGCACGTGCGCGCGCAGCTCGGCGGCGCCGTCAAGCGTGCGTTCGCCGCCGCGGTCGCGACGCTCGCTCCGCGACAGCGCACGTTCCTGCGTCACGCGTACGTGGACCGGCTCACGCTCGATCAGATCGCGTCGACGTATGCGCTGCATCGAGCGACCGTCGCCCGTACGCTCGCCGGCGGGCGGGAGCATCTGATCACGGCGACGCGGTGCCAGGTCGCGGTCGAGCTCGGGGTCCCCGCGGACGATCTCGCGAGCGCGATCGCCGCCCTCGACATGCGGCTCGAGCTATCGCTCTCACGCGTGCTGAAGAGCGAGCTGCAACCCTCGTGAGCGCCTGCCCGGGAGACGAGACGCTGGTCGCGCTCGTCGAGCACGTGCTGCCGGCCATCCGGGTGGAGGCCATCGCCGACCACGTCGATGGCTGCGCGCGCTGTCGCGCGACGATCGGCCACCTGGCCGCGGTCGAGCCGCCTGACGCGGGGCCGGTCGTGATCGGGCGCTACCGCCTCGAGGAGCAGCTCGGTGCGGGCGGGATGGGAATCGTGTGGGTCGCGTTCGATCCAAGGCTGGAGCGGCGAGTCGCGATCAAGCTGGTGCGGCCGGAGGTCGGCGAGCACGGACCGGCGCGGCTCCTGCGCGAGGCGCGCGCACTCGCGCAGCTCCAGCACCCGAACGTCGTGGCGGTATTCGACGTCGGCGAGCATGCCGGCGACGTGTTCCTCGCGACCGAGCTCGTGGACGGCGAGTCGCTCGATCGCTGGCAGCGCGGGCGTTCGCCGGCCGCGATCATCGGTGCCTACACGCAGGCTGCGCGTGGACTCGCGGCCGCTCATGCGATGGGGTTCGTGCATCGGGACGTGAAGCCGAGCAACCTGTTCGTCGCGCGTGACGGGCGCGTGCGCGTCGGCGACTTCGGGCTCGCGCGGTCGCAGCTGGCGCAGGGGAGCGACGCCGGCGACCGTGCCGGCGCTTCCACCGGCAGCGACGGTACGGACTCGGGCCCCCCGAAGCTCACGCACGACGGCGCGGTCGTCGGTACGCCGGCGTACATGGCACCGGAGCAGCGGGCGGGCCGCGCCATCGATGGCCGGGCGGACCAGTTCGCACTCTGCGTCGCGCTGGCGGAGGCGCTCACAGGCACGCGACCCGCGCCGGAGACCCGCACGTTCGAGGGCGTCAGCGCGGGGATCGCGGCGGCGCTGGCGACCGGTCTGCGCGCCGACCCGGACGAGCGCTTTGTCGACATGACGGCACTCGCCGAGCGCCTCGCCGGACCGGCGCCGGCGGCCATGCGATGGCCGATGATCGTGGGCGGCATCGCGATCGTGGCCGCCGTCGCGGCGGGGCTCACGATGGCCGTGACGAGCCGCGGTTCCAGCGTGGAGGCGGTCGCGCGACCCGCTGCCGTGGGCGGTCCACGGCTGCCCCCGGTCCAGACCCCGCGCGCGATCGCCAGCCCGACGTCGACGTCGACGTCGACGCTGACGTCGACCCCAGCTCCAGCTCCGGCTCCGGCTCCGGCTCCCGCTCCCACGCTGGCCTCGACTCCGACCCGGACTCCGGCTCCCACGCCGACCCCGATGGCGAAGCCAGCCTCGAGCGCGGCCCGCGTCCACGGGGTGGCGACCGCGTCTGGTCCCTTGCCGCCGGCGGTTCCCGCCCCGGCGGGCGCCCCGCCGGCGGTTCCCGCCCCGCCGAGCGGGTTCACCGAATACCTCGATGCGATGGCCGCGGTGAACGCGCGCCAGTCCTCGTGCCGCGCGAAGCTCGCGCGCTTCGATGCACTTCACGGAGTGCTGCCGCCGGCCATCGACATCCGCACCGACGCGCTGATGCGTGCGCGCTGCGAGCTCCTGGCCGGCGAGTGCCAGCGCGGGGAGCAGGCACTGCGAGCCCTGTACACGGCCGACGGGCTCTCGCGCGCCACGATCGACGCCGAGACCCAGCGCGAGGTCGATGGCAACTGTCCGGCGTCCGTCGGGACCTGGCGGGAACGGCTCTCCCACCTCGGAGCCCAGGGCGCCACGCTGCGGTTCGCGTCGGCTGCTGCGCTCGCTCGCGCGCTCGCCGACGGCGAGGCGATCGCGCGGGACGGCGCGAGCGCCATGACGGACGCGGACCGGATCGACCTCAGCAACTCCGTCGGCCCGATCGCGGAAGGCTTCGCCCGGCTCGCCAACCATTGCGCGGATGCTCGCCGCGCGCGCGCCCTGGCGCACTACGATCCCGGTGGCATGACGCCCGCGCTGGTCTCCTGTCTCACGACGACCACGCCGTAAGAAACCGGCCGGGCGCTACCCGTCGCGCGGCGAGAGAAGGTTAGATCCTGCCATGTCCTATCGTGCCACCGCGGACGCCGCCACCGCACCCACCGCGGCCGCCGTGACGCCGCCGTTGATTCGCCTCCGGGACATCACGAAGACGTACGGCACCGGCGCTGGCAAGGCGACGGTGCTGCGCGGCGTCAGCCTCGATGTCATGCCGGGCGAGCTCGTCGCGCTGGTCGGGCAGTCGGGGTCAGGCAAGTCGACGCTGCTGAACATCGTCGGGGGGCTCGACATGCCCGACGAGGGCACCGTCGAGGTGCTCGGCATCGACACGCTGAAGGCCGGGGATACGGCCCGCGCGCACCTCCGCAACCGGTCGATCGGCTTCGTGTTCCAGGCCTTCAACCTGCTCGATCACCTGACCTGTCTCGGCAACGTCACGATCCCCGCCTCGTTTGCGCCCGATGCGATCGACGCGCGCGACGTCGAGGCACGCGGGCAGGATGCGCTGCGCCGCGTGGGTCTCGCCGACTTCGCGATGCGCCGCCCCGGGGAGCTGTCGGGCGGACAGAAGCAGCGCGTGGCGATCGCGCGCGCGCTGTTCAACTCGCCCAAGCTCCTCCTCTGCGACGAGCCCACCGGGAACCTCGACTCCGAGACGGGCCGCGGCGTCATCGAGTTCTTCCGCGAGCTGAACGCGAAGGACGGCGTGACCCTCGTGATCGTGACGCACGAGCGCCGGATCTCGTCGGTCGCGAAGCGCGTCATCGCGATGCGTGACGGGATGATCGTCGAGACCACGGACGAGGAGCTCGCCGCCGCGCATGCCGCCGGCGAGCCGAAGGCAGGGCCCGCGGAATGACCGAGCGGCACGACCAGCGAGGACCTCACTCACGATGATGCCCATCGGCAAGCTCACTCGCATGGTGTTCGCGAACACCGCGCGCAGCAAACGTCACTTCATTTTGTCGGCGTTCGGGATCGTCATCGGCATCGGCGCCTTCGTGTTGTTCCTCGCGCTGACGCAGCGCGCCGGCAGCGTGATCGGGCACGTGTTCCCGCTGGAGGAGGTGCAGGTGATCGCGCCGCGCGTCTCGTTCGCCGGCAAGGACACGAGCAAGCGCCTCGACGACACGACGGTCGCGACCATCCGGGGCCGCAGCGAGGTGAAGGATGCGATTCCCCGGCTGAACCTCGCGTTCCCGGCGGCAGGCCGCGGCAGCTTCGAGGGCGCGGAGCTCAAGTTCGAGGTCGGCGGCTTTGCCGACGGGGTCGATCCGAACTTCGTCCGCGACGACGCCCGCATCCAGGAGCTGTTCAAGGACTGGGACGCGCTGCCCGCGGATGCGCAGCGGGTCGCGTGCACGCCGCCGCCGCCGGATCCCGAGGACGACGTGCTGCAGTCGCCGAAGATGCCGCCGAAGGATCCGAGCAAGCGCGTGCCCGGCGTCTACTACAACCCGTGCCCGGATGCGGACCGGTACTACTGCGACGACACCGACAAGGTCTGCAAGCACCGCGTCCCCATCGTGCTGTCGTCGCGAATCGTCGAGCTCTACAATAACCAGTTCGCGTCGGCGCACGGCATGCCGAACGCCGGCGACAAGGACCTCGTCAACAGCCTCGTCCAGGCGCGCGGCCTGTCGGCGATGCGGTTCTCGATCGGCCTCGGCTTCACCACCGTCGCCGGCTCGTCGAGCGTGAGCCATGGCCGGCCGCGCCGGGTCGAGGCCGTGGTCGTGGGCGTGTCGTCGCGGGCGATGCCGATCGGCGTCACGATGCCGATCGGTTACATCCAGCGCTGGAACGAGGAGTACATGGGCAAGGAGGCCCGCACCTCGTACTCGTCGATCATCGTGACGCTGAAGGACCGCGACAACCTCGCGCCGTTCTCGCAGTGGCTGGTCGAGACGCAGGGGCTGCGGCTCGAGGACTCGCTCGGGGAGCGGTTCGCCACCGTCATCTTCGTGGTCCGCCTGCTGTTCCTCATCATCTCGGTCGCGATCCTCGTCATCGCGATCATCAACATCGGGCACAACTTCTTCATCCAGGTGAGCGAGCGCCGCCGCGAGATCGGGATCATGCGGGCGGTCGGGGCCACGCAGACCGACGTCCAGCTCATCGTGCTCGGCGAGGCGGCGCTGATCGGCATCGTCGGCGGCCTCCTGGGTATCGGTCTGGCGCTCGGGATCGGTTCGATCTGGGACTGGTTCTCGGCGTCCCACATCCCCAAGTTTCCGTTCAAGCCGGCCTCCTGGTTCGAGTGGAAGACGTGGATCTGGGCGAGTGCACTCGGGTTTTCGACGCTGTTCTGCATCCTGGGCGGATTCCTGCCGGCGCGGCGGGCGGCCAAGATGGAGCCCGCGACCGCCCTCGCGCAGAATTGAGCGGCAGCCCGGAGCCGGCCCGGTGTACGAAACCGGCTGAACGAGCATGTGGCCCAAGGAATCGAATTCGGATAGGGTCCAACCTCCCAGCGCGGGCCTCTTGCTCGGCGCCGTGGAACCATCGAAACGCCCTGTGAAGAAGCCGGTCCTATTCGGGAAGTACTACCTGCTCGAGCGGATCAACGTCGGCGGGATGGCCGAGGTGTTCCGCGCGAAGGCATTCGGGGTCGAGGGGTTCGAGCGGCTCGTGGCCGTGAAGCGGATCCTCCCGAACATCGCGGAGGACAAAGAGTTCATCCGCATGTTCATCGAGGAGGCGAAGCTCGCCGTCCAGCTGAACCACGCGAACATCGCGCAGATCTTCGACCTCGGCGTCGTCGACAATAGCTACTACATCGCGCTCGAGCACGTGCACGGCCGCGACCTCCGCGGCATCTTCGACAAGTGTCGCCAGCTCGGCGAGACCATGCCCGTCGCGCAGGCGTGCTTCATGATCATGAAGCTCTGCGAGGGCCTCGACTACGCGCACAACAAGCGCGATCAGGGCGGCCGCGAGCTCCAGCTCGTCCACCGCGATGTCTCGCCGCAAAACGTCCTCATCTCGTTCGAAGGCGAGGTCAAGGTCATCGACTTCGGCATCGCGAAGGCCGCCGGCAAGGGCAGCAAGACCCAGGCGGGAATCCTCAAGGGCAAGTTCGGCTACATGTCCCCCGAGCAGGTGCGCGGTCTGCCCGTGGATCGCCGCAGCGACGTGTTCTCCACCGGCATCGTGCTCTACGAGCTGCTGACGGGCGAGCGGCTGTTCGTCGGCGAGAGCGACTTCTCGACGCTCGAGAAGGTGCGCAACGTCGAGATCCTGCCGCCGTCCACGTACAACCGGCGCATCCCCGACGAGCTCGAGCGCATCGTCCTGAAGGCGCTCACGAAGGACGTCGAGGACCGCTACCAGAACGCGATCGATCTGCACGACGAGCTGCAGGCGTTCGTCTACACCGCCGGCGAGTTCTACTCGCGCAAGGATCTCGCGGGGTGGATGAAGCGGACGTTCGGCAAGGAGATCGAGGACGAGACGGCGAAGCTCGAGAGCTATCGCCAGCTCAAGCCGCCCCCGGCCGAGGCCCCACCGGTGGTCGCGCGCACGGCGACGGGCAAGCAGCCGGTCGGCGCGCCGCCACCGCGTCGTTCCACCCAGTCCATGGCCGCGGCGGGGACCAAGCCGCCGCCGCCGCCCACGCGTGCGTCGGGACCGATATCAGTACACGGCGTGCAGGGGGGACAGGCCGCTGCGGGCGATCGCTCGGGTGACGACCTCGCGTGGGACGACGACGAGCTCGAGACGCAAATCTACGACAACCCCGAGGAAGAGGCGAAGGCGAAGGCGGCGAAGGCGGCGGGTGCGAACGGCAAGGTGCCGGCGCCCGTCACGCTCCGGGGTACGAAGGCACTTCCGCTCGAGGCCCCCGTGCCCACGCCTGCACCAACCGGCGCCCGCGCGACCGGTGCGATGGCGGCGGCGGCTGTGACCGCAGCAGACGGCCTCGCGGCGGCGAGTGGCGGACCCGACCTGTCGTCGCTGTCGTCGTCGGGCAAGGGCTGGGAGGCGGCGTCGCCGAGCGCCACCTTGTCGGGCATGGGCGCGCTGACCGAGGGATCCGGGCGGCCGAACGGCAAGCTCGCGACCGGATCGCACCCGGTTCCGGCGCCCGGGCGGCAGGAGCTGCGCGGTCGCGAGTCGGCGGCGTCCGCCACGGCGGGCCGCTCGATGCGTATCAGCGATCCGATCGGGGCCGTCGGCATGTTCGACGAGCCACCGGCGGCGTCGTACAGCGCGCCGTTCGATCCGATGGCGTCGTTTGGCGCGGGCATCGCGCAGCGCAAGCGGAGCACGCTGCCGTACATCGTCGGGGGCGCGGTGGTCGTCGCGGTCGCGGCGGTCGTCATCATCCTGGCGAGCGGGAAGCCTGCGGCCCCCGTGGTCGCGACCGCGCCGACCACACCCACCGCGGCGGTCGCGGCAACCCCATCGGGGCCCGCGCCCGTCCCCGCCGTCGACACGAGCCAGGCCGCGCAGGACACCGGCTTCGACCTGTACGTCACGCCCGCCGGCATCACGAACTGGAAGCTCGACGGCGAGGCGCGCACCGATCGCCTGCCGTCGCGGATCCGCGGCATCACGGCCGGTGCTCACACCGTCCAGATCGATCCGCCCCCGGGCTTCATGAGCCAGAACCAGCAAGTGACGGTCGACAAGGGCAAGGCGCCACGCGTCGACATCACGCTCTCGCCGATCACCGGCATCACCGGCTCGTTCGAGTCCACGCCCCCGGGCGCGGCGGTCTCGCTGATCGTCGATGGCAAGCGGCAGGGACTGGGTCCCTCGCCGGCGACCGCACCACTCGATCCGCGGCACACGTATCAGGTGCTGTTCGAGAAGGCCGGCTACGTGTCGGTCAACAAGCCGATCGTCTTCGACGGTGCGATGACGGAGCGGCTCGTCGTCCCCCTCGAGAAGATCGGCGCTGGCACCGATGCGGTGGCGGCCGTGAGCACGCCCGCGACCGGGCCGATCACGTCACCGGTTCAGGTCCCGGCCAAGGACCCGAAGGCGGGGCATGGCCCGAAGCCGCGCCACGGCGGGACCCCGCTCGCGGGCGGCGACCCGACGCCGGTCGTCGAGAAGCCGATCGTCGAGAAACCGGTGGTCGAGAAGCCGATCGTCGAGAAGCCCGTGGCCGCGAAGGGCGAGGGCACGCTGACCCTCGGTTCGAAGCCGCCGTGCGAGATCTACATCGATGGCGCGGCGACGGGCCAGCACACCCCGCAGCGCGACATCAAGCTGCCCGCCGGCAAGCACCGGATCACGCTCGTGAACAACGAGTACGGCATCAAGGAGAGCTTCTCGGTCGACGTGAAGGCCGACGAGCCGACGAAGATGATCAAGGACTACAGCGACAAGCTGCCGAAGTAGCCGCTGGGTCTAGTCCGGGATGGGGTCGAGCGGCGGAGCGTTCTCGCTGCCGACCAGGTCGCGGCCTCCGGTCGCGAGGTCGCCGAGGTCGAAGCTCTCACCCAGCGGAGGACCCAGCAGGATGTAGGTCGAGGCGCGGACCGCGGGGCGATCGCGGAGCCACGCCGTCTCGAACGTGCGGCGCGTCTCCGCGAGCTCGGCGGCGATGCCATCCGCGTTCTTCGCCTGCAGCTTCGACAGCTTCTCGACGATGCGCTTGCGCGCGTCGGCATCTGGCGTCACGAGGTACAGCTCGCGCAGCTGCGCCACGGCGATGTCCTGCTGACCGAGCTTGCTCCGCATGCCGGCCGCCCAGATCGCCGCGCCCTGCGGCGCGTCCGGCTTGCGGACCGCCGACTCGGTGAGCAGCACGGCGCGCTCGTCCCACGCGCGGCGCTCCGCGGGGTCCTTCGTCTCGAGGTCCTGCGAGTACATCTGCCCGGCGAACATCGGGATCCGCCAGCTCGTCGGAAACTGCGACGTGCCGCGCTCGAGGATCGCGACCGCGCGCCGGTACGCGCGCTGGTCGACGCCTCGCTTCGCGAGCGTGATCGCGGCCGCGCCGTACTCGTAGACCCGGTAGAACCACGGATCGAGCGCGACGACCGCCTCGACGAGGG
>JAYSYE010000374.1:0-4592 GCA_043716635.1 Deltaproteobacteria bacterium | reverse complement strand
CGCGCAGCCTGGGCTCCGCGACGGTGTCGTCCTTCAGCTCGAGCAGTGGCAGCAGCTCGTCCCAGATGATGCGGCGGTCGAGGCGCGCGTTGCGAGCGATGATTCCGCGGACGTCGAGCCAGTCCTTGTCGCGGCCCGCGAACGCCTTGTGCACGACGAGGTCTTCGGCGGAGCACGTCGTGATCGCTCGCTTGTCGCCGATGGAAAACGCGGACGCGCGCTCGACGGAGTGTTCCTCGAACGGCATCGCGCCGAGGGCCACATCGATGTGAATCCCGTTGGCAGCGACGAGGAGGAGCGACCGCAACGCGAACGCGCGCGCATCTCGGAGCCGGGGCTGAAACGCGGCGAGCAGCGAATCGACGAACGGATCCTCGCCGCCGAACCCCGTCACGACGGTCAAGTCCACAACCGCCGTCATCCGGGGCTGGCCCCACCGCTGCGCGGCGATGCCGCCGATGAAACAGAAGGGGAAGCCGCGGTCGCGGCAAACCTCCTCGACCGCCCACGCGGCTTCGTAGATCTGATTCACCGCCGACGCGCACGCGCGAACAGGCGCTGCTGTTCGACGAAGCCAGAGGTCGTGACCCGCTCGGGGGGATACGGCTTCGTCGCGGCGAGCTCGAGGAGCGCCTCGGACTGCGCGCGTGCCGTGGCATCACTCATCTCGCGGAGCTCCGAGGCCTCCACGGCCGCGACCTCGATGGCCCCGAGCTGGCGCTGCGCGAGCCAGGCGCGCGCGTGGTCGGCGAGGGCCATGGGATCAGCGTAGCAAGTGTTCCCGGGACACGGCTCGGCTTTGCGCGACGCGGGGCGGGGCGGGGCGTGGCGTGGCGTGGCGCGAAGCGACGCGACCGGCGCGGCGTGCCGGGGCCCAGATCCCGGTCCTTCGGACCGGCGGCCAGGCATCCGAGCTGACCGTGGCCGTCGCCGATCGAGAAGATGAACTGTGCGTAGGTACACGCGGGCGCGGGCTGCGCCGGAGCACAGGGGGAACCAAGCGCGTGCGAAGTCAGGGTGCTCCGCCATGCCACGAGCACAGCAAGCCATGGCGAGGTGGGTGGGCGTGATGGAAGCGCGCTACCGTCCTTCGATGACGAGATGCGGATCGATGGTGGCGGTGGTGATGGTGTTGGCGGCCTGCGGCAAGCCCGCGGACCCACCCACGCCGGCGACGCGTGTGGCGTCAGCCGCTCCCGGCGTGCCGGGCGCACAGGTCGCGGGCGCCATCAATGACTACAAGCTGAAGAGCATGGCCATCGAGGCGCAGGTCCAGCTAAACCGGCTCGGCAAGATGGCGAAGATCGTGTTCATCGAGGCTGGGAAGTACCCTGCAGGCACCACGGCTCTCACGCCCGCGGCGAAGTGCTGCGATGGGCCTAACCACCGCTGCGTCGTGAGCCCTGCGGACTGGGAAGCGCCCGCCTGGCGGGCCCTCGACTTCCAGATCGAGGATCCAGGCTACTTTCGCTACAGCTACACCGGCACCGACACGACGTTCACGGCAACCGCCGTCGGCGATCTCGACTGTGACGGCACCGAGATCACGTACACGCTGGTCGGAACCGTCGCGACCGGCAGCCCGACGGTCGTGCTGACGCAGCCCGTGACGCTCGACTAGTCAGGAGGATGATGGGCAGAGCCCATCGGAACCCATTGCGCCGGACGGAACCACGCGGAGCGTGGACTGCCCGGCTTGGACTTGCGCGAGGCGGGCCGGCGCGACGGGGTGAACCGTGCTCCCTACGCCCACGTGGGCGTTGAACGGCGCGACCTGCGCGCAATTCCAGGCGCGGTGAGTCGAGGCCGTGAGGGCGTGACGGTGGGTCGCCATCGACGCGACGCCCTCATTTTCTTCTGTGACCGCGCCGATCGCGACTGCGGCACAGGATAGCAACCCGGGGCGAGGGCGAGCGCCACCCGGGATGGCGGCGGTGCTCGCGACCCGCGTACGGCGGAGGAGCGAATCTCTGCGCCCACGTGGGCGTGGGCGTGGGCGTGGGCGTGGGCGTGGGCGTGGGCTGTGGCGCCCACGTGGTCGTGGGCTTCGGCCGTCGGCTGTGGCGCCCACGTGGGCGTCTCGTTCGCGCAAATCGTCGGCCGCAGGCGCCGCGCGACGCGCGCGTCGACATCGCGTCCCTGGCGCGCGACCTTGGCGACTGCCGCGTAGTGTCCGGCAGCCGGACGGGATCTCGCGCAATCGGCAACGCCGCTCGCATTGTGCTTGACGCACTTCAGTGCGCTCGTCAGCTCATCGAGACGATCGCAGGCTTCACGACGTCGAGGACTCGTCGTGCTGCGGCGTGAGGCACGACCGCGAAGTGCGTGGCGAAAGTTGCGACGGAGGCAGGTTTCGTCGCGTAGCGGCGACGTCAGGAGCTCGAAAACATCGGGGTTAGAGTTGCGCTGCGAAGAACGCAAAGGGGGCAGACGATGGACATGGGTGGCAGCGCCGCGACGACGGCATACACGTACGATCCTGGGCTCGCGGCGGCGAGCGGCGCGGACTGGAGGCGCGTCGACCTCGCACTCCGATCGATCGCCTCCCGACGCGCGGCACTCGATGCCGAAGAAGCTGGTTGGCTGCGCGAGGCCGAGCGGCTGAGGATCTGGCGCGAGCTCGGCTTCGTGTCCGCGCTGGATTACATGGAGCGCGTGCTCGGCTACGGACCGCGGGCCGCGCAGGATCGGCTGCGGGTCGCGCGAGCACTCGCGACGCTGCCGCGGCTGAACGCCGCGCTCGGCGCGGGGACGCTCGCCTTCTCGGCGGTACGCGAGCTGACGCGCGTCGCCACCGCTTCGACCGAAGGCGCGTGGTGCGACGCCTCCGTCGGCAAGAACCTGCGACAGATCGAGCAACTCGTCGCGGACCATCACGTCGGCGATCTGCCGACGGATCCGCCTGATCCGCAGGCGCAGATGCACGTGGTGCGGCACGAGGTGTCCGCGACCACGTTCGCGCGACTGCGTCAGGCACGCATTGCGATCGACGCGGAGCATCCGAGCCGCCTCGACGACGATCAGTTCATCGCCGCGCTGTGCGAGTCGGCGCTCGCCGATCAGACTGTAGCCGCGGGCGTGGCCGTTGGCGCGGGCGCCGCGGAGACGGGCCGCGCGAAGCATCAGATCGCGTTGACCCTCTGCGAGCAGTGTCATCGCGGGTGGCAGCACGGCGGCGGGGTTCGCGTGCCGGTCGATGCCGCGACCGTCGCGCGCGCCGAGTGCGACGCCCAGTGGATCGGTCGCGAGACCGCCGCGCAGCCTGCGCGCGCGCACCAGGACATCTCACCTGCCGTGTCGCGCCTGGTGTGGCACCGCGATGGCGGGCGCTGCCAGACGCCAGGCTGCCGCTCGGCGCGCGGACTCGAGCTTCATCACATCATCCACCGCTCCGATGGCGGTGACCACGCGCCGTCGAATCTCACGCTGCGCTGCTCGGCCTGCCACACCGCACACCACGATGGCGTGATGACGATCGGCGGCACCGCGCCCGATCGGCTCACGCTGCAGCGGCGTGAGCCGCGTCCCGCGAAGGCGCCCGACGATTCGCCCGCGATCAGCGTGGACCTCGAGGCGCGAGCCGCGCTCACGACGCTTGGCTGGTCCGCGGCGGTGGCGCGCGCGACGGTCGCCGCGGCGCGCGCTCAACTCGGCGCCGTTCCGCTTGCCGAGTTGATCCGCGAGGCGCTCCGGTCGTGCCCGCGGCCGGTATCGAATTGAAGATCGCGCGTCCACGTGGGCGCAGCGCCTGGATCCCGGCGGTCGCCGGGACGACGTGCGGGTGGGCGAGCGTAGGGCCTGGATCCCTCCGGTCACCGGGACGACGCGGGGGTGGGTATGCGGGTGGGCGAGCGCAGCGCCTGAATCCCGGCGGTCGCCGGGATGACGTGCGGGTGAGCCTGCGGGCGGTCGAGCGCAGCGCCTGGATCCCGGCGTTCGCCGGGATGACGTGCCGGTGGGCGAGCGCAACGCCTGGATTCCGGCGGTCGCCGGGGGACATGCGGGTGGGGCGCGATCGCCGGGGCTCCGCGCGCGGCGCCGAAACGCAGCACGGGCCGAGCGGTGAGGCTCGGCCCGTCGACGAAATCACGCGCGCGAGGGCGCGAGGCGCGAACGCCGCGTTACAGCTTCTTGCCGACCAGGTCGAAATTCGACGTCGCCGCGTAGCCGCGCACCATCACGTTGATCTTGGCGCTCTGCGCGAGCGTGACCTGGCAGGTCTCGTTCGAGCCCGTCTTGTACGGGCGGCAGTCGTACGCGGCCGTCGTGGGCTCGCTGCCGATGCGGACGTAGAGGTCAGCGTCGCCGGTGCCCGTCATCGCGAACTCGTACTTGCCGGCCGCCAGCGTCGTCGTCGCCCACTTCTTGGCGGCGTTCCTCGCGATCGTCATGCCGGTCTCGCGGATGCCCGTCCACGCCGTCGGCGTGCCGCCGCCGCCCGGCGTGAAGGTGTTGTCGGCCTCGCCCGTCACCAGCACGACCTGCGAGCTGTCGACGGTCTTGAAGATCTGCTCGTACGTCTGCGGCGCGTTGTAGCTCTCGAGGCCGCGGAACAGCGACATCGTCGCGCCCGACATCGAGGAGAAGAACGC
>JAYSYE010000373.1:0-4605 GCA_043716635.1 Deltaproteobacteria bacterium | reverse complement strand
TGGCGCACGTGCTGCGCGAGGTCACGTACATCTCGGCGGGCCTCGCGGTCGGCGCGTTCGTGCTGGTGGTGCTCTCGGGGCTGCTGGTGGCGCGGCGCATCGCGCGCGATCTCGATGCGCTGGTCGCGGGCTCGCTGCACGCCTCGCGCGGCGACTGGGATCACCGCGTGCCCGTGCGCAGCAAGGACGAGCTGGGCGCCGTGGCGAACGCGTTCAACTTCATGATGGAGGACCTGCGCGCGTCGAAGGATCGGCTCGTGATCGCCGAGCGCATCGCGGCGTGGCAGGAGATCGCGCGCCGGCTCGCGCACGAGATCAAGAACCCGCTGACGCCGATCCAGATGGCGATGGACACGCTGCGCAAGGTCTACCGGAAACAGCATCCCTCGTTCGGCGCGATCCTCGAGGAGTCGACGGCAACGGTGCTCGAGGAGGCGGACCGCCTGCGCCGCATCGTCTCGGACTTCGCCGAGTTCGCCCGGATGCCGAAGCCGGAGCTGTCGCGCGTGAACCTGAACGACATCGTGAAGGCGGTGACGGGCCTCTACGCCGGCGGGGCGATCCGCATCGACGCGAAGCTCGGCGCATTCCCCGAGATCGATGCCGACAAGGGGCAGATCCACCAGGTCGTGCTGAACCTGATCGAGAACGCGCGCGACGCGATCGGCGAGCGCCTCGATGGTCGCATCGTGGTCACGACGCGGCTCGGCGAGGCCGGCGACCGCGCCGTGCTCCTGGTCGACGACAACGGCCCGGGCGTGCCGCCGGAGCTCAAGGACAAGGTGTTCGCGCCGTACTTCTCGACGAAGCACACGAGCGGCGGCACCGGGCTCGGCCTCGCGATCGTCCATCGCATCGTCTCCGACCACGGCGGCCGCATCCAGATCACCGATGCCCTCGGCGGCGGCGCCCGCTTCGCGATCGAGCTGCCGCTGCGCAACGCGACGTCGCTGCTGGCCTCCCGGATCTGACGCGCCACGCTCCTATGGCGAGCCGCAGGCGAGCCACATCGCGAGCTCGTCGCGGGCGGCGAGCGGCGGGTCATCGGGGCCGGGCGGCATCGTGACGTTCGGACCGGCGGCGCGGATGAAGATGCGGGCGGCGTGGGTGCGAATCTCGTCAACGGTGTCGAATCGATAGTTTGCGGGCGCGCCGTTCTTCGCCTCGTCATGGCAGCGGTTGCAGTGGTCGGCGAAGAAGCCGGCACCGAACGAGGCGTAGGTGAGCGAGGTGCCGGCGTCCGGGCACGGCTGATCTTTGATCGCGACCGCTGAGTCCGCGCACCCCGCCAGCACCAGGGCGAGCGCCCACCTCATCGCGCCACGGCCTTCGCGAAGTCGTGGGTGAAGCCGATCGACAGGCCCGCGGACGACATCCAGCGCGGGCCGCGCTCCTGCTCGGCGAACACGGCGGCATCGACGTCGAACGCGAGGTACCAGTCGCCCCTCGCACGATCGCGCAACGGGAACGCGACCTGGACGCCGGCGCGCGAGCCCATGCGGTGGCGGGTGCCGTCGGCGACGCCGAACAGCGAGGCGAGAGGCATCGCTTCGATCGCCGGCCTTGATTCCTCGTGCTGATGGACGAGTCCAAGGGTGCCAGAGATCCGGATGTGATCGAGCGACTTGCGGACGACCGCGTTGAGGCTGAAGTAGCTGAGGAAGCGGTCGTCGACGGTGGCGTACTGTTCCTTGCCCACGAAGCTGGCGCCGATCCACGGCCTGAACAGCCATGCCGCGGACAGCGTGGGGCCGCCGCCGTGATCGTCGTCCCAGTCCGAGTGGTTGGCCTGGAGGCCGGCGGACAGGTCGAGCTCGCCGGCGTGAGCGGGAGCCGCGAGCAGCAGCAAGACGATCAGGACGGTGCGCATGCCGCCGCCCGCTGCAGTGTCCATGCCGCGAACGCGTGTTCACGATCGGGTCCGTGAAATTGCATCGGTGTGGAGTTACACGTCGATCATCCCGCGCCCGAGCTCGAGGACGCACGACATGCCGCCGCGATCCGCCGTGAACGCGCGTTCACGATCGGGTCCGTGGATCGGCATTGGCGTGGGGGCCGTCCGTCGCTCGACACGACGGGCAACGGGGCGCTCGCCGCTCGAACCCGGCGGCGATCATCGACTACCTGCACGGTCCGGCACGAGCGGCTGGTTGTCGACACCTCCACCGGCACCATGCACGCGCCTGCGCAGCCGGCCGGACTTCGATCTGGTCCGTGCGCCGCCGTTGTGGCACCCCCGCCAAGCTCGCTCGCGCGCGCGGGCGAGGGCCGGTCGCTGCTCACCATCGAGGTGCACTCCGCTTCGTCGACGATCAATGAGATCCGCGGCGTCGCCAACGCGTCAGCGCGCGGCTTCCCGCTCCGCCTGGTCCAGCGGTGAGCCGCTCGTGAACGCCTCACGCTCGCCCGTCACCTGTGATCGGGGAGCGCGGGGTCAGCGGCGGAGCATGCCCGCGGTCTCGAACGGGTCGAGGGCGCCGAGCCGGAGCCAGTCCGAGTCTGTCCCGGCTTGATGCTTGACTGGACGCCCACCAGTTCGCGCCTGTGGCGCTGCACGGGTGGGCTGGCAAGGACGCGCGCAGCGGCGTGATCGCGCAAGCTTCGAGAACCGAAGATCCGAGTCTTCTTGGGTTTTGGCGGAGGGCGGAGGTCGGAGAGGTCGGAGTTACCGCAGTGCCCGCGCTGGGGCCGACGGGCAAGGTCGTCGCCGAGGTTGCGCATCGCGCGCTCGCGGTCACGCTGCTCCTCGTCGGGCTCGGCATGAGACTCCCCGCGCTGAAGCGGCTGGGCGAGAGGCCGCTCGTCGAAGGCGTCGTGCTGTGGGGCGTGCTCGGCGTCGGGGACGCTCGCGGTGATCCTCGCGACGTAGTATGACGCCCGGCCAGAGGGACCATGGCGACGTACGTAAAGCTCGAGGGCTGCCTCACCGCAATCGTCACGCCGTTTCGTGATGGCGCCGTGGACTTCGAGCAACTCGCGGCGCTCGTCGACTGGCAGATCGAGCAGGGCGTCGACGGCATCGTCGCCGTCGGCACGACCGGCGAGTCGGCCACGCTGGATCACGACGAGCACGTCGCCGTCATCGCCGCGGTCGTGAAGGCCGCGAAGGGCCGCGTGCCGGTGGTCGCCGGCGCAGGCGGCAACGCGACCGCGGAGGCGCTCGCGCTCACGCATGCCTCCGAACAGGCAGGCGCCGATGCCCTGCTGCACGTGACGCCCTACTACAACCGGCCCAGCCAGGAGGGGCTGTTCCAGCACTTCGCGGCCATCGCGAAGAGCACGCAGCTCCCGATCCTGCTCTACAACGTCCCCGCGCGGACCGGCTGCGATCTGCTCGCCGACACGGTGGTCCGGCTGGCGGACTTCGCGAACATCGTCGGCGTGAAGGACGCGACTGGCAATGTCGTTCGCGGCACCGAGCTGGTCGCGAAGGTCGGCAAGCGCATGACGATCCTCTCCGGCGACGATGGCACCGCGTTCCCGCTGTACGCCTGCGGCTCGCGGGGCGTCATCAGCGTGGTGTCGAACGTGGCCCCACGCGCGATGAGCGACATGTGGGACGCCGTCGTCGCGAACGACTGGGCCCGCGCCCGCGCGCGGCACCACGAGCTGCGCCAGCTCATCGGCCTCCTGTTCTGCGAGCCGAGCCCGGCACCCACGAAGGCCGCGCTCGCGATGATGGGGCGCTGCGGCAACGAGCTGCGGCTGCCCCTCACGCGCGCGACCCCGGGCCTGGGCGAGCAGCTGCGCGGCGAGCTGCACACGCTCGGGATCCTGTGACCGCCGCGCGCGTGTGCATCCTCGGCCCCTCGGGCCGGATGGGCCGCGCCCTGATCGCCGCCGCGGCCGCGCGCACCGATCTCGCGGTCACCGCCACGGTCGACCAGGGCGAGGACCTCGCCGCCGGCTTCGCGCAGGCAGACGTCTACATCGACTTCACGACGCCCGCGTCGACCCGGGCTGCCGCGGACCGCGCGCGCGCCTCGATGCTCCCGGCGGTGATCGGCACCACGGGGCTCGACGCGGAGGCGACCGCGGCCATCGACGCGCTCGCGGCGGTCGCGCCGGTCGTGGTCGCGGCCAACTTCTCGCTCGGGGTGAACCTGGTGCTCGGCCTCGTGAAGACCGCCGCACGCATCCTCGGCCCCGATTGGGATGCCGAGGTGATCGAGACCCATCACCACCACAAGCGCGACGCCCCCTCGGGGACAGCGCTCGCCATCGCCCGGGCCATCGCGGCGGGACATGGTGTCGAGTACGATGCGGTGAAGCGTCACACCCGCGACGGCGACGTCGGCCCCCGGCCGCGCGGCGAGATCGGCGTCTCGACCGTGCGCGGCGGCGATGTCGTCGGGGAGCACCTCGCGACGTTCTTCGGCGAGGGGGAGCGGCTCGAGATCGGGCACCGGGCGACGTCCCGCACGATCTTCGCCACCGGCGCCCTGCGCGCGGCAGCCTGGGTCGTGGGGCGCGCACCTGGCCGGTACGACATGCTCGACGTCCTCGGTCTATCCAGCTAGGGTTTGCTCGCCCCATGACCGCGACCGAGCGCATCACGATGGTCGTCCTCAACGACGACGGCTCCCGCGACAAGTTCACGCTGTC
>JAYSYE010000372.1:0-13898 GCA_043716635.1 Deltaproteobacteria bacterium | reverse complement strand
TCAGCCCGGTCACCGGATCGACGTGCGTGTCCGCGTAGCCGCCGATCGTGTAGACGTACGCGAGCAGCCGCAGCATCTGGTAGTAGGCCCGCTTGACGTTGAAGCTCGTCGACGCTGACTGGCGACCGCCGAGTACCTGGCCGCCCACGATGGTCGTGAGGTCGAGGAGCGGGAACCGGCCGATGGCCGAGTTGATGAAGGCGATCGCCGAGCCTGCGGCCGTGATCGTCTCGCTCGCGACGCCGTAGAACGGGTACAGGAACGAGAAGTACAGCACCGCGTCGGCGCCATACGTCTGCTTGGTGTCGTTGCTGGTCTGGACGGTCCAGGTCGCGCCGCAGGCGAGGTGGCCGGTGGTCGCATCGACGCTGCACGCCTCGAAGTCATTGCGGCCCTGGTTGTTCGAAGCCGAGAAGGCGTCGTCGCCGAACACCGCGATCACCTGGACCGGCTCGCTGCCCGAGACCACGGTGTGCGGGCCCGTGGAACCGAGCACCCGGCCGGTCACCACGGTGCAGTCGCCACACGGCGGCTGCTCGGGCGGCGGCGGGAACGGCGTCGCGTTGCGATCCTGCGTGGTCAGCAGCGAGTAGTACGCACGCGCACTCGCGAACTGCGGCAGCTCGGCGCTCCAGACCGCCTCCGTCGTGCCGTCGGCGTACACGCCGAGCGACTCGGCCGTCTTCCGGTAGGTGTACGCGCCGCCGGTGCCGTCCCGGCCGCCCGCGACGAGGATCCGCGCCACGAGGTTCCCCGAGGTCGCCGGATCCATGTTGACCACCACGCCGTCCAGGCCCTCGCGAGCCGCCAGCAGCTGCGGCGTAGCGACCGCGTTCCACTTCGACAGGCTGCCCGTCGGCAGCGACCGGACCTCGCCACGCGGGACCGCGCCCGAGGCGTCGAACGCGACGTTGGTATCGGCGAACGTGGTCGTGGTCAGCGCGTCCGCCCCGGCGAGTCGCTTGAAGGTGCCCGTGGTCGGATCGAGGCGGTAGACGCGATAGGTCACGCCCGTGGCCGCCGTGGGCGCATCCCACGCGAGCTGGATGGTCTGGGTGCCAGCGAGAACATCGGCGGCGGTGATCGTCGTCGCGCTCGCGTAGCCGGCGTAGGTCTCGAACGTGCCGCCCATGGCGAGCGGCACCACCGCCGAGACGCGGTAGCTGTACGCGCCGGGCGCGAACGTGCCACCCGCGGCGAGCGTGCCGCGCGAGTTGCCCGGGCCCGCGGTGCGAGTCTCGAGCCCGTCGTCCGTGAAGCACAGCGCGCTGGAAATCACCTCGTAGGCGAGCGCGGCGGCGGTGCCCACGTGACCATCGGCCGCGAGCGAGCGGTAGACATTGTACGACGTGGCGCCGGGGGTCTGGGGCGCGACCCAGCAGACCTCGATGGAGCCGCCCTTGTTGAGGGCCACCACTTCGCGGGTCGCCAGGCTCTCGCCCCACGGTCCGACCGCCGAGACGCGGTAGTACCAGGAGCCGACCGGCAGGCCGGTGGTGCCCGAGGCGACCGGGCGCTTGATGCCAGGCATCTCGGCGTAGCTCAGGATCTGCGCGCGCTCGACCGCGCGACTCGCCGCGACGGGCGTGACCACGTCCGAGCGGCTCGCCGTGCCGCCGATCGCGAACAGGCTCTTGCCGACGCGGACCAGGGTCGCGCCCTCGCGCGGCGTGACGAGATTGTTGGGGACGCGCGGCATCGCCGAGCCGGCGTACTGCTCGACGTGGCGGAACGGGCCCGGGGTGCCGAACACGTTGAACAGGCTCGCCTCGACGCTGCCGAGCACGGTGCCGGCAGCGTCCTGGCCGCCCGCCACGTAGACGATCGAATCCGAGTACGAATCGAAGCCGTACTGCGCCGCGTGCTTCCAGCGCGCGGTCTCGAGCCGGCTACCGAGCGTCTCGAAGGGCCCGGTGTTGAGGTGGCCATCGGAGGACGGGGTGACCTCGATCGAGAAGAAGTAATCCGACTGGCCGTCCGGGTTGATCACGACGACCGGATACGGTCCGAGCCCCGGACAGGTCGGGAAGGTCGCGGTGATCGAGGCGGCCGCGGTCGTGCCGACGGTGAGCGGGCAGAGCAGCTGTCCGCTGGCGTCGGTCGTCGAGCCGGCGCACGTGGTGCCTGCCGGAGCGACGAACCACGCGGTGGCCCCGGCCAGGAAGCCGGACCCGGACAGGGTCATGACGGTCGAGGTGCAGGTGCCGTTGGTGATCCGCGACGGGCTGACGTCGGTGATCTGCGGCGGCGCGGTGTCGGTGATCGTGAACAGCCCGGGGGTGGCGCCGTTGAGCCACTCGCCGGTCAAGGTGTCGGGATTGGTGACGAACACGTGGTACGTCCCGGCCGGCATCATCAGCGTCTCCGAAGGCACCGACGCGGTGAGCTGGGTCGAGGACTCGAAGCCGACGAACACGGCCTCGTAGAACAGTGACGGGTCGGTGGTCGACACCCAGCGCACGCCGGGCGTCGACAGGAAGCCGGTGCCCTGGATCGAGACGGTGGCATCGGAGTTGATGTTGTCGTTGGGGACGCCGTGATACGCGGTGGTCGGCACCACCACCGTGACGGTCGGAGGCGGCTCGGCGAGGATCCGCAGCGCGCAGGTCAGGCTGCCGACCATGCCGTCGCCGTTGGTCACGGTGACGGTGTAGAGGCCCTGCACGCGCGCCGGGTCGGCGTCGAGCGTGGTCGCGATCGACGTCGGGGTCACCGCGCCCGCGATCAGGTCGTACGTGATGCCCGGCTGATCGCAGTTGGCGAGGTGGATCGCTGGCGTGCCGGCGATCCCGAACCCGCTGATGGAGAGCCCCGTGGTGACCTGGCGCGACGCCGCCGCGGCGAAGATGGAGGTCAGGCCGAAGGTCGGCGCGGCGTCAGGCGCGGCGTCGACATCGGGCCCGTCCGGCGCGGCGTCGACGTCGGCTCCGTCCGGCGCGGCGTCGACGCCACCCGGGGCGTCGATGCCATCGCCCGATGCATCGGGTTTGCCGTCATGTCCGCCGCCGCATGCCGCGAACGCGGCAATGGCGACCAAGCCGAGGAGTTGTCTCATTGAGGTCCATAGTGGCGGACGCGACGAGGAAAGTTGCGGGAATCGACCGTGCAATCGTTCTCACGGGGCTCGCCGTGTCGGTCGAGGTGCGGCGGTGTCGCGCCCTGCCCCCGTCGGCGCGTGTGGGCAGCCCGCGCTACTTCGTCGTGATCGGTGCGGCCACCGCGGCGGCCACGGCCACCGCGGCCACCGCGGCGGGCGCCGGCGCACTCGTCGAAGGCGCATGCGCGGCCGGCGGCGTCAGCACCGCAGCGATCGCCGAGGGATCCGTCGCGAGGCGCTCCTCGAGCAGCTTCGAGGCGATCTCCATGAAGTCCTCCTCGGTGACGAGGCCGACCAGCCGGTCGTCGAGGAGCACCGGGAGGCACCCGACCTTGAGCCGCCGCATCGTCTGCAACGCCTCGAGCGTCGCCGTCGACGGCGTGACCGTGGCCGGCTCGCGCTTCATGATGTCTGCGACCGAGGTGTTGCGCGTGGACCCGCCCGACATCAGGAACCGCATCACGGCGCGGTGCGTGATCACCCCGAGGAGGCGGTGGTTCTGGTCCTCGACCGGCACGTGCCGGATGCGCTCCCACGTCATCAAGTTCGCGACCATCTCGATCGCGTCGTCCGCGTGCACCGTGAACAGGTCGGTGCGCATGTACTGCTCGACGCGCAGGTAGTTCGTGGCCGTCTGCTTCGACTCGTCCAACCGCGCACGCTCCCACTCGGCCACCGGCCGCCCCGTCAGCTGCCGCGAGACCGTCGCGGCCACGAGCGCCGTCGAGCGCTCGCCGGGCGTGGACCGATCGCGCAGCGAGTTCCACGACGACAGCTGCCACCGCGCACCCGTTCGCGCCGTCTTCACCCGCGTCTCCACCACGCCGAGGTACTTCCCGATATCCGGCTCGTTCACGGCCTGCCGCCGCAGCCCCGCCTCCGCCATCGGCAGCAGCCGGTCGAGCACCAGCGACCGCGCCGAGACCTCCTCGTGGTCGAGCCAGGTGAAGTGCGAGGTGATGCCCTCGCGCGCCGCCGTGTAGAAGTTCGACCCCGCCTGATCGAAGTCGATCCGCTTCGTGATGTCGGCTTCCTTCTCCGCGACCTCGACCATCATGCCCGCCCAGAACGCCATGTTCGCGATCTCGTCGATGACGCTCGGCCCGGCCGGCATCACGCGGTTCTCGATGCGCAGGTGCGGCTTGCCGTCGGTCACGCCGAAGCACGCGCGGTTCCACCGGTAGATGGTCCCGTTGTGGAGGCGCAGGGCCTTCAGCTGCGGGAGCTCGCCGCGATCGAGCATCGCGTTCGGATCCTCGTCGAGGTCCGTGCCCACGAGCGCGCGGAACCGCGCGATGTCCTCCTTGAAGATCTCGAGGATCGAGTCCTTCACCCACCGCGTCCCGAAGCTCACGCGCGCCTCGGTCTCGCGGATGTGGTGCGTGTGACTCCGCGTGTCGACCGCCTGCCGGAACAGCGCGATCCGGGTCTCCGCCCACAGCCGCCGCCCGAACACGATCGGGGAGTTCGCCGACACCGCCATGATCGGCGCCGCGAGCAGCTGCGAGATGTTGTACATCTTCGCGAAGCTCCCCGGCGACACCTGCAGGTGCACCTGGAAGCTCGAGTTGCACGCCTCGAGCATCACGCTGTCGTGCGAGATGATCAGCTCGTCGAGGCCCTTGATCGAGAACTCGAACGTGCCGCCGCGCATCGCGGTCACGATCTTGTTGAGCTGCTGATACCGCGCGCTCGGGACCATGCCATCGAGCCCGAGGTCGCTCTTGCGCATGGTCGGCAGGATGCCCATCAGCGCGATCGCCGTGCCGAGCGGCTCGCCGGCGCGCCGCGCCTTGTCCACGAGCTCGTCGAGCTGCGCGTGCATCCTGGCGATCCCGTCGCCGCCGAGCATCTGCGGGTCGCAGTTCGCCTCGAGCTGGAACTGGCCCAGCTCGGTCGTGTAGTGCGGGTCGCCCTCGAGCCGCTCCAGCAGCGGCAGCACGCCGTTCTTCGGGCCCCACGTGGAGTCGAGCAGGAACATCTCCTGCTCGGCGCCGATGCGGTGCACCCCGCTCTCGAACAGCCCCTCGCGCAACATGCGCTCGAGGGCGCGCAGGTCCGCGAGGATTGCGCCCATGAAATCGCGTTGCCGCTGGCCGTCCAGCTTCCCGTCGACGTCCTTGTGCTCGCGCGTCGTCTGACTCATCTCATCCCTCGCTCGGACGGGTCCACTGATCGAGCACCATGGGCAGCATCTTCCGCCACGTAATCCAGTCGTGCGCCCACTCCGGTCCCCACGAATCCACCCGGTTCGGGATCCCCTTACCACCAAGCGCGCGTGCCAGGGCCCACGATTCGCCGATGTCCTCCGCTTTCCCTTCGCCCGACAGGATCAGGGCGAACCGGGTCCGCAGGACCTCCAGGTGCCGGCCGTCGAGGTGTCGCACGAAGTGCACCGGCGAGCTCACGAAGAACTCGTCGGAGAACGCCGTGGCGTCATAGAACCGCCGCAGGTCGTACGTCCCGCTCATCGCGATCGCCTTCGCGATCACGTCCGGGAACCGACACAGCGTCGCGACGGCGTGGAACGCCCCGATCGACGCCCCCGCCGTCCAGATCTCGAGGTCCGCCTTGCAGTCCATCCGGATCGCCGGCACCACCTCCTGCCGCACGTAGTGATGGAACTGGTTCTGCAGCCACATCTGGTGGCGCGGCGAGCCCTCGCCACCCACGAGCGCCTTGCCCGCCACGCTGTCGCACGAGTAGACCTTGATGCGGCCCGCGTCGAGGAGCGGCTTCAGCACGTCCATCATCTGGAAGCGCTCCACCTCCTCCGCGTCGCCGCCCGCCGTCGGGAACAGCAGCACCGGCTGCCCGAACGACCCCCACCGCACGAGCGTGACCTCGCGCTTCACGCGGTCGCTGTACCAGCGCGTCACGTGCTTGTCGGCGCGGCTCATCCCCGACCTCCCAGCGCCGCCCCGACCGCGCCGCGCGAGGCGGGCTCGTCGCGCCACGCCTGGATGCGATTCCAGAACAGCTCGGTGAACTGCTCCACCTCGTGCGCGGGGAACAGCGCCGCCACCTTGGCGCGGATCGCCGCCCGCGCGACCGGCGTCGCGAAGAACTCCCACGTCACCTCGTCGAGGTTCGCGAGGTGATCGGCGCAGAACTCCTCGAAGCGATCGGTCTCGAACCGCTCCGCGGCGATCGCCGCGTACGCTCGCAGCTTGTCGCGATACGGCCGGTCGCGATCGGCGGCCACCGCATAGAACGGCGCCCAGTCCTGGTTCATGCGGAACTTGCGCTTCGTCACCGCACAGAAGATCGACCACCGGAGGTTCGCCTTCACCAGCCACGGGAAGTGGCGATGGAGCGAGGTCACCTGCGAGTCGGGACACGGGTTCGCGAAGTCGATCGGGAACCACGTGCCGTCGCGCCGGAGCGATTCGCACGAGTTGAAGTCCCAGCCGAAGAACGCGTTGATGGTGAGGCACGTGTCGCGCAGCAGCTGGGCCTCGTCGGCGCTGACGAAGTCCGTCTCCTGAGTGTACCGATCGTGCAGCGGCGCGTCCGGGTCGTACTTCACGAGGTGCGTCTGCGGGCCCAGGCCGATGCAGCGCACGAAGCTGTCGAACTGATCGACCGATCGCTGCAGGTGCATGATCGTCTTGCCGCTCTCCTCGTACTTCTTGCGCAGCGTCTGCTCGTCGGGGATGCGGCTCACGGCGCGCCAGCCGCCGCCGTCGAACGGCTTCATGAACAGCGGATAGCCGACCTGCTTGCCGACCGTCCCCAGGTCGAACAGCTTCGCGTACGCCTTGAGCGTCGGCGCGAGGTCGGGCGTCGGCTCGTAGCTCTTCGGCGGCACGAGCCAGGTCTCGGGGATCGGCATCCCGAGGTGGATCATCGCCGCGTAGCTCGTGTGCTTCTCCATGGACTGCACGGCCCACGGGTTGTTCAGCACGTACAGGCCGTCCATCAGGATGGCCTTTTTGATCCACTCGCGGCTCGTGTGATACCAGTGCGTGAGCCGGTCGAGCACCACGTCGTACTTGCTCGGCTGCCGCAGATCGAACGGCTCGATCGTCACGCGCTCGACGTGGATCCCCACCGTGTCGCCGCCGTACGGGATCGCGAGCTGCAGGCGCGAGAGGATCTGCTCGTAGCAGATCGGCCAGCAGATATCCGCGCCGAGCGAGAGTCCGATGTTGCGAGTGACATGAGCCATATCGTGATGCGTCCTATTCGTAGACGTGGAGGAACGGCCCCGGCATGAGCCACGACAGGCCCTCGCGCAGGCGATCGCGCCAGTTTTCCCAGTTGTGCCCGTCGCGCGCTTCGACGTAGCGAACATCCATGCCGGTGGCGGTGAGGACCGGCACGAGCGACCGATTCTCGTAGATGAGCGACTCGTACGTCCCGCAGCTCACGAACACGCGCTCGCTCACCGCGCTCGGGTCGCTGCGGAACCGGTTCATGAACGCGACCACCGGGTCGAACAGCGGGCCGCGGTGGTTGCGGTCGCCGATGTCGGTGAACGCGAACGACCCGGATTGCAGCATCAGCCGGCCCCAGAAGCCCGGGTACCGCACCGCGGTCGACAGCGCCGCCACCGCCCCGAACGAGGCGCCCATGATCCCGCGGCTCTGCGGCTGCGCGTCGAGGTTGAACACGCGCTCGACGTACGGCACCAGCTCCTCGGTGAGGTACCTCGCGTGCCGCTCGTCGTCGGCATACTCGCGCAGGCGATCGGGCGAGCTCGTCAGCACCACCACCGCGTCCGCCACTTCGAGGCGATGGATGAGGTTGTCGAGCACGTTGCCGAGCGACGCGTAGCGCAGGTAGTCGTGGCCGTCGTGCACCACGAGCAGCGGGTGCCGGCGCGAGCTCTGGAACCGGGCCGGGACGTAGATCCCGAACGTGCGCCGCCCGAACGTCTTCGTGTCGAACGCGATCTCGTCGAGCTTGCCCGGCATCGATGTCGGATCGTGATGGATCCAGCTCGGGAGCTCGTACCCGGTGCCCTGCGCGACGCTGTTCGCGCCGAACGGATCGCGCGCGTAGTTGCCGTTGAGTGGATCCTGCATCCACTGCCCCTGCCCGCCCCGGACGACCTCCAGCTTGTACTCGACGCGCGACCCCGCGGGGATCTGGAGCGTGAGGTACCAGACCTGCGTGCCGTCGACGCGCTTCAGCTGCTGCGACGACGGCAACCCGAACACCCAGTGCTTCAGGTGCACGGCCTCGGCCTCGCCGCGCCACACGAACGTGATCGAGTTGCCCTCGACGATCGGGAACGAGTGGCGCTTGAAGAACTGCTCGACCACCTCGCGCGTCCGCGGCCCGCCCTGCAGCGAGGCGATCGCGAGCGGCGGGGGCGTGGTCTCCTTCGCCTTGCCGCGCTTCACGCCGGCACCGACTTCCACTTCGTCTCGACGAGGCCGCTCGGCGCGAGCCGGCGGACGCGGGCCGACTTCACGGTGCCGCGCTGGAGGATCACGCGCGTCCCGTTGTCCATCGCGACGCACGTCGCCGGCGCCATCCGCCGCGCGAACCGCGCGATCCCGGCCTTGTCGTCCATGCGGATGCGGCGCTTCGGATCCGGCAGCACCACCAGGCGCGGGGCGAGCCCGAAGCCAGCATCGAGCACCTGGGCGATGTCGCTGCCGTACGGCGGGTAGTCGTGGAACAGCACCATCTGATCCGTCAGCACCATCGCGCCCGCGCTCCACGCGAACACGGGCTTGGGCGACGCGAGCTCGAGCACGTCGAACAGGGCCAGCCGGTTGTAGAGCGACGCGAGATGGCCCCCTGCGATCACCAGCGCGTCCGTGCCCGCGAGCAGCTCCGTGATCTCGCGCTTGTGCCGCGCCACGTGCTCGCGCTCCGCGGGCTTCCACGTGGTCTCGAACTGCATGCGCACGGCCGCGCAGCGGTCCACGTGATCGCGGTCGAGCTGCCGCAGCTGCTCGACGGACACGGTGTCCTCCTGCTCGAGCAGCTCGTCCTCGACGTAGCGCACGCTGATCATGCGCCCCGCCTCGTCCGTCTTCTCGAGGCGCACCCGGTAGAAGCTCTGGATGTTGCGCAGCCGCGTCTGCCGGGCGTGATAGGCGTCGCGAAACTCCGCGTCGCGCGCGAACACGTCGCCCGCGCGCGCGTGGAGCGTCAGGTTCACGCCGGGCACGCCCAGGGACGCCATCACCTGCGCGTCCTCGGATTCGCGCTCCTGGTAGCCGGCCATGACGACCGCGACCTTGCCGCGCACGCCGAGCTCGGCGAGCGCCGCGCCGATGTCGGGTGCGGGCCGCTGGGGGCCGAGGAGGACAACTGTTCGGGTACTCATGACTTCACGACTCGTTCGTCAGGCATCACCCGGAGTGGGTCGCCCGCACCTTCACCGTGCGTCCCACCACGTCCAGCATGTGTCGCAGATGATCGTAGCTCTCGTGCTTCATGCGAATCCACGCGTTCGCCATGTACCCCGCGTCGACGCCGCCCGTCGGTGACCCGGCCGGCGGGAGGTGCCAGTCGATGAGGTGCGGGCCGAACGCCTCGCGCACGGCATCGAGCCCCTCGTAGTGCGAGATGCGGCCGTCGCGGTCGGGGCGCAGCGCGATGATGCCCGCCGAGAATCGGCGCGACGGATACTGGCTCGGCTTGCCCGCAGCGATCAGCATCGCCCACTCGCGGTAGAGGTCCATGTCGTTCGCGACGTTGTAGAGGTCCCACGCGCGCACGCCCGGCGGCCGGCACCCGATCTCCGAGAACCGCAGGCCCTTGGGGCCCGCGAACCACTCCATGTGTGTCGCGCTGGTCTCGATGCCGAGCAGCGTGACGACCCGGGCCGCCATCGCCTTCACCTCGTCGTACCCGTCGGACATGTCGACGCGATTCGTGGCGATGAACTGCGGCGAGATCCAGCGCGTGCGCATCGCCTCGAGGACGTTCGGGTAGTAGTGCGTCGCGAACTCGTGCACGACCTGGCCGCGCAGCGTCAGCGTGTCGAAGAACCCCTCGTGGCCCTCGACGAACTCCTCGACGGCGACGCTCCTGCCAGTGCCGACGCCGAGGCCGCCGAGCGCCTGCACGAGCTCGCCATCGGTGTCGCAGCGCGAGGCCCCGGAGGCGCCGGCGCCATCACGGGGCTTCACCATCACCGGGTAGCCGATCTGCTCGACGAACGCGCGGACCTCCGCCAGCGAGCTCGCCGCCGTCGACGCCGCGCACGGCACGCCCCCCGCGCGCAGGACCTCCTTCATCGCGGGCTTGTCGCGGCACAGGTACGCCGTCTTCACGCTCGTACCCGGAATGCCCGCCGCCTCGCGGACCTTGGCGGTGGGCATGATGTGCGCCTCGACGACGGCCTCGATGCGATCGACGTGCTTGACCCGTTGCACGCGCTGCAGCGCGCGCAGCACCTGGCCCTCGTCGGTGACGTTCGTGACCTCCTCGTAGTGCGCGAGCTGGTGCCGCAGGTCGTCGTCGAGCGAGCTCTTGCTCCCCTCGCCGATCGCCGTGACGGTGGCCCCGATCTCGGCGAGCGCTCGCACGAACTGCCGCTGGTTCGTCGGGAACCGCGGCTCGATGAACACGATATGCATCAGGGTCCCCCTGCGATCAACCGGTCGTACACGAGCTCGTAGAGCTTGCTCTGCTTGCTCCACGAGAAGTCCTGCGCCATGCCATTGGCCATCAGCCGCCGCCACTGGCGGTCGTCGCCGTACGCCTGGAGCGCGGACTCGATGCCCCAGCGCAGCCCGGCCGCGTCGTGCCGCGCGAACGCGTAGCCGGTGCCGCGACCGGTCCGTGGATTCCAGGTCTCCACGGTGTCGGCGAGCCCGCCCGTGCGATGCACGATCGGGATCGTGCCGTAGCGCAGGCTGTACATCTGGTTCAGGCCGCACGGCTCGTAGCGCGACGGCATCAGGAACATGTCGGCGCCGGCCTCGATGAGGTGGGCGAGCGGGTTCTGGAAGCCGCGGAAGAAGCAGACCTGCCGCGGGAACGCGCGCTGCAGGCGGCCGAACATCTCCTCGAGATCCGGCTCGCCGCTGCCGAGCACCACGAGCTGCGCGCCGTGGCGCTGGAGGATCCCCGGCAGCACGGCGCCGACGAGATCGAACCCCTTCTGCCACACGAGCCGCGAGACGATGCCGAGGAGCGGGGCCGCGGGCACGTACGGCAGCCCGAGCTGCTCGACGAGCACCTGCTTGCAGCGCGCCTTGCCGGCGAGATCGCCGGGGTGATAGTTCGCGGGCAGGTGGGGGTCGGTGTCGGGCGACCACTCCGCGTAGTCGACGCCGTTCAGGATCCCGACGACGGTGCTCTTGCGCCGCCGCAGCAGGGCGTCCATGCCGACCCCGTGCTCGGGGGTCTGGATCTCGGCCGCGTAGGTCGGCGACACGGTGCTCACACCGTCGGCGTAGAGCACGCCCTGCAGCATGAAGTTGATGCGGTCCTGCTTCAGCAGATCCTGGTGGAACAGCGTCACGAAGTCGTCGAGGTTCGTGTCGGGCCCGACGTTCGAGTGGAAGCTGCCCTGGTAGCCCAGGTTGTGGATCGTCAGCAGCGAGCGAGTCCGCCGGAAGTACGGATCGCGCGCGCCGAGGGTCTTCAGCAGCATCGGCACCATCGCCGCCTGCCAGTCGTGCGCGTGCACGACGTCGGGGGACCACTCGAGCCGCTGGCACAGCATGAGGGCCGCGTACGACAGCGCCAGGAAGCGGCGGTGCTCGTCGGGATCGCTCGTGTAGAGGCGACCGCGGTCGTACAGCGCCGGGCAGTGCACGAAGTAGAGCTGGGGACCGCCGGCGGCCGGCGGGGCGACG
The DNA here is from genome assembly GCA_043716635.1 of Deltaproteobacteria bacterium. GTDB lineage: Bacteria > Myxococcota_A > Polyangia > Haliangiales > Haliangiaceae > JABFXX01. The sequence goes on along the minus strand of JAYSYE010000372.1, from coordinate 2,027 downwards.
CGGAAGATCTTGAGCTGGTAGCGGTGGGTGCCGAGCGCGAGGTCGATGCGATCGACGACGGCCTCGAACCGAGCCTTGCTCGTATCGATCGTGTCGTAGAACGGGACGACGACGCGCACGTCGTGGCCGGCGCGGTGGAGCTCGGCCGGGAGAGCCGCGACAACGTCGGCGAGCCCTCCCGTTTTGGCGAACGGAGCGAGCTCCGACGCGACGAACAACAGCTTCACGGGAATCTACGACATTACCACCAGGCACGGAGCGCCGTCGCGAGCGGCGCCGCCAGACGCGCGACCTTCGACGGGCTGATCGTCATCTGGACGAAGGGGTCGAACGGATCCGCCACGAGATCGCGCCGGATCTCGAGGCACAGCGCGTGCCCGGGCTTCCGCTGGACGTGATCCCACGCGAGGGTGCTCGGGTGGAGGGGATAGGTGGCCCCATCCGCGACCTCGAACCGCGCGCCGGACATCTCGGCCTTGAGCGCCGCGAGGACGGCGGCCGGGGCGTGGGAGACGCCGGCCGTGTCGGTGGCGATGACATCGATCTCGGGACGCAGCGGCCAGGTGCCCTCGACGGCGGGCTCGTAGGCCCGGTGGAGGTTCGTGACGATGTCCGCGTCGACCTCGACGTCGACGCTGCGGGGCGCATACGTGTGGAGGAGCAGGATCGCGCCGTGGGGAGCGAGCGCGTCCATCGCCTGGCGCGTGGCCAGGACGTAGCGATCGTACTCGGCGCGGAGGAGTGCGCGATCCTCGGGCGTGGTGATCCACGGCATCAGCCCCGGCGTGACCTTGCCCGCCTTGAACTCCGCGGGGCTCGCGTCGATGCGGCGGTTGCAGTCGATGAACGTCCGCGGCAGCCGGCAGCGCAGGATCGCGACGGTGCGCGTCGGGTCGGCCTCGACGATGTGCTGGGCGATCGCCAGGCCGAGCTCGGGGGCACCCGCGTCGGTGTTGACGTGGAAGAAGTCGACGAGGCCCGCGGGGAGCGGGCTCGTGAGCTGGACCCGGATCCGCTCGAAGTCCGCGGTATGCGTGGCACCGTGCGGGATCTCGATGACGAGATCGGGCGCCGCACCGGCCTCCGTGCGCACGCCGCGCACCACGTCCACGTCGATGAGCTCGGGTAGGGAGGCCGGCAGCGTCACGCCGTCGACCGTCTCACCTGTCAGTAGCTGGAGGAGAAGCCGAGGCCCGGAATCTTCACGAATGCCGTCTGGACGATGACGGGCGACAGCATCAGCTCGAGGCCGGCCACATGCACCTTGGGGAGGCGAGCATTGACGCCGTCCTTCAGCGAGCAGAACACGGCGTCCATGGTCAGCGAGTACGCGGCGGCGGATGCCCCGGCGGTGACCTGGTCGCCCTCGGCGCCGGTGTGACTCGCCTCGACGGTCTGCGTGTAGGTGAGCAGCGCATGCTGCATCGACGGCAGAGTCTTCGGATCCCGCGGGGTCGCAGCCACCTCGTCACGACGGCCGAGATCCTGCGCGATCTCGACACACCAGGAGCCAGACGGACACGCAACCGCCGGGGCCGCCGCCAGCGCCGTACCGGCAACCGCGAGCGCACCGAGGAGGAAGGACCGCATGGAACGGTCTATCGCAAGGGCCGTACCGTACGGGTTCCCGACGCAACTGCACGCAATCGCTACAGGGGGGCTGGCGACGCACGTCCCCTGGCTGGGAGAACAGCCACGCATGCGCCCGTGCGCACGGCGCTTCCCGCTATGCTCGTACGATGCGGACCAGCGGTTGGATCATGGTGGTGTGTGCGACTTCGCTCACCGCCTGCGGTGGCGGTGGCTCGACGGACGGCGGGAGCGACGTGCCGCCGATCGATGGACCGCGGGGGGATGGCGCGACGGATCCGGACGGGACGACCACGCCCGACGCGTTCGTCCCGCTCGGGTATCACTCGCTCGCGACGGGGACGCATCTGTCGTGCGACCTCGCGCCCGACGGCGCGGCAGCGTGCTGGGGCGCCTACGGCAACGAGCTCGGCGAGACCACCCACGCGTCGCCGGTC
>JAYSYE010000371.1:0-13901 GCA_043716635.1 Deltaproteobacteria bacterium | reverse complement strand
GACGCCGAGCTGATCAAGCGCGGCGAGCTCGACACGGTCCCGATGGGCTACCTCTTCAACGGACCGGTCGGTACGGGCAAGACGTTCCTCGCGACCTGCGTCGCGGGCTCGATGGGGATCCCCGCCGTCGTGCTGAAGAACTTCCGCAGCAAGTACGTGGGCGAGACCGAGGGCAACCTCGAGCGGGTGCTCGGGGTGATGCGCTCGATGGGGCCCGTCGTCGTGATCGTCGACGAGGCGGACGCGATGCTCGGTGACCGCGACCAGGGCGGCGACTCCGGCGTGGGGGCCCGCGTGTTCGGCCTCATCGCGTCCCAGATGGGCGACACGGCGTATCGCGGCCGCATCATCTGGATGCTGCTGACGGCCCGGCCCGACCTCTTGCCGATCGATCTCAAGCGCCAGGGCCGCGCCGAGGTCCACATCCCGCTGTTCTACCCGACGGAGGTCGCGGAGCTGCGGACGATGATCACGACGCTCGCACGCAAGGCCGGCACCACCGTCGCCGAGACCGACGTCCCGACGGAGATCCCGCATGCCGGCAACCTGTCGGGCGCCGACATCGAGGGCGTGGTCGGACGCGCGTATCGCACGTCGCTGCTCGGCGGCTCGCGCGCGATCACGAAGGAGTCACTGGTGGCGGCGCTCGCAGGGTTCATGCCCTCCACGCAGACGCTCGAGCGCGAGGCCCAGGAGCTCGCGGCGATCATCGAATGCACCGACGTCGAGTTCCTCCCGCAGAGCAAGCGGGACAAGCTCGAGAAGCTCGGCGGTCGCGAGAAGATGCAGGAGCGGCTCACCGCGATCAAACAGATCCTGGAACAGCGATAGGCAACGAAGGAGATCCCCATGGCGCGCGCTAGCTGGATTCACGACGATCACACCCCGGACCTCGACGAGCACGTCAACAAGCTCGAGCACTTCACGAACTCGCTCGCCGATGGCGTGGTGGACGCGAAGGAGCTCGCGACGCAGGAGCAGAACCTCGTCGATGCGATGAAGGGCGTCGAGAGCACGCTCTCCGACGAGCAACACGCGAAGGTCACCCGCCTCCTCGCCGAGGTCGCCGCGTACAGCGTGATGCGCACCCTGCACGAGCTCGCCCAGGCGCGCGTCCAGTCGGCCGTCGCCCCCAAGCAGTGACGCCGAGCAAGCACAAGCCGGACGACGCGCGCCTGCGAAAGATCTTCGACCGGGTCGAGCCGTACATCGAGAGGCGATGGGGCGTGCCCGTCACGATCAGTGACGTGCCCAATCCGTTCACCGGCGACCTCGACGGCGAGCGCATCGCGGTCGACTACGAGCTCGACATCGAGGAGGCGGTGTTCATCCTCATTCACCTGTTCGGTCACACCGTGCAGTGGAACGTCTCGGACGAGGCGCGCGCCATTGGCATGCGGCGCCCGGGCGCGTCGTGGACGGAGTCGCAGCTCGGCGAGGCCTCCGGGTACGAGCAGGATGCGGCTCGGTACAGCTTGCAGCTGCTCCACGAGGCCGGCGTGTACGACCTCGACCATTGGCTGTCGGACTTCTCGGCGTGCGACATCGCCTACCTGATGCACTTCTATCGCACCGGCGAGAAGCGCGAGGTCACGTCGTTCTGGTTGGATGGCACGCCCGTCCTCGCCCCCACGGCGATTCCAGACTTCCAGCCGACCCGCTGGCTGTCCCGGTTCGACGGTACAGTCATCTAGTGACACGCCTTGCCGTCCCCCTGCTCCTCGCGGCCGTCGCGATGCACGGGGTCGCGGCGGCGGAGCCCGTGCGCACGGCGGTCGCCGATCCGCATCCGGGGATCCATGTCGAGCAGTGGCGCGATGGCGTGCTCGCGCGCATCCATCTCGTGCGGGTGAACCTGACGAGCTCCGAGATCGGCGTGTACGCGACCAAGCAGGAGGACCGCGGCATCGCGACGAGCGAGCTCGCGCGGCGGCTGAACGCGCAGGTCGCGGTCAACGGCGACGTCTTTCACGCCGCCGGGTTCAGCCCCCTCGGGCTCGCGATCGGGAGCGGCGTCGCGTGGTCGGCGACGGCGGACGACGCGACCTCGGCCCTGGTCCACTTCTCGCGCGTGGCCGAGCGGACGGCGGCCGCGATCGAGCCACCCGAGCTGATTGCCGCGGCGAGCGACCTCCCCTCCGGCACCCAGGCCGTGAGCGGTCATCCCCTGCTCGTGCGGAGCGGCGCCGTCGAGAGCGCCTTCGACTGCAGCGATCCGGTGACGCTCGCGTGCACCCGCGCGCCGCGCTCGGCCGCCGCGCTCTCCGCCGATCGCAACACGCTGTGGATCGTGGTCGTCGATGGCTGGCAGCAGAGCTCGGCGGGCATGACCGACGCGGAGCTCGCGGCATTCCTCGTCGCCCGCGGCGCGGACATGGCGGTCGCGCTCGACAGCGGCAGCTCGTCGACGCTCGTGCTCGACGGCGCCCTCGCGAGCTCGCCCTCCGACGGCGTCGAGCGCCCCGTGGCGAACCACCTCGCGATCAAGTACGGCGCGCTGCCCGCCGGCCGCATGCTCGGCGTGATCTGCGAGAGCTCGATCACGAACTGCATGCGCCTGAGCGGCGTGACGGTCACGCTCGACGATGGCCGGATGCAGGTCACCGGTAGCGATGCGTTCTACGAGTTCGCCCCGATCACGCCGCGGCTCGCCTGCGTCACGGCGGCCAAACCCGGGTTCCGCACGAAGACGCAGTGCAAGCAGGTGGATGTGAACCAGGTGCCCGGCACCTACAACTCGATGGTCCTCGAGCGCGGCACCGATCCCCCCGATGCAGGGGTGGCCGATGCGAGCATCCCGCGCGACTCCACGGACGTGATCGACGCCGCACCCGACCCGGAAGGGGGCGACGCGGGTCCCGCGACCGGCGACGGCGGCGGCGGTGGTGGCGGCTGCTGCGAGGCTGCACCTCATCGTGACGGTGGTCCCGGTCCTGCAGTGTTGGTGGTCGGGGTGGCCTGGTTGATGGCCCGCCGTCGCGGTACAACGCCTGGACCGCCGTGAGCCAGGTCCACACCCAGCTCCTGACCGACGACGCCAGTGGCATGCTGGTGCAGCGGACGTTCAGGCTCCGCATCGTCTCCGGCCCGGACTCGGGCAAGGAGCACGTGCTCGACGAGGGCACCACCATGGTCGGCACGCACGTCGACAACGACCTCGTGCTCACCGATGCGACGGTGTCGCGCCATCACCTCGAGATCCGCGTGCGCCGCGACGGGATCGAGGTTCGCGACCTCGACACCACGAACGGCACCAAGCACGGCGGCGCGCGCGTGGGCCAGGTCGTGCTGACCGGCGCGGCCCGGCTCCGGCTCGGCAAGCACACCGAGATGGACGTCGAGCCCGTCGACACGAGCGTCGATCTCGGCGCGTGGCACGGCGAGCGATTCGGGGACGTGCTCGGCACCACGGCGCCCATGCAACGGCTGTTCTCGCTGCTGTCGCGGGTCGCGCCCACGGAGGCGACGATCCTGCTGCAGGGCGAGACCGGCACCGGCAAGGAAGCGATCGCCGAGGCGATCCACAAGCACAGCAAGCGCAGCCGCGGCCCGTTCATCGTGGTGGACTGCGGCTCGATCCCGCACGAGCTGATCGCGAGCGAGCTGTTCGGCCACGCGAAGGGGTCGTTCACGGGCGCCGGCAGCGACAAGCAGGGGCTGATCGAGGCCGCGAACGGTGGCACGCTGTTCCTCGACGAGATCGGCGAGCTCGCGCTCGACCTGCAGCCGCAGCTCCTGCGCGTGCTCGATCGCCGGCAGGTGCGCCGCGTCGGCGAGACGCACGCCGTGGATGTCGACATCCGCGTGATCGCGGCGACGCACCGCGACCTGCGCGCGATGGTGAAGAGCGGGCAGTTCCGCGAGGACCTGTACTACCGGCTCGCCGTGGTGGCGACCTCGGTGCCGCCGCTGCGGGACCGCAAAGGTGACATCCCCGCGCTGGCCGCGTGGTTCGCGGACCGGATGGGTCGCGGCGGCTGGGTGCAGTCGAGCCAGCTGCTCGAGCTCCTCGCGTCGCACCAGTGGCCCGGCAACGTGCGCGAGCTGCGCAACGTGGTGGAGCGGTCGCTCTCGCTCGGCGCATCGGGCGCGTCGCAGCTCATGACCGAGCTCGCGGATGATGCGCGCACCTCCTCGCCGGCCCTCGGCAGCGACGACGCGAGCGCACCGCGGCGGGACTCGTCGCCGGGAACCACCGGTGCCGACGTGCTCGAGCTGCCGTTCAAGGAGGCCAAGGCCGCGCTCGTCGAGACCTTCGAGCGCGACTACCTGAAGGCACTGCTCGCGCGGCACCGCGGCAACATCTCGCGCGCCGCCGCCGAGGCCGGCATCGATCGCAACTACATCCACCGGCTGGTGAAGAAGTACGATCTGGAAGTCGACCGGGGATGACGCGGCTCGTGATCGCAGCGGCGATCGCGATCACGGGATGCCACGGCGACCCGCAGGGCGCGCCGGCCGCACGCGGCGCGGGCAGTGCCAGCGTGCCAGCTCCGCCCGATGCGGCACCCGTGACGAGCTGGATCGAGCCCTGCGCCGCCGCACTGCGCGCGTACCCGAACACCACCCCCACCCGCCGACCGATGGCGCTCATCACGGGATGCAAACCCTACGGGGAGTGGACCCCGCTGCTCGGCTGGCAGACGCTCGCCGCCGACGGTGGGCCGCGCCTCGAGGCGATCGAGGCCGCGATGACAGCCAGCCATGCGTACTGTTCGACGGCCGGCAAGCAGGCGTTCGAGGGCGCGCTCGACGAGGCGCGCGGCAGCTCCACCGAGCGCCCGTGGCGCCGCCTCGCGGACGTATGTGGCGCCGACGTGAGCGCCGAGGCGGAGGCGCGATTCGCGTCGGCGCCCTTCTTCGTGCTCGACCGGATCGCGCGCGCGGTCGGGTCCGAGCCGACGCTCGCACCACTGCTCGCGGACCTCACGCTGCCCCTGCCGCCGTGGTCGCTCTCGGGCGCCGGCGTGCAGACCCCATCCTCGCCCGTGACGAAGCCTGACATCGGCCACGTGGTCGTGACGGTGACGCAGACCGGCTACTTCGTGGGCACGCTCGCGACGGTGCGATTCGCCGCCTCGGGGCTCACGGTGGACCTCGGCGCGGCGCCCTACCCCGGTACGCCCGCCACGGCGTTCACCCTCGATGCTGCCGTGACGAACCAGTTACACGCCGGCGAGAGCGTGGCGATCGTCGCCCCGAGCGGAATTCGCGCGCATCGGATCGTCGACGCGGTGGCGGCGACGGGTAATTCTTACCCCGTGCTCCTCGCTGTCGCCGCGCCCGGAGGCCCACCCGGCTGGGTGCTCCTCGGAACCTCGCCCGTGCGCCTGATGAAGACCCTGTCTGCTCGCGCCACGGCGGTGCCATACGCACTGCACGGCCGCTGCGATGACGTGGTGCGCGCCATCAGTGCGGCGACGCCTGATAGCCTCGGTGCGTACACGCCCACCCTCGCGATCGATGCCGACGTCACGGCCGCCGACCTCGCGAAGGTCCTCGGCGCCCTGGCGTACAAGAACGTCACCGCCGTGGGGCTCCAGACCGTCCACGGCAGGCGATCCCCATGACGCGCGCGGCCTACGACCTCGTCGTGATCGGCGGCGGCATCACCGGCGCGGGGATCGCGCGCGACGCGGCGCTGCGTGGCCTCAAGGTCGCGCTGTTCGAGAAGAACGACTACGCATCGGGCACGTCGTCGAAGTCGAGCAAGCTCGTGCACGGCGGCCTGCGCTACCTCGAGCACGGCGAGATCCGGCTCGTGTTCGAATCGGTGTCAGAGCGCCGCGTCCAGCAGCGTGTCGCGCCACATCTGGTGCGGCCGCAGCCGTTCATCATCCCGATCTACGAGGGCGCCAAGCCCGGCCTCGAGCTCATGAACGTGGGCCTGTGGATCTACGACTCGCTCGCGATGTTCCGGTCGCCGAAGCTGCACCGGACGTTTCGCGGCACGAAGGCCGCGCTCCAGCTCGAGCCCCAGCTCCGACCAGCGGGCCTGCGCGGCGCGCTCGAGTACTACGACTGCGCGACCGACGATGCCCGGCTCGTCGTGGAGAACGCACTCGATGCGCGCGCGCTCGGCGCGGACTGCCACACGTACACCGAGGTGCTGCGCTTCGAGCGACGCGCCGACCAGCGGATCACGGGCGTGGTCGTGCGCGACTGCCTGACGAACGCGCAATGGACCGTCGACTGCAAGGCCTGCGTGCTCGCCGCCGGCGCCTGGACCGACGAGATGATCCGGCGCTTCGAGCTGCCGTACCCGCGCCCGCTGCTGCGCCGCACGAAGGGCGTGCACATCGTGCTGCCGCGCGAGCGCCTGCCCCTCGCGCGCGCGATCACCCTGATCTCGCCCGTCGATGGCCGCGTCATGTTCGCGATCCCGTGGCGCGAGCGCACCGTGCTGGGCACCACGGACACCGACTTCGAGGGCACCGCCGACGAGGTCGCGGCGGACGCGTCCGACGTGCAGTACCTGTGTGACAGCGGCAACGGCTACTTCCCCGGCGCTGCGCTGACGCCGGCCGACGTGATCGCGACGTGGGCCGGACTGCGGCCGCTGATCGCAGCGCCCCCGGACGTCGACGAGTCGTCGATCTCGCGCGAGCACGAGATCTTCACGCGACCCGACGGGCTCGCGATCATCGCGGGCGGCAAGCTCACGACCTATCGCCGCATGGCGCGCGAAGCCGTCGACAAGACCGTCGCGATGATGCTCGAGCTCGGCGATCCATTGCCGGCGACGCGCGCGTCGACGAAGGAGCGGCCGCTGCCCGGCGCCGTCGGAATCGAGACGGCGGACCTCGAAGGGGTCGCGGCGATCGGCCGCCGCCTGATGCACGAATTCGGACTCGACGCCGACACGGCCACGCACCTCTGCGGCGTCTACGGCGCGCGGGCACCGCTGCTCGCGGCAGTGATCGTCGCGAACCCCGAGACGGGTAACCGGATCCTTCCAGACCTGCCGTACGTGTGGGCCGAGATCGAGTTCGCGGTCACCCACGATCTCGCCCGCACGGTGACCGACGTGCTCGCGCGACGCGTACCGCTGCTGCTCGTGGGCCGCGACCAGGGCCTCGACGTCTGCGACCGCGCCGCGGACATCGTCGCCCGCCTGCTCGGCTCGACGAGCGAGCAGCGCGCCACGATGCTCGCCGAGTACCGGGCCGAAGTCGCGCTCTCGCGGCGCTGGCGCTGAGCTCTGGCTCGCCGCAGCCGACTCGCTCAGTCGTCGCGGAGCCGGTAGCCGACACCCGCCTCGGTGACCAGGTACCGTGGCCGTGCCGGCTCGCGCTCGAGCTTGCGGCGCAGCGTCGCGACGTGCACGCGCAGAGTGTGGCTCTGATCCACGGGGGAGCCTCCCCAGACGGCGCGCACCAGCTGCCGGTGCGTGAGCACCCGACCCGGTTGCGCAGCGAGCGCGGCGAGGATCTTGAACTCGATCGGGGTCAGCTTGACCAGCACACCCTCGACGCTTACCTCGTGTCGCGGCGGGTCGATGCGAATCGGTCCCACCGTCAAGATCGCGTCCGCGTCCCCGCCGGCGTCGACGACGTGGCGACGCGCCACTCGGATCCGAGCCATCAGCTCGCCGGCACCGAAGGGCTTGGTCAGGTAATCGTCCGCGCCGGCATCGAGCGCCGCGACCTTGTCGCCCTCCTGCCCGCGCGCCGACAGCACGATGATCGGCACGCGCGACGCGGGCCGGAGCGCACGCACGACCTGCAGCCCGTCGCCGTCGGGCAACCCGAGGTCCAGCAGGATGACGTCGGGGGTCTCGGCGATCGCCGTCGCGATGGCCTCGGCCACGCTGCTCGCCTCGATCACGGGATGACCGTGCCCGGCCAGGACCGTGCGCAGGAACCGCCGGACGTGCGCGTCGTCGTCGACGACCAGGATCCGTCCGCTCATGCGTCGCCCACCACCGGCGCCGTTCCCGCCGGGATTCGCACGGTGAAGACCGCGCCCCCGCCCGGGCGAGCGGTCGCAGTCACCGTCCCGCCGTGCGCGACCACGATCGCGCGTACCACGGCCAGCCCGAGTCCCGCGCCGGGCGCACTGGACGCCCGCACGAACTTTTCGAAGAGGCGTGCCGCCGGCGCACCCAGTCCAGGACCGCGATCTGCGACCGCGATGACGACCTCGGCCGCCTCGCGCGCAATGCGGATCTCGTACGGCGGTCGCCCGTGCTTGAGCGCGTTCTCGATCAGGTTGATGAGCACCTGTTCGAACAGTACAGGGTCGAGCCACAGCATGACGTCGCTCGCCACGTCGACGACCATCGCCTGGTCGCCGATCGCTTCCTCGAGGCGGCTGAGCGCTGCACCCACGACCTCCTCCGCCGGCACCCACTCGCGGGTCGGCTGGAGGCCGGTCTCCACGCGCGTGAGTTGCAGCAGGTTGCCGAGGACGCGTTCGAGCCGGCGCGCATCGTCGACGATCGTGGAGACCAGCTCGTGCCGGGCCAGAGGCGTCAGCCGGTCGCCATCGTCACGCAACGACGTTGCCGCCCCCGTGATCACGGCGAGGGGGGTCCTGAGATCGTGAGAGACCGACGACAGCAACGAGCTCCGTAGCTCCTCGGTGTTCGCGCGCAGGGCGGCATCTTTGGCCTGGTCGGCCAGGATCACGCGAGTCAGGGCGAGCGTGGTTTGCCGCGCGAGCGCGTCGATCAGGTGAATTTGATCGGCGTCGAAGGGGCCGGCATCTTTCCGCCGCTGCACGGCGAGGACGCCCACGGCGCGGTCGCCGTCGAGGAGCGGGATCGCGAGCACCCGCGAACCGGGCAGCGTGTCCGTGCCATGCCCGGCGGGCTTGCGGTGCTCGAACGCCCACCGGGCGACCGTCGACTCCCGCCCGGCAAGCGGCATCAACCCCGCGACAGCGACCAGGCCCGCGCCCGCGTCGCGATCATTGCCCGCGGCTGGCGACTCCGGCAGCAGCACGGCCGCAGCGGCATCGAGACCATCCTCGAGATGCTGCGTTGCCACCACCGCCACCTCGCTCGCGTCCGTGGCCGACGACACTTCGCGCGTGAACGCGAGCAGCGCGGCGGTGCGCCGCTCGCGCTCGGTCGCATCGCGTTCCTGCGCGCGGAGGCGTCCCATCAGCGTGCTGATGGCGAGGCCGGACGCGAACATCACCGCAAAGGTCAGCAGGTGCTGCGTGTCGCTCACGGCGAACGTGAATCGTGGCGGGACGAATGCCAGGTCGAACGCGATCACCGCGAGCGTCGCGGCGACGAGCGCAGGCCCACGACCGCCGAGCGCGGCGAGCATGATCGCGATCAAGTAGAGCATCGTGATGTCGGCGAGGGAGATGAAGCCGAATGTCGCGAGCCCGAGCGCGGTGACCGCGGTGATGGCAGCCACCGCGACCGAGTAGCGCCACGGCCGCGCGGCGACCCGCTGGGCTTGCGGCCGGGGCGACCGGGCCTGTTCGACCGGCGCGATCACGTGGAGCTCGATGGGCCCCGAGCCACGGATCAGGTCGTCGAGGAGGCTACCGCGCAACCGGTCACGCCAGCGCCCATGCGTCGGCTTGCCGACGACCAGGCGCGTGACGTTGTGCGCCTGCGCGTGCTCGAGCAAGGCCGTCGGGACCCGATGGCCACGGAGGCGTACGACTGCGCCGCCGAGTGACTCCACGAGCCGCAGGTGCTCGGCGAGCCGGATGCGGTCGGAGTCGGCCGGAGGCGGGGCGCCGATCACCTCGACGGTCGCCGCGCTCCAGGGCGCCCTGAGTCCCTCGGCGATGCGCTTGGTCGCACGCACGAGCCGCTCGGAACCGGGACCGGATCCCACGCACACGAGGATGCGGTCCCGCGTCGGCCACGGGATGGCGATCCCATGCTCGCGACGGTACGCGAGCACCTCCACGTCGACGCGCTCGGCCACGCGCCGGAGCGCCAGCTCGCGAAGCGCGAGCAGATTGCCGCGCGAGAAGAAGCTCTCGCTCGCTCGAGCGGCTTGCTCGGGCAGGTAGACCTTGCCCTCCGCAAGCCGCTCGAGCAGGTCCTCCGGAGACAGGTCCACGAGCTCGACATCGTCGGCACGCTCGAGCACGGCATCGGGCACGGTCTCGCGGACCTTGACGCCCGTGATCTGCTGCACCACGTCGCCGAGGCTCTCCACGTGTTGCACGTTGAGCGTGGTCCACACCGAGATCCCGGCCTCGAGCAGCTCGATCACGTCCTGCCAGCGCTTCACGTGGCGCGTGCCGGGCGCGTTCGTGTGCGCGAGCTCGTCGACGAGGATCACGGCGGGCGCCCGCGCGATCGCGGCCTCGAGGTCCAGCTCGTCGAGCATCACGCCGCGATGCTCGATCCGGCGGCGCGACAGCAGCGGCAGGCCCTCGACGAGCGCCGCGGTGCCACCACGCCCGTGCGTCTCGACGACCCCGACCACGAGGTCGACACCCTCGGAAACCGCGCGGTGAGCCGCCTCGAGCATCGTGTAGGTCTTGCCGACGCCCGGAGCCGCGCCGAAGAAGATCTTCAGCCGGGCACGCGTGGCGCGCGCCGCTTCGGCCTGAACCTGAGCGAGCAGCTGGTCTGGATCGGGTCGCCCCGCGTCGCGGTCGCTCACGCGCGCAGCTTAGCGCCTTGCCAGCGCATCGAGCGCGCGGTCGAGTGCCACCACGTTCACGCGAGGATCACCCAGGATCCCGAGAGTGCGGGGCTCGACATGCGCGGCCACGAGCGCGCGGATCCGCTCCTCCGGGAACCCGCGCAGGCGCGCGATCCTCGGGACCTGGTAGTAGGCCGCCTCGGGGGAGATGTGGGGGTCGAGACCCGACGCGGACGAGGTGACCAGGTCGGTCGGGATCGCGGCTGCCGCCGCGCCCGCTCCCCCGCCCGCGTCGGCGGCATGGATCGCACCGGTGCGCGCGACGATGGCCTCGTGCAGCGCGGGGTTGGATGGCGCGAGGTTGGTCCCGCTCGAGGTCATCGCGGTGTACGGCGCCGGCCCTGTGGCCGAGGGCCGGCTCCAGAAGTATCGCGGATCGTCGATGGCCTGGCCGACGAGGCCGAGCGCGGGCTTCGCGCCGATCCCGAGTGCCAGGACCTGGACGAGCGCCGGGTACGCGACGCCGAGCAGGATGGTGAACGCGAGGAGCGCGACGAGCGCGGCGCGCAGCGATGCAACGAGATCTTGTTTCATGACACGAGCCCCGTGGTGGCGAGCACCCAGTCGATGGCCTTGATGAACGGGAATGGCAGCAGCAGGCCGCCGAGACCGAACACGAGCAGGTTGCGCCGCAACGTGACCGCCGCCGCCGCGGGTCGAATCTTGAGGCCACGCAACGCGATCGGAATGAGCGCGATGATGATCAGGGCGTTGAAGATGACGGCCGACAGCACCGCGCTCGCCGCCGAGTGCAAGTGCATGATGTCGAGCGCCTTCAGCTCCGGATACGTGCCGACGAACGCGGCGGGGATGATCGCGAAGTACTTCGAGACGTCATTCGCGATCGAGAACGTGGTGAGCGCCCCGCGCGTCATCAGCAATTGCTTGCCCACCGTCACGACCTCGAGCAGCTTCGTCGGGTTCGAATCGAGGTCGACCATGTTGCCGGCCTCCTTCGCGGCTTGCGTGCCGGTGTTCATCGCGACCGCCACGTCCGCCTGCGCGAGCGCGGGCGCGTCGTTGGTGCCGTCGCCGGTCATCGCGACCAGGTGCCCCTTGTCCTGGTAGTCGCGAATCATCGCGAGCTTCATCTCCGGCGTGGCCTCGGCGAGGAAGTCGTCGACCCCGGCCTCCGCGGCGATCGCGGCCGCGGTGAGCGGGTTGTCGCCCGTGATCATGATCGTCTTGATGCCGAGCGCGCGCATCTGAGCAAACCGCTCGCGGATGCCGGTCTTCACGATGTCGGCGAGCTGCACCACGCCGAGCACGCGCGTGCCCTCGGCGACCACGAGCGGTGTGCCACCACCCTTCGCGACGGTGTCCACGTCCGCGCGAACCTCGGGAGGAAACGAGCCACCCGATGCGGTGACGTGGCGCAGGATCGCATCGCTCGCGCCCTTGCGAATCTGGCGATCGCCGGCGTCGACCCCGCTCATACGCGTCTGCGCCGTGAACGGGATCACGGTCGCGCCCTCCGGCGCCGTCACCGCCCGGCTCAGGATCGTGGCGCCCAGCACCACGATGCTCTTGCCCTCGGGCGTGTCGTCCGAGAGCGACGCGAGCGACGCCGCCTCGGCCAGCTCGGCCTCGGTGACACCCTTGGCCGGCCGGAACTTCGTTGCCTGGCGATTGCCGTGCGTGATCGTGCCGGTCTTGTCGAGCAGCAGCGTGTCCACATCCCCCGCGGCCTCGACCGCACGCCCGGACGTCGCGATCACGTTCGCCTGGATCATGCGATCCATTCCCGCGATGCCGATCGCCGAGAGCAGCCCGCCGATCGTGGTCGGGATGAGGCACACGAGCAGCGCCACGAGCACGACCAGGCTGACCGGCGTTCCGTGGTGCGACTGCGCCACGGCGAACCGCGACATCGGCAGCAGCGTGACCGTCACGAGCAGGAAGATGATCGTCAGCCCCGCGAGCAGGATGTCCAGCGCGATCTCGTTGGGCGTCTTCTTGCGCTTGGCGCCTTCGACCATCGCGATCATCCGGTCGAGGAAGGTCTGTCCGGGCGACGTCGTGATGCGCACGACGAGCCAGTCGGACAACACTCGCGTTCCGCCGGTGACGGCGCTGCGGTCGCCACCGCTCTCGCGGATGACCGGCGCCGATTCGCCGGTGATGGCGCTCTCGTCGACCGAGGCCACGCCTTCGATCACCTCGCCATCGCACGGCATGGTGTCGCCGGCTTCGACCAGCAGCACCGCGCCGATGCGCAACTCGTCAGTTTCCATTGGCAGCCACGAGGAGCCGTAGTACGGCGCCTGCCTGGCTTGCAGTTTCTTGGCGATGCCGTTCTTTTTCATGCTGCGCAAGCTCGCTGCCTGCGCCTTGCTGCGGCCTTCGGCCATGGCTTCGGCAAAGTTGGCGAACAGCACGGTGAACCATAGCCACAGCGCGTTGGCGCCGATGAACCAGGCGGGCGCCTCGCCATTGTCGAACAGGGCCTGCAGCCACAAGCCCGTGATCAGCCAGGCGCCGATGTACACGATGAACATCACCGGATTGCGCCATTGCACGCGCGGGCTCAGCTTGCCGAAAGCATCGCGGATGGCGCCCTTCACCAGGGCAGGTTCGAGCAGGCGATGGGCGTTGCGCGGCGTCGCGACGGGCGCGGTGGTTGTTGTGGTGACAGAAGAGTTCATCTCGCGCTCACTTCAAAAGATTGATCTGTTCCACCACTGGGCCGAGCGCCAGCGAGGGGATGTAGGTCAGCGCACCGACCAGCAGCACGGTCACGATCAGCAGCACGATGAAGACCGGGCCGTGCGTCGGCATCGCAGCCGTCTGCCCGCTGTCGTTGTTGCGCTGCACACGCTTCTTGGCGGCCAGCACGCCGGCCAGCGCCAGCACGGGGACGATCACCCCGAAGCGCCCGACCCACATCGCCACGCCCAGCATCGCGTTGTAGAAAGGGCTGTTGGCCGACAGGCCGGCAAACGCGCTGCCGTTGTTGTTGGCGGCCGACGAGAAGGCGTAGAGGATTTCGGCAAAGCCGCCGGACCCCGGGTTCAGCAGGCCCGCACGGCCGGCCGTGGTGTTGGCCGCAATGGCCGTGCCGACCAGCACCATCAGCGGCGTCATCAGGATGGCGATGGACACCAGCTTGATCTCGCGCGGCTCGATCTTCTTGCCCAGGTACTCGGGCGTGCGCCCGATCATCAGCCCCGCCAGGAACACCGCCAGCACGGCGAAGATCAACATGCCGTACAAGCCCGAGCCGACGCCGCCGAACACCACTTCACCGACCTGCATCAGCAGCAGCGGCACTGC
>JAYSYE010000038.1:0-22834 GCA_043716635.1 Deltaproteobacteria bacterium | reverse complement strand
GTGCCGACGCGCTGCACGCTCGGGGCGGTGTACGCGGCGCGCGGCGATGTGGTGCGGGCGAGCTTCTTTCTCGCCGGCTGCCTCGATGCGGAGCTGGCAGACTCGATCGCGGTGCGCGTCCGGACAGCGGCCCGCGAGATCGCGAGGCGGGTCGACGATGGCGACCTCGCCGAGGTGGTGCTGAGCACGCGGCCCGACGGAGTCGTGGTCGAGACGGATGCGATGCCCGGCGAGCGGTTCGCGGCACCGCGCGTGCTGTGGGTGAGGCCCGGGACCCACTCCATCACGGCGATCACGGCGGACGGTCGAATCGCCACCATCACGGTCGTGACCGAGGCGGGCAAGCACACGGCCGCGTATCTCGATGCGGTGCCTGCCACACCGGGCACCGCGCCCCTTGACCCGCGGGCGGTGGACTTCAGCGAGGAGGTCGCGCTCGAGCCGCCGGAGGTCGCGCCGCCGCCGGCGGTGAACCACAAGAGCCTGATCCGCGGCCGTTACGCGCGCGACCGCGGCGAGACGACGAGCCCGGCGATCGCGGATCCCCTGGCCCGCCCACCGCCGGGTCCCCGCGCCCTGCGCACGACGTGGCTCGGCCTGCGCGCCGGGATCGGGGCCTACGACGACGGGGCCGGCGCAGCGCGGGTCAGCAGCGAGCTCGCGATCGCGGGACGCTTCGCGATCGCGCCCCGCTGGTTCGTGACCGCGCGCGTGGATTACTCGCTCCGCGGCCGCGCCGATCTCGCCCCTCGCGCCCGCGCGGATGTCGGCGGCCTCTCCGCGGGCCTCGGCCTGAACCTCGTCCGCACGCAGTCGCTCCGGGTCGCCGCCTCCGCCGCCCTCCGCGCCGAGCTGCGCCCCGGCTCCGCCACCGGCGGCCTCGCCCTGAACCTAGACCTCTCGCCCCTCGCCACGCCCCTCACCGTCGGTCTCCGCTTCGAACCCACGCCTTCCACCGGCGCCCTCCTCCTCGAGCTCGGGCTCGACCTCCGCTGACCCGCGGAGCAGGCGGAGGCCGGAGGGGGTCCAGTGGAGCGGCACGTCGGGGCGGCGGTGGGATGGCCAGGCGAAGCTGGCGAGGAGGGCGGTCGGAGTGGTGGGCGCGGCGGAGGGCTGGAGACCGGCGGCCTCCGCGAGCAGGCCGCACAGAGCGGCGGCGGAGTGGCGCGTCTTGACCAGCGAGAGCGGGATCGAGCCGTGGAGCTTGGCGAGCTTGTCCGCGCCCGTCGCCTCGAGCAGCAGCAGGTGGTGGCGATAGCGCGGCGTGGGCAGCGCCAGCAGTCGCTGGAGCATCACCTGGGTCGCGGTGGACGACGCGATGTCGTGGCCGCGCACGACGTCGGTGACGCCGGCAGCCGCATCGTCGACCACCACCGCCAGCTGGTACGAGATCACACCGTCCGCTCGCCGGACGACCGGGTCACCCAGGTCGCGGGCCGGTGTCTGCGACAGGTCGAGGCCACCTGCATCCACGAGCTCGATCCGGTCGTCGTCGAGCCGCGCCCGGACCGCTGCGGTCGTCGCCCGCCACCCGCCGGGCGGCAACCCGTTCGCGCGGCACGTGTTCTCGTACGCCCACCCGCCATCCGGCGAGCGCCGCCCACCCGCGCGCGCGGCCCGGCTGCACGTGCACGCGTACAGTCGCCGCGCCGCCGCGAGAGTATCCAGCGCCGCCTCGTGCGCGCTGCGCCGGCCGCTCTGGATCGCGACATCATCCCAGTCGAGCCCGAGCCACGTGCACGCGTCGCGCAGCTCGGTCGACCACGCCGCCTTCACCCGCGTCGTGTCGAGATCTTCGAGCCGCAGCAGTGCCGATCCGCCGCGGGATCGGACATCGAGCCACACGAGCAGTCCCGAGAGCAGCGTCCCCGGATGCGGCTCGCCGGTCGGCGACGGCGCGAACCGCGAGACGATCGGATGGCTCGGCACGGCGCGAGCCTATCGCGACCGCGGGCCGCCCACCGCGCGGCTGACTTGTCGGGGCCCGGACGGGCTGGGACGAGGGCTAGACGCCCGGCTTGTGGGACGGCCGCTCGCGCTTCTGATCGGGGGGAACCATCGCCGCCTCGGACCAGGCCGGGTGGTACTGGTTGTGGTGGTGCAGCGCCGTCCACGCGATGTCGGGCACGCCCGGCCGCGAGTCGATGTGCAGGAACCCTTCGCCGGGATACCAGCCGACGCCGACCGAGCCGAAGGTCGAGCCGTTGCGCCACAGGTAGTCCCGGAGCTCACCCATCGGCACCGTGCGGAGCCGGAAGTCCACCGCACGCGCCGCCCGGTGCGGTGACGTGGCCGACTCCTCGGCCCACGCCCGGTACCCCGACACCAGCACGATCGTCGCCGCCCTGTCCGTCCGGTAATGATCCGCGACGTTCGCGATCAGCCCCAGGGTCGCCGCGGCGATCCGGTGCTCGTGGTCGGTCCGCTTGCACCGGAAGACGTGCGTGAGGATCCCCGTCGTCGCCAGGTCGGTCCCGCCATCGCGGCCGATCACCACGGTGATCTCGTTCGCGTGGTTCTCGTCGAAGATCGGCACCTCGATCGGCTCGACGACCCTGGCCTCCATCATCACGGCGAGCGTCGCCACCGGCACCGGCGCGGGCCCCGCAGCCGCCATCCAACCCGTCATCGCACCCATCGCGAGCTTGAACTGAATGATTGCTGGGAGCATCAGGAGGGAGAGCTTCCCGCGCCGGGTGCCCGTGCGCAATGTAGTCAAATAAATGGCATATATTCCAACGCGATGCGCTTCACCGAGGACCACGAACAGATCCGCCGCACCGTCCGCGACTTCGTCGCCAAGCACGTGAATCCCCACATCGACGCCTGGGAGGCGGCGGGCGCGTTCCCTGCCCACCAGCTGTTCAAGGAGGCCGGGCGCCTGGGCCTCCTCGGCATCAACAAACCCGAGGCCTACGGCGGCATGGGGCTCGACTACTCCTACCAGGCGTGCGCGACCGAGGAGATGGGCACCTGTCACGCGGGCTCGATCCCCATGGCGCTGGGCGTCCAGACCGATATGGCCACCCCTGCCCTCGCCCGCTGGGGCAGCGATGCGCTCAAGCGCGAGTTCCTGGCCCCTGCCATCGCCGGCGATGCGGTCGCGTCGATCGCCGTGTCCGAGGCCTCGGGCGGCTCCGATGTCGCAGCCATCAAGACCACGGCGCGCAAGGACGGCAGCGACTACGTCATCAGCGGCTCGAAGATGTGGATCACGAACGCCGCGCAGGCGGACTGGCTCTGCACCCTCGTCTCGACCGGAGAGGGCAAGGCGCACACCAACAAGACCCTCGTCATCATCCCCACCGCCACCCCGGGCGTCCAGATCGGCGCGAAGATCGACAAGCTCGGCATGCGCGCCAGCGACACGTGTCCGGTGTTCTTCGACGAGGTCCGGGTCCCCCAGGCGAACCGCATCGGCGAGGAGGGCCTCGGCTTCATGATGCAGATGGTCCAGTTCCAGGAGGAGCGGCTCTGCGGCGCCATCGGCTCGGCCCGCGGGATGGAGCGCCTCATCCAGCAGACCATCGAGTACTGCCGGGAGCGTCACACGTTCGGCCAGCCCCTCATCGCGAACCAGGTGATCCACTTCCGGCTCGCCGAGCTCATGACCGAGGTCGAGAGCCTGCGATCGCTGGTCTATCGCGCGGTCGAGGACTACGTGGGCGGCGCGGACGTGACGATGCTCGCGTCGATGGCGAAGCTCAAGGCGGGCCGCCTCGCCCGGGAGGTCTCCGACACCTGCCTCCAGTACTGGGGCGGCATGGGCTTCACCTGGGAGAACCCGGCGGCACGGTCGTACCGAGACTCGCGCCTGCTCTCGATCGGGGGTGGCACCGACGAGATCATGCTCGGGATCATCGCGAAGCTGATGGGCACGCTTCCCGGGAAGCGAAAGCCGTAGGTGTCACAGTCGCCCCGATGGCGCCCCGATGAGGGTCGTCTCTTAACGCAGGCATCTCCACACCGCGGGTAAGATCGCCGCGGTGCTGGTCCGAGCCGTTCACGCTGCTGCCGCACTCGCGGCGTGCGCGCTCACCGCGCTCGCCGGTCCCGCGCGCGCCGACAGCGTCCGGCCCCTCTCCGGTCCGCTGCCGGGCACCACCGCGGCGGCACTCCCCGCCGCGGACCTCACGCCGCGCCCCGTGGTCGGCTTTCGCGTCCGCGGTCAGTCCAAGGTCACCGAGCGCACGATGGGCTACCTCGCGCGCGTCGAGGTGGGACAGCTCGTCTCCGGCGCCGATCTGCCGCGCATCCTCCGCGACCTCACGAACACCGAGCTCTTCACGACCGTCGACGTCACGCTCGAGCAAGCACCGGACGGCGTCGTGGTGGTCGCGACCGTTCACGACAAGCACTCCTGGATCGTCGCGCCGACCCTCTACATTCTTGGCGCGAGCAAGGCGGTCGGCGTCGGCTTCGGGGAGAACGACTTCGGCGGCCGCAACCAGAAGTTCCTCGCCTACGCTCAGCTCGGCCAGGTCGCGTCGCAGCTGTTCGCGGTGTTCCTCGATCCCGCGTACCACGGCACCAAGCTCACCTACCGCATCGATGCCTTTGCGTTTCGCCGGAACGACAACGAGTACGTGAACCCTCGCGACGATCCCCGCAGCAAGGAGATCGCCGCGATCCACGCCACCTCCTACGGCGGCGGAGGCCTCCTCGTCGGCTGGCGCTTTCGTCCGTGGCTCGTCGGTGATCTGCGCGCGCGCGCCGGGATGGTCTGGTATCGCGGCAGCACGCTCGCGGACGGCAAGACGCGCGCGCCGACCCCGCAGCAGGATGGCTTCGACGCGAGCATCCAGACGCACTGGACGGCCGATCGCCGCAATCACCTGAACGGCGTCACGTGGGGGTCGTACGCGCAGCTCACGCTCGACCAGTCGATCCCGAAGGTCAGTGGCTACCAGTACGGAGTCGCGAACCTCCGCATCCAGCAGGCCTGGAAGCTGTTCGGCGAGCATCAGCTCGAGCTGCGCGGCTACTTCACGGTCGGGCGTCACCTCCCGTTCCACGAGGAGTTCACGCTCGGCTCGGCGACCGATCTGCGCGGCTACGACTACAACCAGTTTCGCGGGGACACGCGCGTGACGGGGCGCGCCGAGTATTCCGTCCCGGTCGCTCGCTACAAGTGGGTGAGGCTGCGCGCGATCGGCTTCTTCGACAGCGGCTCCATCGGCTTCGCGCACCCGAGGACGGACGGATCGCGCACGTACCTCCCCAACGAAGCGAAGGGGAACCACTACTTCCGCAATGATTTCGGCGCCGGAATTCGCATCTACGTCGGCGCGATCGTGCTCCCGCTCGTCGGCGTCGACCTCGCCTACGGGATCGAGGGCCACTCGCCGGAGCTGTATCTCCAGGTCGGGCTCACCGACTTCTAGTCTGGCTAGAAGTCCCGCACCTGGCCGCAGGCGCCACGGTTCAGCGAGCGCTGGCGCCACACCTTGCCGTCGCATTTCGTTGCGTTCGGGGTCTCGTTCATGGGAACCACCAGCCATGTTTGATCGGGTGACGTCGCGGCAGGATTCCCAGACCACCCCGCCACCGTTCTGGGGCCGGCTCCTGCCGGTGCTCCAGGAGACGCTCGTGAAGTCACCGGACGCCGAGGCGATCGTGCGCGAGCTCTTCGGGCTCGCCGGCATCGAGTTCGGCGGGTCCAGGCCGGGCGATATCCAGGTCCACGATCCGCGGTTCTACGAGCGCGTATTGCGCGGCTCCTCGCTCGGCTTCGGCGAAGCGTACATGGACGGCTGGTGGGACACCGCCGCGCTCGACGTGACGATCGAGAAGATCTGTCGCGCCGACCTGAAGCGGAAGATCGCGGGGAGCTGGCGCTTGCGTGCGCTCGCCGTGAAGGCGGTGGTGCTGAACCTCCAGCACAAGTCCCGCTCGGGGGCCTCCGTCGAGGCGCACTACGACATCGGCAACGACCTCTACACGCGCATGCTCGACGAGCGCATGGTCTACACGTGCGGCTACTGGAAGCACGCCAGGACGCTCCAGGAGGCCCAGGACGCGAAGCTCGATCTCGTCGCGCGCAAGCTCGGTCTGAAGCCGGGCATGCGGGTCCTTGACCTCGGCTGCGGCTGGGGCGGGTTCGCGAGCTGGGCCGCGGAGAAGTACGGCTGCTCGGTGCTCGGCGTGACGCTCTCGAAGGACCAGGTCGCGCTCGGCAACTCGCTGTGGGGCCCGTCCGGCAAGGGCCTCGACGTCGAGCTGCGCCTCTGCGACTACCGCGACGTGCACGGCACGTTCGATCGCGTGGTGTCCATCGGCATGATGGAGCACGTCGGGCCGAAGAACTACGGTGAGATGATCGGCGTGATCGATCGCTGCCTCGTCGACGATGGCGTGGCGCTCGTCCACACCATCGCCAACAACCGGAGCTTGCGTCACGGCACGGCGTGGATCGAGAAGTACATCTTCCCGAACGCGGTCGCCCCGTCGCTCGCGCAGATCGGACGCGCGCTCGAGGGTCGCTTCGTGCTGGAGGATCTCCACAACATCGGCCCGGACTACGATCCGACGCTGATGGCGTGGTGGCAGAACTTCGACCGCACGTACTCGGAGATCGCGGATCGCTACGACACGAAGTTCTACCGGATGTGGAAGTTCTACCTGCTCGCGGCCGCCGGCGCGGCACGGGCTCGCGATGGCCAGCTCTACCAGATGGTGTTGACGAAGACCGGGCGCGCTCAGCCCGACTGCCGCGCGAGCTGACGCCGCGGGCCTGCCCGCACGCGTAGAACTGATGGATGCTGCGGAGGGGGTACGGGAGTGGAGACGATCACCGATGTACGGGTCCTGCCGCTCATGGATGTGTCGCGGGCGCAGCTCGAGGCGCTCGTGCGCGGCGAGATCGCGCGAGTCGAGTCGATCGATGGGGGCCTGACCAACACGATCCACAAGGTCACGCTCGAGCGCGGCGACGTGCTGGCCGTGAAGCACTACGCGGGTGGGCGCGAGGCGTTCGAGGCCGAGCTCGCCACGCTGACGCTACTGCACGGCTCCCTGCCGGTGCCCGATATCGTGCATGCCGACGAGAGCGTGCTGGCGATCGTCTACCGCTGGATCGATGGCACCCCGCTGAACGAGGTGCGCCGCAAGCAGCCGCCGAGCGCGTTCGCGTCGCTGGCGGAGCCGCTCGGGCGCCTGCTGTCGTGGCTCGCCCGCACCGACGCGACGGAGCCCTTTCCGTTGCGTACGGTGCTCGAGCGTGCGCACGCGCAGCTGAGCAAGGGACGCGCGCGGACGCGCATGGGGCGACCGATGGCCGACGAGTTGCGGCGCGAGCTCGATGCGCGCGAGGCGCAGCTCGCGTGGGGCCAGGTGTGTCTGGTGCACGGCGATCTGAACGCGCGCAACGTGATCGTGCAGCCGGCCACGGCGGACCGCTGGCGCATCACGGGCGTGATCGACTGGGAGGCGACGACGACGTTCTCGCCGCTCCTCGACATGGGGAGTCTGTTCCGCTACGCCAACCGGTACGACGCGGCCTTCCGGGCGAGCTTCGAGCGCGGCTACCTCGAGGCAGGAGGCACGCTGCCTCCCGACTGGATGCGCACGGCTCGACTGCTCGACTCCACGCTGCTGGTCGATACGCTCGACGACCCGAGCGACCTCGGCCAGGTCCACGACGACTGCCGGACGCTGATCGCGCGGCTGCTGAAGGACCTCGATCCGGCGCCGTGACGACGTCGCCGCGAGGCCGGCTCAGGTGCGCGGACCGCCAAGTCCGGTACCTCCGAGCGACCGGCCCACGCGCTCGGATCGTGATCCCGGCCACCCCTCTGGCCACCCGCTCGTCGCCTCGCCGGCGTCTCATGCGGCAACTCCTCGTGATCGCTGGACCGCGACAGGGTCGGGAGCAAATCCGCCACGCGTCCCAGCGCACACCGAGCGGTAGCGCCGCAACTATATGATTCTATTGACGAATATACCTGTCGCACGTACAGTGGCCGGGTCGTGCAAACAGGGACTCACATTGGCCAGTACCGGATCGTCCGTTCCATCGGTCAGGGCGGCATGGGCAACGTGTTCCTCGCAGAGCACGTGCTGCTCGGGCGCCAGGCGGCGGTGAAGACGCTGCACCCAGAGCTCACGAAGCAGCCCGAGATCGTCGAGCGCTTCTTCAACGAGGCGCGCGCGACCTCGACCATCTCCGATGGCGGCGTCGTGCAGATCTTCGACTTCGGCTACCACGACGATACGACCGCTTACATCGTGATGGAGCTGCTCGAGGGCGAGACGCTCGCGGAGCGCATGGACCGCGTGGGCGAGCTGCCGATGGTCGAGGCGCTGCGGATCGCGCGGCAGTGCGCGGCCGCCCTGGCCGCGGCCCACGCCAAGGACATCGTCCATCGCGATCTGAAACCGGAGAACATCTTCCTCGTGCACGACTCGGAGGCGCAGGCCGGCGAGCGCGCGAAGGTGCTCGACTTCGGCATCTGCAAGTCCCACTCGCCCCACCTGACGGTGCGGACGCTCACCGGCGTCACCATGGGCACGCCGGTGTACATGTCACCCGAACAGTGTCGCGGTGCCGCCGAGGTCGATCATCGCTCCGACCTGTACTCGCTCGGGTGCGTGCTGTTCCACATGCTCACCGGCCAGCCGCCGTTCGACGGCGAGGGCACGGGCGATCTGATCGCCGCGCACGTGCGCGACACCGCCCCCGCACCGAGCACGATCCGCCCCGCGATCCCGCCCGGGGTCGACGCGATCATCGCCCGGTGTCTCGCGAAGGAGCCCGACGCGCGCTACGAGTCGATCGACGAGCTACGCATCATGCTCGAGCAGGCGCAAGCCCGCTTGAGCTCGCCCGGCGATGGGTCCGGCGCGATGCAGAGGGCCGCGCAGATCGCGACGCCGCGGGCCGAGACTCCGGTGGTGAGGGTCGCACCGAGCCGCCCCGCGATGCCGACCACGATGGGCGCCTCCGTGGGCCAGATCGATCTGCGGCCACGCAGCGGACGCTGGGTCGGACGCATCGGGGCGCTCGCGGTCGCTGGTGTGATCGGGCTCGTGGTCGGTACGGTCATGATGAATCGCTCGGCCGAGTCGGCAGCCCCGGAGCCCGCCGCTGCGACCGAGCCCTCCGCATCCGCCCTGCCCGCAGCAGCGACCACGGTCCCCGCTACCGGCGAGCCCGCGCGGAGCCCGGTGCCGACCGCACGGACGGCCGAGCCCGCCGCCGTCGCGTCGCCCCCCGTCGTCGCACCCGTGGCTGCGGACCCGCCGCCGAGCGTCGTTGTCATTCCCGCCACCGAGCCCGTCGCAGCGCCTGTGCCCGCGCTGGCGACCGTCCCGCCCCCTCGCCCCGCGCGCAGCCGGCCGGGTCGCCCTCACCCCGCAGCTCAGCGGCATCCCGTCGCGGCGGCTGTCACGCGCGTCGCGCCGGCCACCCCCGCGTCGCCCGCCACGCCGGCCTCGCCCGTCTCGCCGGAGGCGCTCTATGAAGGTCGCTAGCGCGCGCCGGCTTGCCGCTCGGCTCTCCCCCGCGCTGGTCCTCGCCATCTCGGCCGTCGCCGGCTCTGCGCACGCGCAGTCCGCACAGGCCGAGTCCCTCTTCAAGGAGGGCAAGGCGCTCATCAAGAGCGGCAAGCTCGCGGCAGGCTGCGACAAGCTCGCGGCGAGCGAGTCCGCGGAGAGCAGCGTCGGCACGCTCCTCAATCTCGGGGACTGCCGGGAGAAGCTCGGTCAGACCGCCACCGCGTGGGCCACCTTCGAGAAGGCGGCCGCCACCGCGAAGCGCGCGGGCGATGACGAGCAGCGCCGCGCCGAGGCCACCCGCCGTGCCAGCGTGCTCGAGCCGAAGCTGACGCGCCTGACCCTCGTGATCGCGCATCCGCCGGCTGGCACCACCGTCCTCATGAATGGCGACACCATGGACGCGGCCGCGTGGAACACTCCGCTCCCCGTCGATCCAGCGACCTACGCGATCGTCGTCCAGGCTCCAGGCTACGTGCCCTACCGCACGAACATCGTGCTGCTTGCGGGGACGTCCCGCCGCTCGGTCGCGATCCCGCCGCTCGTCGTGTCACTGGTCGCACCCGTCGCCTCGGGTGGCCCCGTTGGGCCCGTGGCCCCGTTCGCACCGCAGGCAGCGACGTTCGCGCCCGTGCAACCCGGCCTCGTGGTCGCAGGCCGCGCGACCACTCCCACGTGGAGTGCCACCCGCGGAGTCGCGGTGGGCGCCGGCATCGTGGGTGCCGCTGCGCTCGGAGCCGGCATCTACTTCGGCGTCCACGCGAACGATCTGCGCGATCGATCGAACGCGCTGTGTCCGGACGTGCTGTGCCCCGACCCTGAAGGTCTCAGGCTGAACGATGATGCGAAGCGGTCCGCGACGCGCGCGAACCTCGGCTACGCCGTCGGCGGTGGCGCCATCGCCGGCGCGATCGTCCTGTGGATGGTCGGTCGCCCTCGCGCCGAGGTGTCGATCGCGCCCGCCGTCGGCCGTGACTCCGCCGGCGCCACCGTCGCGGGGCGCTTCTGATGCGCCGCGCCGCTCTGACCGCGCGCGGGCTCGCGCCGCTGCTGCTCGCCGCCGCGAGCGCGTGCTCGATTCCCGACAAGCAGGCGGCTGCGCCCGATGCCGGCCCGTCCGATGCTGGCGTGGACGCCCCGCCCGTCGTCGGCGGTCCGCTGGACACGCGGATCACCTCCGCGCCCGCCGAGTTCACGCGGCAGGGCCTCGCGGTGTTCGAGTTCACCGCCGACCGCAGCGACGTCACGTATTCGTGCAGCGTCGACGGCGAGACGGCGGTCAACTGCACTTCGCCGTTCTCGCGAAGCCTCGGCGATGGCCCGCACACGTTCTCCGTCCGCGCCGCGACGGCCGCCGGCGAGACCGAGGACACTCCCGCCGAGCACCTCTGGACGGTGGACACGGTGCCGCCCGAGACGATGCTGACCGCCGCCCCTCCGGCGGCCGACAACAGCACGACGGTCCGCTTCGAGTTCACGTCGCCGGAAGCGAACGTCGTGTTCGAGTGCTCCCTCGATGGCAGCGCGTACCTCCCGTGCACCTCCGGTGACTCGTTCGGGCCCGTCGCCGACGGCACGCACGCGTTTGCGGTTCGCGCCAAGGATCGCGCCGGGAACGTCGACACCTCGCCGTCCATCCACGCGTGGTCCGTCAACACGAGCACGCCCGACACGCAGATCTTGAGCGCGCCGAGCGGCGCGATCGCGACGACGTCGGCGACGATCACGTTCCTCTCACCGGATGCCGGCGCTGGCGCCACGTTCGGGTGCTCGCTCGACGGGGGTGCCTTCGCGGCGTGCACGTCACCGCACACGGTCACGGGGCTCGCAGACGGCGATCACACGTTCGCGGTGCGCGTGCGTGACTCCGTCGGCAATGTCGACCCGACCCCCGCGATGCGCACGTGGCGAGTCGATCACACGCCGCCCGACACCACGATCACCAGCGGACCGACCGGCACCATCGCCGCCGCGGGCGCGAGCTTCGCGTTCACCTCGAACGAAGCGGACGCGACGTTCCTGTGCTCGCTCGACGGCGCGGCTGCGACGCCCTGCGCGTCCCCCGCGACCTACAGCATGCTCGCGCAGGGAGGGCACCTCTTTGCAGTCCGCGCCGTCGACGCCGCGGGGACTCCAGATGCCTCGCCCGCGACCCGCACGTGGACCGTGGACACGATCGCGCCCAGCGTCTCGATCACCAGTGGTCCGGCGGCCGGGTCATCCGTCGGACCGCGGATCACGCTCGCCTTCTCCGCGAGCGAGGGCACGGTGGCGTGCAGCCTCGATGGCGCCGCGTACGCGCCGTGTGCGAGCCCGATCGCCACGAACCTCGCCGCGGGCGCGCACTCGTTCGCCGTCCGTGCGACCGATGCCGCCGGCAACGCGTCGACGGCCATGCGCGCCTGGACGGTCGCGTGCAGCGCGCCCACCGCCGCAGGCGCCGCGGGGCTCCTGCACTTCGACGACGGCATGCAGCTGCAGCCGAACGCCGTGGCCGGTGGGGCGAACGCGACGCTCGGAGACACCGAGATGGTCGAGACGACCGATCCGCAATCCGTCGCGAGCGGGCGCTACGGCGGTGCACTCCGCTTCGACGCGACGGCCGGTGGCGACCACGTCGCCTGGCCCGTCGCGCTGGGGGCCGCGCCCGCACTCGCCTTCGAGCTGTGGGCCAGGCCCACGCTGACGAACCCGGGCACGGTGCTCGCCACTGGCGACGGTCGGATCGTGCTCGCGGCCTCGCCGCTCGGCGCGACCACCCTGCGCTTCTCCATCACCGTCGGTTCGTTCGTCGCGACGTCGGGCGCCGTGACCATGGGCGCGTGGCATCACGTCGCCGCGTCGCTCGGCGCGAGCTCGCTCAGCCTCTATGTCGATGGCGTCCGCACGGATGCCATGGGCGTCGCGATCGCGACACCGCCGGCACTCGACGCCGTACGGATCGGCGGCGCCGGCGCCACCGCATATGACGGCCTCGTCGACGAGGTCTGGCTCGCGACCTCGATGTTCGCCTCCGACGACGCAGCGCTCGCCAACTACTGCCCGCTGTAGCATCGCGGCCCGCTGTAGCGTCGTGAAATGCCCCTCCGCGAGCGGCTACGGATCGGGAATGACGCCGCCGATCGGCACCCAGATCGTCTCGCCGGAGCTGCCGACCTCGAGCTCGTAGTAGCCCTGCAGGAGCTGGCGCACCGTGGCCGACTGCATCAGCCCGTTCGGCCCGGGGACGAGCACGCGCGCGCCGGGCTTCACCTTCACGGGAATCTCGCCGGCCACGCCGCCGCTGCCGATCTGCGACATGCCGATGCCCATGATCGAACCGCGCGAGCCGGCCTGGCTCTCCACGCCGACCCGGGACACGCCACCGGGAATGGCCGTTGGCCCGGACGCAGGCGCGAACGCCGCTGCCGGAGGTGCGCTGGTCGCCGCCATCGCCGTGGCCACCGCGGCGCGGGACACCGGCTTCAGCGGCATCGTCGCGGACTCCGTGGATCCGCTCGACGCTGGCGCCTCGCGACTCGCCCGCACGACGATCTCGCCCGACTGCGCGGGCTGCTGGGCATCCGGCGGCCGCGCCTGGGGGCGCGCGGCGAGCACAGAGGGAATCGGCACCGATATCGGCGACGGCGTGGTCCTGATCTCCCCGGAGACCGTGGCCTGCGACATCCCCTGCGGCTTCGGCGGCACGGGGGTCACCGCCGATCTCGCTGCGGCCTGGTCCTCGACCACCGCCGCCGGCGCTGGCTGCGGCCGCGCTCCCGACACGCGTTCGATCGGCGGCAGCCCGCTCGGGGCGTGACCACGCACCGTCTCGAGCGGTTCGCGACGCCGCGGTGGTGCAACCGCGGGTCCTGGCTGCGTGATCGGCTTCGAGCCCGAGCCCTCCGCGGACGAACCCTGCCCATCCGGCATCGCGGGCATCGCAGCCATCACCGGCAGCGGACCCGACACGGACGCCGTCGCCGGCATCGGCAGCACGGGCATCGGCGGCACCATGATCGGCGTCAGCTTGCGCTTCGGCGCCGGCACCAGGTCCGCGGCCGGGACGCTCGAGCCGTACGGCTCGCGCGCCATGGGCGGCGGTGTCGTCGGATCCGCGTGCGTGCGTGCACGCGGCTGACCGGCTCCCAGTCTCGCAGCCATCGCATTCGGCATGCCGCCGGCCCACTCGACGTCCATCACCGGCAGGGGAACGAACGCGCTGGAGCCGTCGTCGGCGCCGATCGTCAGGTGCTGCAGCCTCAGCATCTCGATCCCGAACACCGCCCCCGCGGTCGGGTTGTACGCGACCAGCTCCTCGACAATGCTGCCGAGCATCGCGGGGTCAGTCACGGCGACCGGCGTGCCCGCCATCACCACCCGTCGCGTGAGCAAGCGCGCCAGCATCCGCTCGACGCTGCGCGAGACGCTGCGCAGCACGCCATCGTTCACCACCTCGAACGGCAGCCCCACGAACTGCGCGATCAGCAGGCCCGGATCCGCGCAGCGCACCTGCAGCGAGCCCATCGCCCGAAGCCGAACCGGCTGGCCGGTCGCGGGGATCACGAAGCTCGTCGTCAGATCGAATGCGGTCTCGACGGGCGACGTGAGCACGAAGAACGCGAGCGCCGGGTGGGAGGGGTCCGGCGTCCGCCACAGGTGGTGCCCCGGTCCGAGCCGATCGCCGACCTGCCACGCCGGGCACATCACGACCTGCTCGTCCTCGCTACAGCTCACCTCGCACTCGGGGCCGATCAGATACGGCCAGGAGTAGACGAGATGATCGGCCGCGACAGCGTCGCGTGCGAGGACCGTCATCGGCGTCATGATAACCGAAACCTCGCGGCCGTGATCACACGTCGGCCGCTGGATCGCTGCCGTCTTCGTTCGCGACCATGGCCACCGGGTGCACGCGGACGCGACGGACGCGGCGCGGGGAGGCCTCCACCACCTCGATCACCGTGCCGTTGTCCGTCGACAGGCGCTCGCCCGTCTGCGGGATCGCCTGCGCGAGCGACATGCACAGCCCGGCGATGGTCGTTTGGTCCTTGCCGACGGGCAGGTCCAGGTGCAGGTCCCGATTGACCTTGCGTACCGACGCCCACCCCTGGACGAGGATGGTCCCGGCGGGCTCGCGCGTGAAGAACTGCTCGGGAACATCGTCCTCGCTCATGATGTCGCCGACCAGCTCCTCGATCAGGTCCTCCGTGGTGACCAGCCCCGACAGGCCGCCGACCTCGTCCGTGACGATCGCCATCTGCGTGCGGCGGCGCTGCATCTCGCGCAGCAGGTCGAGCGCGCGCGTCGATTCGGGCACCTTGTGCGGGGAGCGCAGGATGTCCTGCAGCACCACCAGCCCCTGCTCCCACGCCAGCGCGAGCACGTCGCGCGCGACGATGTAGCCGACGATGTTGTCGATGGTTCCGTCGTACACGGGCATGCGGCTGTGGCCCTCCTCGAGGAGCGTGCGCTGCACCTCCTGGGGGGCGGCGTCCTTCGAGATCGCGACGACCCGGTTGCGCGGCACCATCACCTCCGCGACGGTGACCTCGCCGAAGCCCAGCGCGCGGGACGCGATCTCGCTCGCGCGCGGATCGAGCGAGCCCGTCTTCGCGGCCTCCTCCACGAGCTGCTGGAGCTCGTCCTTCGAGAGGCGGGCCTCGGTGAACGTGGTGCGGTCGCCGAAGAAGCGCAGGAACACGTTCGACACCGCGATCGTGACCCAGACGAGCGGCCGGAGCAGCTGCGCGAGGAGCAGCAGGGGCCGCGCCGCGATGAAGGAGTACTTGTCGGAGTAGCGCAGTCCGAGCGACTTCGGGACCAGCTCGCCGATCACCAGCTCGAGGAACGCGATCATCGCGATCACGGCCAGCAGCGAGCTCGTCTCGCCGAGGCCGACGGCCTCGAAGTGCGGGCGCAGGGTGTGCTCGAGCCGCGCCCCGCCGAACGCGGCCGCCGCGGTGCCGACGGTCGTCAGCGCGATCTGCACGGTCGCGAGGAAGCGCTCGGGATGGTCGCGCAGCGACTTCACGGCGAGCGCACGCTTGTCGCGGCGGCGGATGAACTCGCGCAGGCGCGTCTTGCGCACCGACAGCACTGCGATCTCGGCGCCCGCGAACAAGCCGTTCACCAGCAAGAACGCGAACACGATGAGTATCTCTGTCCCCATCCGTGGCGGGGCGAAGCATACCGGATATGCTCGCCCACCGGTGCCACGGCGGATCGACACCAGTGACGGCGGAATCGGGTCCCGTCGTACGGGGCCGGCGTACATCACGCGCGAGGGTGCGGCCGCGCTGCGCAGCGAGCTCGCGCAGCTGTGGACCAAGGAGCGACCGCGCGTCACGCAGGAAGTCGCGGATGCGGCGGCGCAGGGCGATCGCAGCGAGAACGCCGAGTACATCTACGGCAAGAAGCGGTTGCGAGAGATCGATCGTCGCGTCCGCTTTCTCTCGAAGCGCCTCGACGTCGTGAAGGTGGTGGTCGAGCCGCCCGACGATCCCGACCGCGCGTTCTTCGGAGCCTACGTCACGATCGAGGACGACAGCGACGGTGTGGCCCGGACGTACCGGATCGTGGGGGCCGACGAGAGTCACGTCGAGCGCGGGTTCATCAGCATCGACTCGCCCGTGGCGCGCGCGCTGCTCGGCAAGCGAGCGGGTGATGCGGTGATCGTGAAGGTGCCGCGAGGCGACCTCGAGTACACCGTGACCAAGGTGGAGTACCGCTCGTGACGCGGCGCCGCGGGCGACGGGGGCGACGGACCGAGGGCCCGAGCTCCGAGCCCGCAGCCGATGGATCGTCGCGCGCGATCGCGGTGCGCCTGCCGGCCGCGCTCGTCCCGTACGCGCGCTCGCAGCTGAAGTGGCGGACCGATTGCGATCTGACCGTGCTCCGCGACGGTGGCCAGACCTTCACGGCCATGCTCGACGCGCTCGCGGCCGCGCGCCACTCGATCTGCCTCGAGACCTACATCATCGCGGCCGATCACACCGGCACCCGGTTCAAGGACGTACTGATGGTGCGCGCGCGCGCGGGCGTCGAGGTGCGCGTGATCTACGACGCGGTCGGCTCGTTCGGCTTGCCGGACGCGTTCGTCGGCGACCTGACGGCGGCTGGATGCTCCGTGGTCGCGTTCAACCCGATCGCGTTCTGGCGGCGGCGGTTTCGCCTCGCGCATCGCGATCACCGCAAGATCATCGTCGTCGACGAGACGGTCGCGTTCACCGGCGGGTTGAACATCTCGAACGACTACGCCGCGGTCGTCGACGGCGGCGTGGGCTGGCACGACATGCACTGCCGCGTGTCGGGACCCATCGTCGCGGATCTCGCGCGTATGTTCCGACGGTCGTGGCTGCGCGCGGGCGGCGCCACGTATCCCGCACCCTCGCCCGCGGGCGAGGACACTCACGCTGCTGCGGCCTCGCCCACCGGCGAGACCCGGGGCGCGGCGTACGTGCGCCTCATCGAGAACACCCTGCGACGACAGCGGGCGAACACGCGGCGCGCGTACGTGCACGTGCTGCGGGCCGCGAGGGAGCGCGTGCTGATCGAGAACGCGTACTTCCTGCCGGATCGGGGGCTGCGCCGCGCGATGATCAACGCGGTGGCGCGTGGGGTCGACGTGCGCATCGTCGTCCCCGGGCGCTCCGATGTCCGCATGATCGAGTGGGCGACGTACTACGCGCTGCGGCCGCTCGTGAAGCGCGGCGTCACGGCCCTGCGCTGGGGGGGGCAGATGCTGCACGCGAAGACCTGCGTGGTGGACGGCATCTGGAGCACGATCGGCAGCTACAACTTCGACGCGCAGAGCCGGTTCAACAACCTCGAGGTGAATCTGGAGATCCTCGACCCGGGGGTCGGCAGCGCGATGGTCGCCCAGTTCGCGACGACCGAGGCCAGCTCCACGCCGTTCGGCGTGGAGTCGTGGGCCGCGCTGCCGTGGTGGACGAAGGTCATGGCCTGGATCGCCTATCGCCTCCGACGCTGGTTGTAGCGCCGTCGCGTTGTAGCGCGACCGCCCGCCCGTGCGCTGCGATCTCGGTTTTGCGTGAGAAAACGCCTGACTTGCGGGCACGGGGGCTGCACCATCGCGCCCGATGTCGCTCGCGCAGAAGGCCGCCAAGGGTGCGTTGTGGACGGTGGTGTCCAGCATGGGTGGCCGCGCCGTGGGCGTGCTCGGCACGCTCGTCATGACCCGGTTTCTGCACACGGACGAGATCGGTGCCGTCGCGGCGGCGACCGTGCTCGCGATGACGGCGAGCTGGATCACGATCTGGGGGTTCGGCCAGTATGCAGTCGTGAAGGGGCGCGGCCCCGATGCGCTCGAGGTGACGTGGCACGCGACGTTCGCGTACGTGGTGCTCGGCATCCTGTCGCTCGGGTTGATGGCGCTCCTCGGGCCCATGGTCGCCCGACACTTCCATTCCGCGGAGGTCGCTTCGTACATCCCGGGCATGGCGCTCGCGATGTTCATTCGCCGGCTCGCGGCGATGCCGGAGCGCGTGCTGACGCGCAAGATGCAGTTTCGCGCGTCGGGGATGTCGCTCGCGTTCGGCGAGATCACGTACACGATCGTCGCGGTGTCGCTCGCCGCGTCGGGGTTTGGCCCGATGGCGATCGTGATCGGCAACATCGTCCAGTCGTGCGTGATGCTCGGCATCCTGGTGGCGGCCGCGGGCTGGCGCGAGTGGGCCACGCCGACGAAGATCAAGCGCGAGCGCCTGCGCGAGATGCTGCGCTTCGGGCTGCCGCTCGGCGTGCAGAACATCGCGAACAGCGCGTCGCGCTACTGGGACAAGCTCGCGATCACGTTCTTCTTCGGCTCGGCGGCGACGGGCACGTACAACCTCGCCTACAACCTGGCGGACGTCCCCGCGATCCAGGTCGGCGAGCAGATCGCGCTCGTGCTGATGCCTTCGATGGCAGAGCTGCCGCCGAGCCGACGCCCGCGCGCGCTCGAGCGCTCGACGGCGCTGCTGTCGTTGATCATCTTCCCGCTCGCGACGGGCCTCGGGTTCATCGCGTATCCACTGATCGCGCTGCTGCTGCCGGCGAACGACTGGCAGCAGGTCGCCCCGCTGCTCGCGGTGCTCGCGTGTCTGTCGGTGTTCCGGCCGATCACGTGGGTCCTCTCGGCGTACATGGAGGCCGAGGCGAAGACCGGCCGCCTGATGTTCCTCGAGCTCGGCAAGCTGGTGATGCTGCTCGGCGGGATCGCGGCGCTGCATCGGTTCGGCGTGGTGATCGCGGCCTGTGCGGTGGGGATCGCGTTCGGGCTGACCGCGATCGCTGGCGTCGCGATGGTCATGCGCGAGGTGCCGCCGGACGCTGACTCCGCGCACCTCGGAGCGCGGCTCGCGGCGGGCTTCATGAAGCCCGTGATCGCGTGCGGCATCATGGGCGCGGTCGTGTGGCTCGTGCAGCGCGGGCTGATCCACGCCGGCGTCATGCACCCGTCCATCCAGCTCGGTGCGATGATCGTCGCCGGTGGTGCGGCGTACGTGGCCGCGGCGCTGCTCATCTGCCGCGACACCTCGCGCGACCTGCTCGACCTGGTGAAGAAGGCGCTCCGCCGCGAGAAGCCCGAGGCCATCGAGGCACCTGCTCCGCTGTGACGCGGAATCCACGTGGTACGGTTCGCTGTCATGCAGCGCGAGCTCGCTCTGTTCGAGTCGTTTGCCGATGCCGACCGGGCGGACACCGCGTACTACGCGTCGCTGACCCCACAGGAGCGCGTCGATCTGCTGATGACCCTCGTCGCTGCACATCGGGAGGCCGCTGGTGAAGCTGGACGCAGATTCGAGAGAGTTTATCGAGTCACTGACTTCGCTGGGGGTTGAGTTCCTGGTCGTCGGAGGTCACGCCGTCGCATTTCACGGTCATCCGCGCTTCACCGGCGACATCGATCTCCTCGTCCGACCGACGCTCGCCAATGCGACGCTGGTGCTCGAAGCGCTCCAGCGGTTCGGGTTTGGGTCGCACACGTTGACGGTCGATCAGCTGATCGAGCCGTACCGCATCATCCAGCTCGGACGTCCGCCGAACCGGATCGATGTCCTCACCGGAATCTCGGGCGTCTCGTTCGAGGCCGCCTGGACGGGCAAGGTGGGCGCGATGCTCGACGGGCTACCCGTCTGGTACCTCGGCCTGTCGGAGCTGCTGGCGAACAAGGCGGCGGCCGGCCGTGACAAGGACAAGGCGGATCACGCACAGCTTCTGGCCGTGCTCGCCGCGACGAAGCGCTGAGGGGCCCACGATTCAATCTCCCGCGGCGATTTTCTCGAGCTCGGCGAACTTGGCCGGCGAGTCGTTCCGGACGTACTCCTGCAGCTTGCTACGGATCATCGGGCGCATCGACCACCGATCCGCGGTCGGAGCCCTCAGCGATGACTCGCGCTTGAACCAGGCCAGGACGGCCTCGGCGTTCTCGTTCGGCAGCACGCGGGGGATTCGCTCGAGCGAGATCTCGGTCAGGAACGCGAGGCGGATCGCCCAGGTTTTCTGCTGGGGGGACATCCACTGCGTCGTCCGCTCGAAGAACAGCTCGCGCGATAGCGCCGACGACTGGCCGTGGATCTCGTCGTCGACCTCGCTCTCGAGCAGGTACGGGTAGCCTGCGGTATCGCGGACGATCCGGTTCACCTTCTCGGGGTCCGTGATGCCGCGCGACTGGACGTACTGGATTGCCTCCTCGGACGACAGCTCCGACAGGACGAGGTCTCCGAGCAGGTGCTGCTGGCAGTGTTGACGCCAGCCGGGGTCGGTGTCGACGAGTCGATCGCGGCCGAGCTGGAGTACGAGGGACTCGAACGGGGCGGCGGCCAGCTGAGGAACCAGATGCCGGAGGAGGAACTCGCCGGCGACATCGGCGAGCCGTTCGTAGTCATCGATGATCAGCAGGAGCCGGCCCCGCTCGCCCACATCCCGCCGGAACGGGAAGCCACCGACGAGCTCACGCTCGAGATCGTCCACCAGCGCGCGCGCCAGGGTCTCCCCGAGCTCGGTGCGCAGGTGATTGCGCAGCTTGACGTCGCCCCGGCCCGACAGCCGCGGCGCCTTCTCCGTCTGGTACGCCGCAGCCTTCTGGATCAGGCGCACGACCTTCTCGACGTGCTTCGGCTCGACCATGCCCGCGATCCGCGCGGCCAGCTGTGCCTGGGGCAGCGGGACGAACTGCACGAGGCCGCGGGCGAGCGCGTAGATCTCGGCCACCGACTTGGGCAGCCCGGAGTCCTCCGCGACCTCGCGCTCGACCTCCTCGCGCGCGCGGCTGTCCATCCACTCCAGCGCACCTCGGCACTCACCCACGCGCGCGAACTCGACCTTCTTCTGCGTCGGCGTGCGGACGTTCGCGGTCAGGTCCATCACGACGCCTGCAAGGGTCGGCAGCACGCTGGTCGCCGCGACCCGTAGCGTCACGTATCGCCGCGCGCGCGTGTCGGTCTCGCGGAGCGCGTGGTCCAGCAGGAAGGTCTTGCCGATGCCGGCGGAGCCGCTGATGGATCCGATGCTTGGAAGTGCCGCCGCGCGCACCTCGCCGGTGAGCCAGCTCCGCAGGGACCGCAGCATCTCCACACGGCCGACGAACGCTCCGCGCGGTTGATCCATGGCGTGATCACGGTAGCAGCGTCTCGGGGTTCCCGGTCAGGGCTGGCCCGCACCGCGCAGCGACTGGAAGCAACCGCCTCGCTCGCCTGCTCGAGTAGCGCGGCGCTTCAGCCGCGCAGCGCGCCGAGCCAGCCGGCGAGGTCACCACGGCGCACCGCGCCGCCCAGATCGAACAGCGCGATCTCCTCGATGCCGGATGCGCGCGCGATCGCGACATCGCGCTCGAGCTCGCCGATGGCGCGATAGCCGGGCTCGTCTCCGAACGCGCCGCGGCCGATGCAGCCGAGCGAGATCGCGGCACGGGCGCCGAATCGGAGCCGCGCGAGCCGGGCCGTGAGCGCCACGAGCCGCTCCGCGCCGCGACGCCCGACGAGCCCGTGCGACCAGCCCTCGTAGAGCGACGAGTACGCCATCACGTTGTGCGCGTCGACGGGGAGCGCCGTCGCGGGCGTGCCGAGCGCGCGCTGCAGCCACTCGCCGCGCGCCTCGAGCGCGAGGAGCGGGAGGACCGCCGTGGTCACGCGCCGGCCCACTGCGCTCGCGCCGGTGCTGCGCCACCGCACCACCGCAGCGCTCAGCGCCGCGCGCGCTGCACCGTACCCTCGGGACCACGAGCCGGCCGGGCGCAGCGCCTTCCAGCGCGCGAGTACCTCGAGCGGCGGCTCGAGATCGATCACCAGCTCGTCGCATGCGGGCGCCGCCCCCAGCAGGGCATCCGTGAACGCGATGAACGCGGCGATCGAGTGCACGCTCGCCCACCGTCCGTCGGCGTCCGCGAGCATCGGCCACAGCCCGACCACGAGCCCCTCGCCGCGCACCCGCTCGACGATCGCCGCGATCTCGGCGAGCTGCCACGGGCGCACCGCGAGGAGCAGCTCGACGCCCGCGGCGGCGAGGGCACGCAGCACGGCCGGCTCCCCGTGCTCGGCGAGCGGCAGGGTCTCGCTCCAGATGCGACGCCGCACGCTGCTAGTATGCGCGCGATGAACGTGCTGTACGGCGTCACCGGCGAGGGAATGGGTCACGCGATGCGCTCCGGGGTCGTGCTCGAGCACCTCGTC
This sequence comes from Deltaproteobacteria bacterium, assembly GCA_043716635.1. GTDB lineage: Bacteria > Myxococcota_A > Polyangia > Haliangiales > Haliangiaceae > JABFXX01. Next base: position 692 of record JAYSYE010000038.1, on the reverse strand, counting down.
GCGGCGGGTCACGACGTCGAGATCGTGGCCTCGGGGCGCGCCGCCGACTTCCTGCGCAAGCGCTTCGCGGGGGTGAGCAAGATCCACGGGCTCCACATGGTGCTCGAGGAGAACCGGGTGCGCCGCGGCAAGACGCTGTGGTCGAACGTCCTGAAGGGCGTGCTCGGCGTGCCCGGCAACATCACCGCATACTTCAAGTTGATTGCAGACTTCGAGCCCGAGGTCGTGATCAGTGACTTCGAGTCCTGGTCCTACTACTACGGCACCACGCACCGGCTGCCGATCCTCTCGATCGACAACATGCAGGTGATCCATCGCTGCGAGCTCCCCGAGGAGATCACGGCCAGCGAGCCGATGGCGTTCCAGCTCACGAAGGCGTTCGTGAAGGCGAAGCTGCCGACCTGCGACGCGTACTACATCACGACGTTCTTCCACCCGCCGCCGCGCAAGGAGCACACGTTCCTGTTCCCGCCGATCTTGCGGCCCGAGATCCTGGCCGCGAAGGCTCGCGCCACCGTCGGCGAGCACCTGCTCGTGTACCAGTCGGGCGCGAACGAGGATCTGCAGGCGGCGCTCGCCGCGACGGGCCTGGAGGCGCGGATCTACGGCATGAGGCCGGGCGAGGCCGAGGAGACGCGCACGGGCAACCTGCGCTTCCGTCCGTTCTCGGAGGCCGGGTTCATCGAGGACCT
>JAYSYE010000370.1:0-13917 GCA_043716635.1 Deltaproteobacteria bacterium | reverse complement strand
CATCGCGTCGAGCGCGCGCGCGCCGGCTCCGGAGTACGACTCGACGGCGCGGCATCCTGCCCCCACCACGTCCACGTCGAACCCGAGCTGCCGCGCATCGAGCACGGTGAACTTGACGCAATAGTCGGTCGCGAGCCCCAGCACCGTGAGCGCGGTGACCCCGCGACCGCGAAGCCAGTCGCCGAGTCCCGTCGACCGGAGGTGACCGTTATCGAAGAAGCCGCTGTAGCTGTCGATCGCGGGATCGATGCCCTTCTGGACCACGTGCGTGATGCGCGCGAGGTCGAGGCCGGCGTGAAGCTCGGCGCCGTGCGTGTGCTGCACGCAGTGCGCGGGCCACATCACCTGAGGTGCGCCTGCGACGTCGATCACCTGGCCGACCGTGGTGCCGGGATGGTTGCGCGCGAAGCTCGCGTGCTCCGGCGGGTGCCAGTCCTGGGTCGCGACGACGATCTCGAACCGCGGCTGGAGCGCGCGCGCGACCGCGATCGTGGCGTCGCCGTCCGCGACGGCGAGTGCCCCGCCCGGGCAGAAGTCGTACTGGAGATCGACGAGGACGAGCGCGTGGGTGGTGTCGTGGGTGGTCATAAGCTGAGCTCGAATCCCTGTTTGGTCAGGCGATCGTACTTCCGGCGATCGAATCGATAGAGCCGGGCGGCGCGGTGCCGGACGCCCTGCTCCACCTCGTCGGTCTCGACGAGGAAGTCGAGCGCGAGGATCTTCTTGCGGAAGTTTCGCTTGTCGAGCTCGGTGCCGAGGATGATCTCGTAGAGGTGTTGCAGCTGCGTGAGCGAGAAGCGCGACGGCAGCAGCTCGAAGCCCACGGGGGCATAGCGGACCTTGCCGCGCAGCCGATCGCGCGCGACCGCGAGGATCTGATCGTGATCGAACGCGAGCCTCGGCAGCTCGTCGAGCGCGAACCAGCCCACGCCCATCGCATCGGTGGCGGCCCGGATGCGGTGATCGGAGAGCTTCGCGAGCGCGTAGTACGCGACGGTGACCACGCGCTCGCGCGGATCGCGATCGATCGCTCCGAACGAGTAGAGCTGCTCGAGGTAGACCTCGGCCACGCCCGTCTCCTCCTGGAGCTCGCGGCGCGCTGCCTCGTCGAGGGTCTCGTCGACCCGGACGAACCCGCCGGGCAGCGCCCAGGCGTGCAGGAACGGCGTGATCTTGCGCTGGATGAGCAGCACCTTGAGGCTCGCGTCATCGAGCCCGAACACGACGCAATCGACCGCGATCGCCGCGCGCGGGTAATCGTACGAGTGCTGGGTCATTGCGCGGCGATGTAGGCCCGCATCGCGATCAGCTCGCGCTCGAAGCCGCCGGAGAGGATCGGGAAGCGACACCACGACCGCGGATCGAGATTGCGATCGTCGAGGTGGAAGCTCGGCGCGAGGCGCTCGCGCTTCCATTGATTGCGACACCACAGCCGAAAGAACCGCTCGATCCACGTGCCGAGCTGCACGGGGCTCTGATCCGGATAGCGCGGCGCCAGCTCCTGCAGCACCTCGACCGGCGTGTGCTTGTCGCGGATCGCCGAGTCCTCCACCGCTTCGAGGAAGTCGTACGGCATGAGGTCGGCCTCGTCGGTCTGCGCGGCGGCTCCGACGACCGTGGGACGCAGCTCTGCGGTCGGCTGCTGCGCATTGATCGCGGCCAGCGCGGCGATCGGCCCCAGGCCCTCGGGGCCCGTCCGCTCCATCCAGCGCAACCACGCGCGCAGGTACGTCTTGTCGATGCCGCCGAGCGGGGCGAGCCCACCCGCGGTGTCGCCATCCATGGTCGCGTAGCCGACGGCAGCCTCGGAGCGGTTCGAGGTGGTGAGCAGCACCGCGCCGCGCACGTTCGCGAGCATCCAGATCGAGGGCGCACGCACCCGGGCCTGGATGTTCTGGAGCGTCAGGTCGTCGGTCGCCCACTCGAGGGTGCGACCGAGCGCGGTCTCGAGCGCGGCGATGTAGCCCCGGTGCAGCGCGGCCACGTCGATCACGTGGAACTCGGCACCGATCGCGGTGGCGACGGCCTCCGCGGCGGCCCGGGTGACGGGGCCCGAATACTGCGTGGGCTGGTACGCGCACGCGAGGATCGCATGCACGAGCGTGGGCACGTCGGCCCCTGCCTCGATGCCCTCCACGAGCCGGCGCGCGTGCGGGAGCTGCGCGCGGACGCCACCCGGTCCCAGCTCGGCGAGCGCGAAGCGCAGCGCCAGCGCGACGAGCACCGCGCACGCCGCCGAGTCGGCGCCTCCCGAGAGCGAGACCGTGTAGCCCTGCGCGCGGCTCTTGCGCAGGTAGTCCCAGAGGCCGAGCGCGACGGCGCGGGCGAACTCCTCCTCGCGGACGGCGGCACCGTCCTCCCACGTGACGGCGAGCGATCGCAGGGCCTCCGGCGGACGAACGGGCCAGGCAAAGGCGTGCTCGACGACCAGCGACTCGGCATCGTGACGGGGGCGGTGACTGCCCCGGCGCGCCTGCTCGCGGCGATTCGCATCGACATCGATCACGGCGGTCGTGAGCTCGACGTCGGTGAACGCGAACCGCTTGCCGCGCCCGACGAGCTCGTTGTTCGAGGCGATGAGCCCGCCGCCGTCGTAGACGATGCGCCCCGCCTCGTTGCCCATCAAGTTCGCGTAGAGGTAGGCGACGCCGAAGGCGCGCGACCCCTCGATCACGAAGCGCTGGCGTGTGACGAACTTGCCGAACGCGAAGTGACTCGCGGATGGGTTCAGGAGCAGATCGACGCCGCGAAGCGAGAGGTCCATGCCCGGGCGGTTGGCGACCCAGGCGTCCTCGCAGATCTCGAAGCCGAGGCGCGTGTCCCCGAGATCGAACACGAGGTCACCGATCGGGTAGCGGCGCACGGTGCCGTCCGCGGTCGTGTGCTCGTACACGTCGCGCGCGCCCGCGGGCCACGCCTTGAACCAGCGCGGCTCGTAGTGGATGCCATCGCCGGCGAGGAACTGCTTCGCCGCGAAGCCGACGATCGCGCCGTCCGCGAGCAGCGCGGCCGCGTTGTAGATCGCCTTCTCGTGATAGAGCGGGAGCCCGACCGCGACGACCATTCCCGCCGTGAACGGTGCGAGGAGATCGAGCTGCGCGAACGCGGTGTCGAGGAGCCCGTCCATGGCGAACGCGTCCTCGCAGCCGTAGCCGCTGACCGCGAGCTCGGGCAGACACAGCACCGTCACGCCCTCGGCGCGCGCCTGCTCGATGGCACCGCGCAGGTGCGCGAAGTTGTCATCCCACGCGAGCGGCGTCTGATTGACGCATGCGACCCCGACCTTGACGAGCTTCATGATGCGGCTCCCTTGAGATGCGTGACGAACAGCTCCGCGGTGCCCACGACCCGCAGAAAGTCATCGGCGAGCGCGACGGCACGGGGATGGCTGTCGGTGACCGTGATCGAGCCGAACAGGCCGGAGGCGCGGAGCTTGGCGAGCGAGGTGCCGGGAAACAGGCCGTGGGTCGCGATCGCGTCGATGGCGACCGCGCCCGCGTCGCTGTACGCCACCGCCGCCTCGAGCAGCGAGCCCCCCGTGCGGATCATGTCGTCATAGATGATGACCCGCTTGCCGGCGACCTGCGCCGAGACGCCGGTGACCTCGGTGGTCGAGCCGTCGTGCCGGCGCTTGTAGACGAAGGCGGCGGGGACGCCGAGGTCGTTCGCGAGCGACTCCACCCACTTCGCGCGACCCGCATCGGTGCACGCGAGCACGGTGCCGGAGAGGTCCGGGCCGGACAGCCCGCGCGCGGCCGCCGTGACGAGCGACTTGCCGTAGACCTCGACGGGACGCACGCCCCCCTCGAAGTAGTACGCGATGGACGCGACGTGCAGATCGAGCAGGAACACCTGCGTGCCGCGCGCGGCGAGGGGGATGGCGGAGAGCAGGCGCGCGCGCGTCTTGGCCTTCACGATCTCGCCCGGGCGCGTGGAGCGCTCCATCGTCGAGTAACCGTAGAACGGGATCACGAGGCGAAGGCGGTAGGCCCCTCCCGCGACCACCGCGCACGCGAGGTCGTAGAGCTCGAGCGTTGCTTCGTCGTCGATCGTGCCGCCAACGACGATCACGTCGCGGTCGCCCGGGTCGGTATCGATCCGCGCGTACTTCTCGCCGTCCGGGAACGTCTTGCAGGTGATGGCGCCCAGCTCCCAGCCGCCCCCGAGGGCGATCGCCCCCGCGAGCGCCTCGTAGGCCTGGATCGCGAACACGAGTGGCTCCGGCATCAGCGCTGCCCGTCCCGGGCCCCGGCCGTCGACGTTCGCGCCGCGGCGACGAGGGCCTGCTTGCGCGCGTGAACGGTGTCGTCGAGGCCCACCGGATACGGCTGCGGGTTCAGGAACCGCCGCGTGCGGGGCGAGAGCTGCGCGAGCTCGGTGGCGGCTCGCGTGCGCGCCTCCGCGAGACTGTCCGGTTCGCGGACGAGGCGGCCTGCATCGAGGTACGTCACGAGCAGGTCGCTCGCGCTGTCGTGACCCGGAGTGACCGGGGCGCGCTGCGGCGCGTCGATGTCGTGAAGTGCGAGCGGCGTGGAGAGCCCTGCCTCGACGTCGTAGATGATGTCGCCGACCATCTCCGTGGCCGCGCCGGTGCCGCGCCGCAACCGCTTCACGCCCAGCACGCCTGGATTCGAGATCTTGATCGGCTGCTCGGAGAGCTTGATGACGTGGCGCCACGGCTGGCCGGGAATGCGCGTGGCGCCGAGCTTGTACACGCCGCCGAGTGCAGGCTGGTCGAACGCCGTCACCAGTCGCGTGCCGACCCCGAAGGTATCGATGCGCGCGCCCTGCTCCTGCAGCGACGTGATGAGGTGCTCGTCGAGATCGTTCGAGGCGACGATGCGGGCCTTCGGGAAGCCGCCCGCGTCGAGCAGGCGCCGGGCCTCGATCGACAGGTACGCGAGATCGCCGGAGTCGAGGCGGATGCCGGCGAGCTCGTACCCGCTGGTCCGGAGCTCCTGGGCGACCATGATCGCGTGGCGGACGCCCGCGAGGGTGTCGTAGGTGTCGACCAGGAACGTGCAGTTGCCGGGCATCGCACGCGCGTATGCGCGAAACGCCTCGAGCTCGTCGCCGTGGAACATCACCCAGCTGTGGGCGTGGGTGCCGCGCACGGGGATGCCGAACTGCTTGCCGGCGAGCACGTTCGACGTGGCCGCCGCCCCGCCGAGGTAAGCGGCGCGTGATGCGGATAGGCCACCGTCGATGCCCTGGGCGCGGCGCAGCCCGAACTCGAGGACCGGGGCGCCCCGCGCGGCTTGCACGATGCGGGCGGCCTTCGTCGCGACGAGCGACTGGAAGTTCAGGATCGTGAGCAGCGCGGTCTCGACGAGCTGGGCGTGAATGATAGGCCCGCGCACGCGCAGGAGCGGCTCGTGCGGAAACACGAGGGTGCCCTCGGGGACGGCATCGACCGTGAGCGCCAGCTTCAGCTCGGCCAGGTAGCCGAGGAAGCCCGTGGCGAACAGCGGCCTGCCGCCCTGGTCGGTGAGCGTCGCGAGGTACGCGACGTCGTCGGGGGTGAAGCGGAGGGAGCGCAGGTAGTCGATCGCGGGGGCGAGACCGGCGGCGATCACGTAGCCGCCACCGAACGGCGGCTTGCGGTACGTGAGGTGAAACACGGCCTCCGGGGCAGCCGGCCCGGACGCTGCGCCGCTCTGCCAGTAGCCGGCGGCCATCGTCAGCTGATACAAGTCGGTCAGCAGCGCGAGCGATTCGCTCATTTATAAGTGTACCATCGACACTAAGTGAGCAGATGTCAAGCTCGAGCGAGATCGTGGTGGTGTGGGGGGAGGTCCTGTGGGACCGCTTTCCCGACGGTGACCAGCTGGGCGGCGCGCCCGCGAACCTCGCGTGGCACGTCGGGCAGGCGGGCACATGGGTACGCCTGGTCTCGCGCGTGGGCGGCGACGGCGATGGCCGGCGCGCGATCGAGCAGCTCGCGGACTTCGTCGATCCCGCGCTGATCCAGATCGACCCGGAGCGCGCCACGGGCGAGGTCACGGTGCGCCTCGAGGGCGCCGAGCCCCGGTACACGCTGGCGCCGGGGCGAGCCTGGGAGCGGATCGAGTACACGGACGCGGTCGCGAGCGCGCTCGAGGAGGGCATCGACGTCTTCGTGTACGGAACGCTCGCCCAGCGAAAGCCCGAGGGACTCATGGGGTGGCGCGCGGCCGTCGCGGCGGCGAGGTGCCTGCGCGTGTGCGATCTCAATCTGAGACCGACGGACCAGAACGCACCCGCGATCGCGGAGGCGATCGCCGCGGCGGACGTGCTGAAGGTGAATGACCGCGAGCTCGACGCGCTACGGGGCTGGTTCGGGTGGGCAGATCCCGTGGCGGCGCTGCGCGACCCGACGCGGATCCCGCGCGCGGACGGGGCGCCGATGCCGCTGACGGTCGCGCAGGGCGCGCGGCTCGTGGTCGTGACGCACGGCGCCGACGGCTCGACGCTGTACGGCGACGGTGCGCCGATCCGGATCGCGCCGACGGCTGCCGCCGCCGGCGGAGACCACGTCGGCTGCGGCGATGCCTACCTCGCGATCCTGGTGCACGGGCTCGCGCTGGGCGCTGACCTGGCGACGAGCGGGCGGCTCGCGGGCCGCTGGGCCGCCGCGGTCGCCGAGGTGCGAGGCGCGACCCCGCGCTTCACCGAGACGCAGATCGCGGACCTGCTGGAGCTCGCGTGACCGGAGCGGCCCCGGAGGGCCTGATCGCGCCCGATGCGCCCGATGCCCCCGATGCGCCCGATGCGCCCGATGCCTGGGACACGGCCGCGCAGTGGATCGCGAATCACGGCGCGCTCTATGCGCTCGCCGTCCTGACGCTCTACCTCGGCTGGATCTATCTCCACGTGTTCGCGGGGGAGGTCGTCGGCGACGACAACACGTTCCACTTCGCGGAGAGCGCGCGCCTCGCCGATTGCCTGCGCCAGGGCGACTGGGACTTCTGGAACCCGTCGGCGAACGCTGGCTACGCGTCCGCCTACTACTACCAGGCGATCCCGCAGCTCGCGTCCGCCATCCCCACCGCGCTCTTCGGCCATCACCTGTTCTGGTTCCAGGTGAGCGTGTTCCTGCCCCACGTGCTCGCGCCCGCCGCGGCGTACCGGGCCGCCCGCCTGCTCGGGGCCACGCCGTGGCAGGCCGTCATCGGGGCGGCCGTCGTCTCGTTCGCGAACGGCGAGTCGCGCTGGGGCGCGGGCAACGCGGGCACGTTTCAGGTCGGCCTCTACACGCAGACGTGGGCGCTATGCGTCTTCCCCCTCGTGCTCGCGCACTCCGCGCGCTGGATCGTCGGCGGACCGCTCGCGGCGGCCGACGGGCGGCGCGGAACGATCGACGTTCGCGGAGCCGGGGCCCCGTCGCGGCACTTCGGTCTCGCCGTCGCATGGGGCGCGTTCATGGGCATGTGCCACCCGTTCGCGTTCGTCGGCCTCGGCGTGGCGTTCGCGGCCGCGTATGTGGGGCTGCTCGTGCTGTGGCTCGTCGATGTCGTCCGCGGCGAGCCCGCGCGCCGTCTCCTGCCGCAGCTCGGGCGCTCGATCGTGCTGGGCACGGTGCTCGTGATCGCGATGTTGCCGATCTGGCTGCCGCTCGCGCTCGACTACGCCGGGTTCGGCGGCTTCCCGCGCCGCGTCTCCGACGAGATCGGTCCCGGCTTCCAGCTGCTCGCGAAGTGGCACTTCGGGGGCCGGCTCTTCGATTGGGGCAGCGACAAGCAGCACAACTTCCGGGTGCTGACGTTCGGGCTCCCCGTGGTGCTCGTGTTCGCGCGGGGCCCGATGTTCCGCTGGCTGTGGGCACCGGTGGTCGCGTACGCGCTGTTCCTCGGGCTCGGTCCGCACCTCGGCAAGACGAACGACGACCTCCTGCCGATGGTGCGCTTCCTCGGCGCGATGCAGGTGCTCGCGGCGCTCGGCATCGGCTGCGGCGCGTTCGCGATCGTGCGTGCGCTATGGCGGCGCACCCGCGGCATGGAGGCGGGCTTCTCGATGCGCACGGGCATCGCCGCGATCATCGCCGCGCTCGCGATCCTGGTGGTCCAGCCCGAGACCGTCGCCCTGAGGTCGCGCGTCCACGTCCTGCCCGACCTCGCGTACCGCCACGTCGACGAGCTTCACCAGGTGATCGACGCCCTCGGCAAGCAGCCGCCCGGACGCAAGCAGGCGGTGGGCGGCGCCGTCAGCAGCTTCTGGAACCTCCTGCCCTACGTCTACGCGCGGCGGCCGTCGCTGCTGCAGATGGGTGGCGGCGGACTGCAGGCGAGCCCGAACTACATCTTCGCGCTCGACATCGGCGACGTCGCGAAGGCGGCGTGGCTGTTCGACGCGCCTTACATCGTGTTCGAGAAGGCGCACGTCGCGGAGATGCCGGTCGGCGAGGAGATTTTCCAGACCAAGCTGTACCAGGTGCGCAAGCTGCCCGCAGAGGGCCTCATCGCGCCGGTACAGATCACGGGCGTGCTGCCGGCCGGGCGCACCGCCACGCGCAAGGCCGCGCTCGGCTGGTTGAAGACGCGGCTGCCGCTCGCCGACCAGTTCCTCGCGTACCCGGGGTCCGGGCCGCCGAGCGCCCCGCCCGCCGCGACGGTGCAGCGCCAGGGCGCCCAGGACTCGCCCGGGGATGCCGCGGATCTGTTCGCCGAGATCACCGTGACCGCGCCCACCACGTTCGTGGCCCGGGTCAGCTGGCACCCGCGCTGGCACGCGTACCTCGATGGCAAGCCCGCGCCGGTCCGCCGCGTGACGCCCGACTTCGTCGCGGTCGATGTCCCCGCCGGCACGCGGCTCGTCCAGCTCCGGTTCGAGCGGCCCTGGTGGGCCTCCGCGGCGTGGCTTGCCTGGCCCCTGTGCGCGCTGCTCGCGTGGGCCGGCGCGCGTGCCTACGAGCGGCGCTATCGCACTTCGTAGCGACGATACCGCCCCCCCGTCGCGCCCAACCGCACTGCGCGCGCCCGATCCGTGTTACGCGACACGCACATGCGCGGCATCGTCCTCGCGGGAGGCAGTGCGACCCGGCTCTATCCGGCGACGCTCGGCATCTCGAAGCAGCTCCTGCCCATCTACAACAAGCCGATGATCTACTACCCGATCTCGCTGCTGATGCTGGCGGGCATCCGGGAGATCCTGGTCATCTCCACGCCGCACGACCTGCCGGGCTTCCGGCGGCTGCTCGGTACCGGCGAGGCGATGGGCGTTCGCTTCGAGTACGCGGAGCAGGCGCGGCCGAGCGGGCTCGCCGAGGCCTTCATCATCGGGCGCGAGTTCATCGGCACGGAGTCCGTGTGCCTCGTCCTCGGCGATAACATCGTGTACGGCGCCGGCCTCGCCGAGCTCCTGCAGCAGGCCGCCGCCGAGCCGAGCGGCTGCACGCTGTTCGGCTATCGCGTCACGCACCCGGACCGGTACGGGGTCGCCGAGCTCGACACCAGCGGCCGCGTCGTGTCGATCGAGGAGAAGCCGAAGGCGCCGAAGTCGAACCTGGCCGTGATCGGGCTCTACTTCTACGATCACGACGTGGTCGACATCGCGGCGACGCTTCTGCCCTCGCCTCGCGGCGAGCTCGAGATCACCGACGTGAACAACGTGTACGTGAAGCGTGGCACGGCGCGCATGCAGGTGTTCAGCCGGGGCTATGCGTGGCTCGACACCGGCACGCACGACAGCTTCCTCGATGCCGCGAACTTCGTGCAGGTGATCGAGCGGCGGACGGGTGTGTTCCTCGCCGCGCTCGAGGAGATCGCGTTTCGCATGGGCTACATCGACGCGCCGCAGCTCGCGAAGCTCGGCGCGGCGATGGCGCAGACGGAGTACGGCCAGTACCTGTCGGCCGTCGCCCGAGGCGAGGCCTGAGCAGGTGAGCGGGCCCGGCCTCGACGTCGAAGCGTTGCCGCTCGCGGGCCTCCTGCTCGTGAAGCCGCGCGTGTTTCGCGACGCGCGTGGGTTCTTCGTCGAGACGTATCGCGAGCCCGCGTATCGCGCGGCCGGAATCGATGCCGCGTTCGTGCAGGACAATCACTCGCGCTCGTCGCGCGGCACGCTGCGCGGGATGCACTTCCAGCGGACGCCTGGTCAGGCGAAGCTCGTACGCGTGGTGAGCGGCAGCATCTTCGACGTGGCCGTGGACATCCGGCCCGGGTCGCCCACGTTCGGGCAGTGGCACGGGGTCACGCTCGATGCGGAGTCCCATCACCAGCTGTACGTGCCGATCGGCTTCGCGCACGGGTTCTGCGTGACGTCGGAGTGGGCGGACGTCGCGTACAAGGTGTCGTCGCTGTACGACGGCGCGACGGAGTCGGGGTTTCACTACGCGGATCCGGCAGTGGGCATCCGGTGGCCGGACGTCGGCCCCGACGGGGTGACGGTCTCCGCACGCGATCGCGATGCGGAACCACTCGCTTCGCTGCGCGCGAGCGGCGGGCTCGGAGTCGCATCGTGATCGTGTGGGTCGCGGGGGCCGCCGGCATGCTCGGTCAGGCCGTGCACGCGGAGCTGACGGCGCGCGGGCTGACCCACGTCGACACCGATCGCGAGCTCGATCTCGCAGATGCCGCCGCTGTGGACGCATTCGCGGCCGCGACGCCGTTCACGCACGCGATCAACTGCGCGGCGTTCACGGCCGTCGACGCGTGCGAGTCGCGCGAGGACGAGGCGAGTCGCGCCAACAGCGAGGGCGCATTCCAGCTCGCGCGCGCGGCGCGGGTGCGCGGGGCGATCGCCGCGCACGTGTCCACCGACTACGTGTTCGCGGGCACGGGCACCACGCCGTACCCCATCGATGCTCCGACGGACCCGATCAACGCGTACGGCCGCACGAAGCTCGCGGGCGAGCAGCGCTTTCTCGCCGAGCTCCCGGCGGGCTACGTGGTGCGGACGTCGTGGCTGTTCGGCCAGGGCGGGCCCTGCTTTCCCGCGACGGTGCTGCGGCTGCTCGCGACGCGGGCCGAGGTGAAGATCGTCGATGACCAGACCGGGCGCCCCACGTGGGCCGGCGATCTCGCGAGCGCGCTCGTCAGCCTCGTGACGGCGACGACCCCGGTCGCCCCCGGCACGTACCACTTCGCGAATGCGGGGGCCGTGACCTGGTTCGGGTTCGCGGTGGCGGTCCGCGAGGCCGCGACCGCGCGCGGCCGGCACTTCGACGCGACGCTGCTACCCATCACGACCGCGGAGTACCCCACACCGGCGCGCCGCCCCGCCTGGTCCGTGCTGGATACCAGCGCGCTCGAGCAGGCGCTCGGGATCACCGCGCGGCCGTGGCGCGATGCGCTCGCTGATTACCTCCAAGCGGGATGGCCGACATGACGCAACCGACCCGCACGCTCGGCAACCTGCTCGTCACGGGCGGCGCTGGCTTCATCGGCTCGGCGTTCATCCGGTCGGCGATGGTCCGGCCGAGCTTCACCGCGCAGATCATCAACCTCGACGCGATGACGTACGCGGGGAACCTCGACAACCTGGCCGGGGTCGACGCGGCCCGGCACACGTTCGTGAAGGGCGACATCCTCGACGGCACGCTGGTCGAGACGCTCCTCGACGAGCACGAGATCACGACGATCGTGCACTTCGCGGCCGAGAGCCACGTCGACCGCAGCATCCGAGGCCCGGGCGCGTTCATCCAGACGAACATCGTCGGGACGATGCGCCTGCTCGACGCGGTGCGCGCGCGGCCCCACGTCCACTTCCACCACATCTCGACGGACGAGGTGTACGGCTCGCTCGGGGACAGCGGGCTCTTCACCGAGACCTCGCCGTACCTGCCGAACTCGCCGTACGCGGCGTCGAAGGCGGGCTCCGACCACCTCGTGCGCGCGTGGGGGCGCACGTATCACCTGTCGACGACGATGTCGCACGCGTCGAACAACTACGGGCCGTTCCAGTTTCCCGAGAAGCTGATCCCGCTGATGATCATGAACTGCCTCGAGCGCAAGCCCCTGCCGGTGTACGGCACGGGCTCGAACGTGCGCGACTGGCTGCACGTCGATGACCACGCGGCAGCGGTATGGGCGATCCTCGAGCGGGGCGCTCCCGACGAGGTCTACGACATCGGCGGCGGCAACGAGTGGAAGAACCTGGACCTCGTCCACCAGCTCGTCGCGCTCGTGGCAGAGCTACGCGGTGAGCCCGTGGACACGTACCACTCGCTGATCACGTTCGTGACGGACCGCCCGGGGCACGATCTTCGCTACGCGATCGCGGGGGAGAAGATCGCCGCCACGCTCGGCTGGCGGCCCACGTACGACTTCGTGTCGGGGCTGCGCGCGACGATCCGCTGGTACCTCGAGAATCCAGCGTGGATCGAGCGGGTGAAGACCGGCGCGTATCGCGAGTGGCTCGCGACGAACTACGTGCGGTGAGCGAGCCCGCGGGCAGCCCCGGGGCGCCGGGAGCGTCGGGCGGGCCGGTGCTCGCGCCCGCGCGGTCGCGGGTCGATCGCGCGGTCGCGTGGGTGAGCGCGGCGTCGTCGATCATCGGCCTGCTGGACGTGGTCGCGGTGGTGCTGCTGAACGCGTTCTTCGTGAGCGACAAGCAGCTCGGCGTGGCCACGATCGTGACCACGGTGACGTACTACCTGGACCTCGCGACCGAGTCGGGCATGTCGTCGGTGCTCATCCAGCGCGACAAGCTCGACGACGACACCGTCTCGACCGTGTGGTGGATGAACCTCGGGGTCTCGTCGCTGCTGTTCGCGGCGATGTTCGTGATCGCGCCCGCCTTCGGACGGTTCCAGGGCAAGACCCCGTTCGAGGTCCACATCGTCACGATGATGCTGCTGATGTTCGCGACGAAGCTCGTCTGGCAGAACGTCTACTTCGCGCCGATGGCGCTGCTGCGGCGCGAGCTGCGCTTCAAGGAGGTCTCGATCGTCCGCACGATCGCGAATGCGTGCGACATGGCCACGAAGATCGGCTTTGCCGCGGCCGGGCAGCCGATCTACTGCTTCATCGCGGGGCCACTCGTGCGCGCGCTGGTGATCGGCATCGGCATCCAGATCTGCCGGCCGTGGCGCCCGAGGCTCGTGTTCCGGCCCGGCGAGGTCCGCACGTGGCTCGCGTTCGGCGCGAAGACCACGGCCTCGCAGTACCTGCAGCACTTCTACAACACGAACTCGTTCCAGGTGGTCGGGCACTACTTCAGCGCGAGCACCGTGGGCGCGTACCGCGTCGCCCACGACGTGGTGATGTATCCGGTGAACTTCATCTCGAACGTGATCGCGCAGGTGTCCTTCCCCGCGTTCGCGCGGCTGCGTGGTGATCGCGGCGCGCTCGCGGCGCAGTTCCTGCGCTTCTCGCGGCAAAACCTGGCCGTGGTGTTGCCCGTGCTCGTCGTGATCCTCGCGGGCGCCGACGACGTGATCACCGTGATCTTCCCGAAGATCACGCAGAGCGGCGCGGGGGCCGGCGTGGCGCGCGTGCTGTGCATCGTGGGCATGCTGCGCGCGATCGACTGCCTGTATCTCCCGCTGCTCGAGGGCGTGGGCATGCCAGGGCGCAACGTGGTGGTCGCGGCGATGACGGCGGGCGTGCTGTTCACGTGCGACCTGATCGGCGCGACCGTGTTCGGACCGCGCATCGGCCTCATCGCCGTCGCGATCGGGCGCGTGGTCGGCTATCCGATCGTGATCGCGTTCCACGCGTACCTGGCGCTCGGGCAGGCGCAGCTCAAGGTGCGCCACTACATCGGCGGCCTGATCGGCATTCTCGGGTGCGGCGCGCTTGCTGTCGCGGTGGGCCTCGCGATCCGGTACGGGACCGCATCCGTGCTCACGCCGGGCTGGCGCCTGCTCGCGGTCACGGTCGGGGCCGTCGGTACGGTCATGATCGCGCTCGATCGCTTCCAGGGCCTCGGGGTGAGGACGATCGTCGCGACGCTCAAGACGAAGTCGTGATCTGGATCGCGATCTGCACTCGACTCGCG
>JAYSYE010000369.1:0-4628 GCA_043716635.1 Deltaproteobacteria bacterium | reverse complement strand
CCGGGCGACGCGGTGAGAGCCGACACCACACGACCTGACCGGCCAGGCACAGCTGGTCGAGCCAGCCCGCCTCGTAGCCGTGCAGCCGCGCCGGCAGGATCTCGCGCTCCCAGGCGCCAGCCGCGGTCTCGAACCCCTGCAGTTGCTCGATCACGCGCGCGAGCCCGTCGGCGCCGATGAGCTGCGTGTGCCGCGTGACCCGGTGCCAGCGCAGCAGGAACCGCATCAGCGCCGCCGCTCCGACCGGTTCGATCTCTCGCCGCAGCTTCGCCAGCGTCAGCCGATGGATGCGCGCGAGCACGCGCCGGTTGCACCACTCGAGCGCGGCGAGGGTCTCGCTCGCATCCGACGAGACGAGCGCCTCGCGCGCCGTGATCGCGACCTTCGCGCCGGACCGCGCACACGCGCGATCGGTGAACGTCCCGCGCAGGATCGCGCCGTCGCTCTCGAGCCCGAGCAGGGCGTACAGCACGTCCGCGTCGGGGAGCCCGAGCTCCGCTGCGAAGGTCGGCGCGTCGATCGGGCCGCGGTGATCCAGGTGCGCGTTCACGATCTTGCCGATCGCCTCCTCGCGCTCCGGCCGCACCGCCCAGGATGGCGTCGGGATCATCGGCATGCACTCCACGCCCTCACCGAGCACCGCGCGGGCCGCGCCGATGCGCTCCGTCGCGATCCAGGCCGCGCACATGCGCTCGTCAGCGTCAGTGTCGGCGTCGGCCGCAGCCACTGCCGCCGCAGGTCCGGGCGGCCGAACGATCCACCGCACGCGCACCGCGCGCCCCGTGGCGCACAGCCCCTCGAAGTAGTGCTCCGCGTCGATCGCGAGCCGCTTGCCCATCGCCTCGGGCACGAGCCACAGCGCCATCAGCGCGTCGTGCATCTCCTCGGCATCGCGCACCACCGGCGCGACCTCCGCGACCACGGCCGCGATCGCGGCGTCGTCGAGCACGCCGATCGCATCCGCGCCGTCCTTCGTCGCCGCCGAGACGGCCGGCAGCCCGCGCCGCAGCGACACCGCGCGCGTGCGACGCTCCTCGAGCGGCGCATCGTCGAGGTACGCGTACGGGTTCGCGTTGAGCAGCTCGTGAGACAGCGGGCTCGGCTCGACCGTGTCGCGCGCGAGCACGCGAATGTCGCCGCGCTCGAGCCCCTCGATCATCTCGCGCATCCCCTCGAGGTCCATCGCCTCGACGAGGCAGTCGCGGATCGTCTCGAACACGAGCGGGTGATCCGGCACCTCGCGATCGCCGGGCAGGTTCTCCGGACACGCCTGCGCCGCCGGGAACACCACCGAGAGCGTGTCCGCCGCGCGCATCTTCACGAGGTGCGGCGGGATCTTCTTGCCGTTCCGCCGTCGCAGCACCGCGAGGGACCGCGTCACGTTCCAGCGCCACCGGATCTCGAACATCGGCCGGTCGAGCAGTGCCTGGACCAGCGTGGTCTCCGCCTGATGTGACGGCACGAACCCGAACACCGTCTCGAGCGCGAAGCTGTGCGGCTGCCCGAGCGAGATCACGATCCCGTCGTCGGTCGCGGCGGCCTGCAGCTCGAAGTCGAACGAGCGGCAGAACTTCTTGCGCAGCGCGAGCCCCCACGCGCGGTTGATCCGCCCCCCGAGCGGCGCGTGGAGCACGAGCTGCATCCCGCCGCCCTCGTCGAAGAAGCGCTCCGCGATCAGTAAATTTTTCCGGGGCAGCGCCCCGAGCGCCGCGCGCCCCGCCGCCAGGTACGCCACGAGCTGCTGCCCTGCCCGCACCGACATGCCCGTCTCGTCCGCGAGCCACTGCGCGATCGCGTCGAACGCGGCATCGAGGGTCGAGGCCGCGCCGCGCCCGGACTCCTCTCCTAGTGCGATCCCCAGCCGCGTGTCCACCTCGCTCCGCAGGTCGCTCACCTCGTCGGAGAGCTCGCGCGTCCGGGCCGGCGCTTCGCCGAACCAGAACGGGATCGTGGGCGGCTGGCCCTTCGCATCCTCGACGATCACGCGCCCGTTCTCGATCCGCTTGATCTTCCACGCCGTGTTGCCGAGCTGGAAGATGTCGCCGCTGCTGCTATCGATCGCGAAGTCCTCGTCGACCTCGCCCACCTTCGTCTCCTCCGGCCACTGCACCACCGCGTAGTTGTTGTTGTCGGGGATCGCGCCACCCGAGGTGATCGCCGCGAGCCGGCTACCGCGCCGCGCGCGCAGGATCCCGCCCACGCGATCGCGGTGCACGTGGGCCCCGACGCGCCCGCGCCGATCGGACACGCCCTCGGACAGCATCGTCAGCACCTGCTCGAGCTGGTGGTCGGAGAGGTCGCCGTACGACGCGGCCCCGCGCACGAGCTCGGCCAGCTCGACCTCGGGGATCTCCTCGGACGCGGTGATGGCGACGATCTGCTGCGCGAGGATATCGAGTGGCGCCACGCGCAGCGTGATCTGATCGAGGTTGCCCTTCCGCAGCCCGCGCACGAGCGCGCCGCACTCCACGAGCTGGTCCCGCGTCAGCGCGAACAGCCGACCCTTCGGCGTGCCGCCGAGAGAGTGACCCGAGCGACCCACGCGCTGCAGGAGCGTCGCGATCGAGCGGGGCGACCCGAGCTGCACGACGAGATCGACCGTGCCGACATCGATGCCGAGCTCGAGCGACGCCGTCGCGACCGCGCACTTCACCTGGCCGAACTTGAGCTTCAGCTCGGCGGCAAGCCGGAGCTGCCGCGACATCGATCCGTGGTGCGCGACCACGTGCTCCTCGCCGAGGCGTTGCTCCAGGGCGGCTGCCACCCGCTCCACGAGCCGCCGCGTGTTCACGAACACGATCGTCGATGTGTGCTGCGTGACCAGCTCGGCGATCCGGTCGTACACGCGCCCGAGCTGATCGTTCGACGCGACCGCGCCGAGCTCGTCGTCCGTGATCTCGATCGCGAGGTCGATGGCCCGCCGGTGCCCCGCATCGACGATGTGCGGCAGCGGTCGCCGCGTCCCCACGAGCAGCCGCGCGATCCGCTCGATCGGCTTCTGCGTCGCCGACAGCCCGACGCGGACAGGCTTCCGCCCCGCGCGCTGCGTCACGAGGCGGTCGAGCCGCTCGAGCGACAGCGCGAGATGCGCGCCCCGCTTGTCACCCGCGACGGCGTGGATCTCGTCGACGATCACCGTGCGCACCTGGCCGAGCGCGGCGCGCCCACGATCCGTCGTCAGCAGGATGTAGAGCGACTCCGGCGTCGTCACGAGGATGTGCGGCGGCCGCTTCGCCATCTTCGCGCGCTCGCTCGCGGGCGTATCGCCGGTGCGAATACCCACGCGGATGTTCGCCACGAGGGATGTGATCGACCGCTCGCCGAGCCGGGCCGCGTAGATCGCCAGCTCCGCGAGCGGCGATTCGAGGTTGCGGTGCACGTCGTTCGACAGCGCCTTCAGCGGCGAGATGTAGAGGATCGAGGTCTCGTCCGTGAGGCCATCGCGCAGGCCGCGCCGCACGAGCTCGTCGAGGCACGCCAGGAACGCGGCGAGCGTCTTGCCGGAGCCCGTGGGCGCCGCGACCAGCACGTCCTCGCCGGCGGCGATCCGCGGCCACCCGCCACGCTGCGGCTCCGTCGGGTCGCCGAAGCGCTCGCGAAACCACCCCGCGATCAGCGGGTGGAACGCGTCGAGCACATCGGGGTCGCGCATGACGGCCGGCGAGCGTACTCCTGCCGTGGCGCGCCGACCAGATGGACGACCAGACCGGCGCGAGATCCGGATCGCTCCGGGAGCCGTCGCGATCGATCACGGTGCGATCTCGCCGTGCGGGTGCCCACCGCCTACGAAAAGATCTTGGCCGCCGGCCGCCAGACCTTGAGGTAGTGATAGCGAATCTGCTCGTCGCCATAGCGCGCTGCGCGGAGCGAGCACGCGTCGCGCACGGCGAGCCAGGCACGCCACGGCTCGCCGCCCGCGCCGGACAGGGCACGGGCGAGGGCGGCCGGGCACGCATCGCTGCACGTGCACGGCTTCGCGACCGGCGACACGGGCTCGGGCTCGGGCTCGGGCGGCTCGCCGTCGAGCAGCACTTCCGCGGCCAATAGTACGACCGCGCGCAGCGCGAACCAGGGCCCGAGCGTCGGGTGGATCACGAGATGGTTCGGGGCAAGCGCGCCGAGCCCTGTCGCGACGGCGAGGGTCTGCAGCGGCACGAACGCGCCGTCGTAGCGGCGGTGCCCGAAGTAGATCCGCGCGCCCGGGAACACCGTCGCGACGGCCCGCTCCACGTACGTATCGAGCGGGTTCGCGAGCGCGGCCATCGCGGGGTCGTGCATCGCCGCATCGAAGTGCGGCCACAGCGCGCGCGAGTTGCCGACGAGGAGGCCGCGCCGCTCGGAGCCGGCCAGCGCCGCGAGCCCGCGGGTCGCGCTCGCGAGTGCGGCGTCGAACGGATGCACCAGGTCGAGCCCGAGCTCGGCGAGACGGGCAGCGCGGGGATCCACGGGGACGGACCATGGCACACTCGCGCCGTGGTCGCGCAGCTCCATCACGAACGCATCGCCCGCTCGGACGCGAGTCCCACGCAGTGGCTCGCGCTCACGCACGGCATCTACGGCGCGGGCATGAACTGGCGCGGCATCGCGCGGCAGCTCGTCGACCGGCGGCGGGACTGGGGCGTCGTGCT
>JAYSYE010000368.1:0-13925 GCA_043716635.1 Deltaproteobacteria bacterium | reverse complement strand
GATCAGCGAGACCGCGAAGTATCCGAAGGGCTGGGCGGCGTACTCGCCGGACGGCACGCTGCTCCTCGTCGCGGACAAGGGGGTGCTCGTGCTTCGCGACGCGATCACCGGCGTGCCGGTCGGACCCGCCGACGGTCGAGTGCCGCTCGCCCTGAAGGCCACGCATCCGGACTGGTCCCCCGATGGCAGCGCCGTGGCCGTCGCGCTGTCGAGTGACATCGACAACATGGAGATCAAGACCGGCGCGATCGCCCGCATCCGATTCATCGATGGAGCGTTCGGCGAACCGGAGGTCCTCGTCGCGAGCAACCCGGGCACGAACAACTACTTCCCGAAGTGGTCACCCGACGGGAAGTTCATCGCCTACGTCACCGCGACCACGCCATCGCGGGGCGCGCCGTCTGCGGAGCTCCGCTTGATCCGCGCCACCGGGGGGCAGCCCGTGTCCCTCCGGCTCGCGAACCATCGCGTCGCCAGCGTCGACGACATCGCCGACCTCGCGACCACGATGCCGACCTGGAGCCCGCCCACGGGCGACATCTCCTGGCTCGCGTTCAGCTCCACGCGGCCGTACGGCGTGGTCATGCCGACCGCGGCGCGTGCGCAGGTCTGGATGGCAGCGGTCGACCTGACCCGCGACGGTGATCCGTCGTTCGCGGCGTTCTGGCTGCCGTCCCAGGATGTCGGCGTGCTCAACAACAATCCAATCTGGTCCGTCGCGCCGAGCGAGCCCGCGCAGTAACCGGGCCGCCGTTGACCAGGACGGTCTTGTCGGCGGTCCTCCTCCATCGCCTGGCCGAGGTCACCCGAGCGCCCGATTTGCCACCATGTTGAAAAGCCGCGCGACGACGGCGCTCGTTCGCCCGCCGGACGCGCGTCGACGACGCCCTGCCGTCGGCACGATTCTGGAACTGCGCGCACGGAGTATGAACAGCATCAACGGACAGCATCCCGAGCAGACCCACGAGGACCTCAGTGGGGCAAAAGCGCTCACCAAGATCAGGGAGCTCGTGAAGCAAGCGCCCACTTGCTTCATGTGCACCGCGATCGAGAAGGGTCACCCGGTGCAGACCCGCCCCATGGCGGTCCAGAAGGTCGACGACGATGGCGTGTTCTGGTTTCTCAGCGCGTCCGACAGCCACCAGAACAAGCAGATCGGGCACGACCCCGCGGTCCAGCTCCTGTTCCAGGGCTCGTCGCACTCGGATTTCATGACCCTGTACGGCAAGGCCACGATCACGAAGGACCACGCCAAGATCAAGGAACTGTGGGAGCCGATCATGAAGACCTGGTTCACTGATGGCGTGGAGGACGCGCGCATCACGGTGATCGGGTTCACGCCGACAACTGGCTACTACTGGGACACCAAGCACAACCGAGCGATCGCGCTCGCCAAGATGGTCGTGGGCGCGGTGATCGGGAAGACCCTCGACGACTCGATCGAGGGCAAGCTCCGCGTCTAGCTCGCTCGCGCGCACCGCGCGACCGCTCGCTGCGCTAGCCTTTGGCCATGCCGGAGCTCCTGCTCGTCGCCGATGCCGCATGGACCGACGCCGGGGTGTTCCATGCGGTCATCGCGCTGGAGGAGAAGCAGCTCGCCTACGAGGTCGAGTCCGTGCCGCTGCCGATCCCGGAGCCGCGGAAGGCGTGGTTCCTCGCGCGCTCACCGCTCGCGGGCGTGCCCATGCTCGTGCATGGTGAGCACGGGATCACGGAGTCGCTCGCGATCTCCGAATACCTGGCGGAGACGTTTCCGACGCCCGCGCATCCGCGGCTATTCCCCGCGGACCTCCGCGTCCGGGCGCGCGCGCGTCAAGTGATGGGTGTGCTGCGCACGAGCCTGTTCGCGCTGCGCGCAGCTCGCCCGACGGCCTCGGTGTTCGTGGCGCCACGCGCCTGGCCCGAGCCGCTCGCGGGCGAGGCGGCCGCCGACGCCGCCGAGCTCCTCCGGCTCGCATCGGCGCTGCTCGCGCAGGGCCGTACCACGCTGTTCGAGTCGTGGTGCATCGCCGATGCGGATCTCGGGCTCGCGCTGATGCGGCTCCTGGCCAGCGGTGACGCGGTGCCCGCGCCACTCGAGGCCTATGCGCGCGCCCAGTGGGAGCGACCGAGCACGCGCGCGTACCTCGCCCGTCGCCCCGACCGCTAATGCGCCTACTCCTTCGGGATGTGCAGCCCGATCGCGATCAGCGCGAACAGCAGCACGAACAGCACGATCATCACGACATACACGGTGCGAGTGGCGCCTGCGCTGGCACCCCGCGACGCCGCATCCGGGTCCACCGGCGGTGCCTCGTACTCGAACTCGCTCTGCCCCGGCGGTTTCGGCATGTGCTCCGGTCAGCCGCCCGAGGCGGCGAGCAGGTCCTCGAGGCACTCGAGGAGCGCCACCACCTCGAGCCGCGGTGCCGCGGCCTCGATGACCGCGATCTGCTCGTCGGTCGCGGGCGCCCGGCCGCGCAGGCGAGAGGCGGTATCGAGCGCCTGCGAGACGAGGTCCTTCGACGTGCGCGGCGAGAGATCCATCAGCTGGCGCGCGCTCGAGAGGGCCTCGCGCATGTCGTCGAGGGCGCGCCGATCGTGCACCTGCAGCACCTCGCGCTGGTTGATCGAGCCGAGCGACTCGAGATACTTCACGAGTCCCTCGGTCGTCTGGCGCGCGACCGTCATCACGGGGGTCGCGAGCGCGCGGTCGAACTCCACCATCTGCCAGCGATCCGCGGGCCGCATCGCCTTGCCGACCGGGCCGGCGATGAACGCGCGGAGCGAAGCACGGACGAGGCCCAACGCCATGGGATACCCGCCGGCATCGCTCGACTGCAACACGACGTTCGACGCGCCGAGCGTCGCGGTCAGCTCGGCGATCCCGCAACGCACGAGCAGCGCGCGGCCGAGTGACGTCAGATAGCCGGGGACCACCGTCGCGGTATCGACCTCCGGCACGAACGCGACGTAGACGGCAGCGACCAGCGCGTGCGCACCTTCGCTCGTGCCGCTCTGCGCATCGTCCAGCAGGCCGAGCGCCGCGTTCGTGTCGCCGCTCGCGAGGGCCGCATCGAACCGCGTCTTCGCGTCGGAGTACTGGCTGCGCAGCCCGTACTCGATCGAGCCGACGCTCGCGAGCACCTTGTCCCAGCGCTGCCCCTCGGCCTCCTCGCGATGGGGAGCACTCGGCGCCTCCTCGAGGCCTCCGAGCCCGTCGAGGAGATCGCCGATGTCGCTCGATCCGAGATCGAGCCCCTCGACCTCCGCCAGCGAGCCACCGAGGTCACCGAAGTCCACCTCGGGCACTGCGGCCGGCTCGGCGGGCGCGACCGCTCCCAGCGCGCGGCACAGGGCCAGGAGCTGGAGGAGCCCGCGAAACGTGTCATCCCAGAGCTCGCGCAGGCTGCCCGTGAGTACCGCCGCCTCCTGCTCGCGCGCGCGCGTCGCCACGAAGCGCTCGTACAGGCCTTCGTCGAGCCGCCTCAGATCGTCGAGCGCGGCCAGCGCCAGTCGCACCAGGTCCGCCGCCTGGAAGCGGACGCGGGCAGAGCTGATGGCTCCTTGCAGTCGCGGATCCACGTCAAATGTCACCATCGCACTCGCGGCGCCCGCCTGCCACATCTGCGCGTATCGTCCGCCCATGATTGCAGTGCTGGGTACCGGTCTCCTCGGCTCGGGCTTCGTGCGGGCGGCCCTCGGCCGGGGCGAATCTGTTCAGGTGTGGAACCGCACGGCGGCCCGGGCAGACGCGTTCGCGGCCCTGGGCGCCATCCCATGCCCCGATCCCGCCACGGCGGTGCGCGGTGCGACGCGGGTTCACCTCGTGTTGACCGATGACGCTGCGGTCGACAGCGTGCTGGCCGCGCTGGCCCTCGGCGCAGCGCCGGGGCTCCTCGTCGTCGATCACTCGACCACCTCGACGGCCGGCGCGCGCGACCGGACCGCGCGCGGACCGGAGCTCGGGGTGCGCTACCTGCACGCGCCCGTGTTCATGGGGCCGTCGAATGCGGCCGAGTCGACCGGGCTCATGCTCGTGTCGGGCGCGCGGGCCCTCGTCGAGGCGGCGTCGCCACTGCTCGCGGTGATGACGGGCAAGCTGGTCGATCTCGGTGAGCGCGTCGATGCCGCGGCGGCGTTCAAGCTGATGGGCAATCTGTTCCTGATGGCGATCACGGCGGGCTTCGCCGACCTGCTCGCGCTCGCCCGAGCCATGGAGGTGGCGCCCGGCGAGGCCGCGACGCTGTTCCAGCACTTCAACCCCGGCGCGTCCGTCCCCGCGCGCTTCCAGCGCATGCTCGAGGCGGCGTACGATCAGCCCTCGTGGGAGCTCGGCATGGCGCGCAAGGACGCCGCGCTCATGATGGGCGAGGCGTCCGCAGCCGGCGTCGCCCTCGCGACGCTGCCGGCGATCGCGGCGCGCATGGACGCCGTGATCGCCGAGGGCGCGGCCCACCTCGACTGGACCGTGCTCGCGCGGGACTTCGTGGTGCGACCCCCGGCCTAGTTCGGGTCCTAGTTCAGATAGATCATCGTGCCGACCACCCGCACCTCGCCGTCGGCGGTGATCACGGTGTCCTGCGTCGAGTGCACCGTGAGCTGACCGGCCTCCACCGCGACCGCCTCCGTTCCCGTCAGCGTCAGGTGCTTCGACTCGATCGAGACGCTCTCCGTGGCCTTCAGCTGCATGCGCACCGCCTCCATCCGCAGCACCGGACCCTCCTCGGTCAGCTGGATGCGCACCTCGAGCTGCCCCGATTCCGAGCGCACCTCGACGAGCTGCTCGCCGCCCTGCTCGGAGATCACGAGCGTCCTGCCGTCGCGCAGGTACAGCTCGCGCTTCTCGACCGCGGTCTCCTGCTCTTCTTCCGTCGCGGAGGCGAAGCGCAGCTGTTCCTTCGGGGTCGACATCGAGCACGAGCTTAACCCCAGGGTTCGCCTGGGATGATCCCGGATCGCCAAGCATCTCGCGCGAGGCCGAGGCGGGTCAGCACAGGTGAGCCCAGGGGTTAACCCAGCAGCCGCCGCGCGCGGCGATGTACGATCCGGGGCTCGTGTCCGCCGCCCTGCTGGTCTGCCCCGCCTGTCGCTCGCGCGATGATCACGGCCTCCACGTGCAGACGCTCGAGCCGTCCCCGGCAAGCGACGAGCTCCGCTGCGCCTGCGGGCGCCGCTATCCCATCGTGGACGGGGTCGCCGTGATCCTCGCGGACCCCACCGCCGTCGTGCGGGACCAGCTCGCGGCGCTGCTCGAGACCGCGCCGACGGCCGCGCTGGCGGCTCTGCTCGCCGACGTCGGGCCGGACGACGCGCCGTACGCGCGCCTGCTCGAGCAGGTATCGATCTACGTCGACGCCCACTGGGGTGACCGCGCCGAGCCGCCGCCCGATGGCCCGGCCGCGGACCTCGGCCCCCCCTGCGCGCTCGCCTCGCTCGTCGCGCGGGTCTCGGCCCGGGCCGCTCACCGGGTCGAGCACGCCGTCGAGCTCGGCTGCAGCGCGGGGCGCATCCTCGCCGAGCTCGCGGCCGGCGCCGAGCGCGCCGTCGGGCTCGACCTCGACCTCGCGACCCTGCGCCGGGGCCGGCGCATCCTCGCGGGCGAGCGCGTCTCCTACCTCCGGCGGGTGATCGGCCGCCACTACGCCGCGGCTCACGTGCCGCCCGGACCGCTGCCGCCCGGCGCGGCGCAGGCCGTGATGATCTGCGGCGACGCGCTGGATCCGCCCCTCATCCACGGCTGGTTCGACCGGGTGGTCGCGCTCAACGTGATCGACGCCGTCGCGAGCCCACGCCAGCTCCTGACGGTGATGGATGGTCTCTGCGCACCTGGCGGGGAGCTGCTGCTCGCCTCCCCCTATCGCTGGCAGTCCGCGCACCTGGAGGACGCCGAGCGCCTCGGCGGGGCGGATCCGGCGCGGGATCTGGTGGCGCTGCTGGAGGCCGGGATCGGACTCTCTGCGCGCTACCGCATCGAGGACGAGGCGGAGCTCCCCTGGGTCCTGCGCAGGGACTCCCGGACCGCCATCGCGTACCGGACGCACTATGTGCGCGCCCGGAAAGGAACTTGAGGCGCCCGGCCGCCGTATAATCTCGTCAGAACCGCATGCCTGCCCCGGAAGCCGCGCAGATGCAGCAGATCGCTCGTGGGAAATTCATGTCCTTCGCGCTCCGGGTCCCGACCGGCTGGCAAGACCCGGCCGGGGAAGCCGGCGACACGTATCGCAACGCGTTCAAGCCCGAGGAGCTGAACACCGCACCGGGGTCGCCACCGCTGTACGCGCCGGTGACGATGAACAAATATCACACCGACACGCAGAAGATGCTCGTCGCCAAGACGGGCGCCTTCATCGACGGCGCGTGCTCGGCGATCTGCTCCGCGTGGGGGCAGTGGCAGAGCACCGCGTCGTTCGCGGGCATCGTCGTCATGGGCCCCGTGGCGAATGTCGGAGTGCTCGTCGGGCCGCCACTGACGCCGCTGATCATGGCGAGCGCCCCGAAGGCATCGCCCATGGAGCTCGCGTACTCGAACGCGATCGCGCAGGCGATCGGCATCGGCTGGCTCGCGTTCACGCTCACCGTGAAGTTCGCGGCCACGCCGCTGTGGCCGACGTTCGCGCTGTTCCCGTCGCCGGTCGTGCCGCCGACCCCCAACTCGCCCATCCCGTTCAAGACCCTCGTGCAGGTGCCGGTCTCGATCAGCGCCGACATTCTGAAGCTGGCGATGGTCGGGATGTTTGCCCAGCCCACCGCGCCGTTTCATCAGCAGATCTTCGAGTCGATCGCGTTCGCGTTCGAGCAGTGCTACCAGGTGTGGAGCGCGTCCACGCAGGTGACCAACGTGCTGGGCTTCGGTGCCGTCCCCACGTGCCTGCCGCCGATCATGCCCCCCGGTCCGGTCATCGGCACGGCGCTCATGGCGCCGGGCGGACTGGTGTAACAGGAGAGCGACGATGCCCCCGCAAGCTCGACTCGGCGACAAATCGAAGGTCCAGCCCGACGCGCACGGGTGCCCCGCGTGCCCCCACACGTGCATCGGCCCCGCCATCAATGGCTCGCCGAACGTGAAGGTCAACGGTCGCCCCGCGATCCGCGTCGGGGATCCCGGAGTCCACGCCGCGTGCTGCGGACCGAACACGTTCACGACGCAGACGGGCAGCGGCACCGTGTTCATCAACGGCATTGCTGCGCATCGCAAGGGCGACATGGTCAAGCACTGTGGTGGCATCGGTTCGATGCAAGAGGGCTCGGACGACGTGATGACCGGCGGCTGAGCGACTTCGACGCCGCGCCGCGCCGGTCGCGTTCGATGGACTACCAGCCCTTCTTGCCGCCGCCACCGCCGCCGCGCACGGCCGTGGTGACGTTGATGATGGGCGCGGCCGGGGCCGCGATCGGGGCAGCGACCTGCGCCCCGCCGCCGCCGCCGCCGCCGCCGCCCATCATCATCATCATGAGCATCATCTGCATCGGATCGCCGCCGCTGCTCTGCTGCGAGCCGAGGTCTTTGATCGAGCTCGTGATCTGCGTGAGCATCGCGGTGAGCTGGTCGTTCGAGGACGACCGCGACGAGCCGCCGGCGACGGTCTCGAGGGCAGCGGCATCGATCGCAACGAACGTGTCCGAGGTGGTGGGGGTCGACATGGCGTGGGGCTCCTGGCTTGGTGCGTGGGGGGACGGGGTCGGCATGCCGGGTGGTGGACCCGGTGGACGGATGAACGCTAGAGCAGCCTTCGTGCCGGCCCAGGTCCGAACAGATTTCAAGCACTTGGCTGCGTCGCGCCGCGGCCTCCGTGGGTATCGTCTCCGCGTGACGCATCCCTGAGGTTACGGCGGCTGCGGTCACCGCAGCGCGAGGGTCCGCAGCCCGATCGGGGCGAGGCTCGCGTAGAACGCGCGAGGGCTCGAGGGTACGAGGCGATCGCGCACCGCGGCGTCCACGGGCTCGAAGGTCGGCTCGCCGCCGAGCGCACGCCGCATCGAGGCCTCGAGGTGGGTGGTGCAGGCCGCGAGGATCTGGTCGAGCCTGATGAACGTCGTGATCGCGGCGGCGCACGCGTGCGCGATCGCCGCGGGGTGCTGGACCGCGAGCTCGGCGAGCAGCGCCGCGTCGAGGTCCGGCGCATCGCCCATCACCGCGGCGATCGCGCGGGCGGCGGCGGCGATCGGCTGGTCGCTGCCATCCGGCGCGAACGGGACGAGGAGCTGACCGAGCTGGGTGAACCAGACCGCGCGCGCGGGCAACGGGGTCGCGGCCTGATCCGACGGCTCGATCCGGAAGCAATCCGGGGGCTCGACGGGCGTGTCGACTAGCCGCACGAGCTCGGCGGGTGGCACGCTCGCGTCGCGCGCATGAGCCGCGATGAGGTCAGCGTGGAGGAAGCGCCGTGCGGACGACAGCAGCCAGAGGAGATACTTGAACGCGGTGTAGCTCGCGCCGAACGCGAGCATGTGATCGTCGGGGCTCGCGACCGCCGCCCCCGCCGCCTGCCCCGCCTCGAAGCCCTCGCTGAACTTCGCGATCATCCGATCGGGGGCCGGGCACACCTCGGACTCCCCGACGAGAGTCGTCGTGATCTCTGCGAGCGCAGCGATCCGCTCTGCCGTCAGGACCTCGGCCGGGCGCACGCCGGCGAGCTGGTCTTGGAGCAACCGGTGGGCGAGGATGCCGGTGCCCAGTGCGACCTTCGCGAGCGCCGCCGCGTGCGCCGGGATCACCTCGCCGCGGAGCACGAAGGACCACGGCACCGCGCACGCGAGCTGCGAGACGCACCACAGGTCCATCAGATCCGGGCCGTACGCGGCACCGCGTGCGTGCGCGTACGCGGCTCTCAGCGATCGCAGCGCAGCCGTCACGTCGTCCCAGTGCGCGGACGTCTGCCTGAGTGCCGACACGTTCATCGGGCACTCGTGGTGACGGCGGATCCCGGGGAGCGGGCACGTCCGGTACTCGAGCTCGCCGGGGCGCACGAGCTCCGGCGGGGTGCGCCCTTCGCGGAGGGGACGGCCTTCGGTGTCGCGGTGAAACCGCTCCTCGACCATCCGCAGCACGTAGAGCATCACCGATGAGGTAACACGCCCTGCGGAAGCGCCGCAGTGCGCGCCCCCGCGCGGAGCGCGACGAGGCGAGCCGAGTGATTCCGGTCAGCTGCGTGCGGCCAACTGATTGCACTGGCACCCTGGCATGAGCATCGAGAACAAGATCAAGAGTGGAATCGACACCGTCGCCGACAAGATGAAGGACGGCGTTGCTGCCATCAAGGACGGCGCGGAGCACCTGAAGGACAAGGCGTCCGACCTGCGCTCGGATGCCAAGGACAAGGGCAGCGACATGAAGGCCAAGGCGTCCGACATGAAGGCCGATATGAAGGACAAGGCCTCTGACATGAAGGCGGACATGAAGGACAAGGCGGCCGACATGAAGGACCGCGCCGTTGACAAGGTCGACGCCGCGCGCACTGCCGTGGCCGACAAGATCCGCCCGTAGCCTACTGATTCGTGTAGATGAAGTCGTCTGCGCCGTCGGTGACGGTGACGAGGACTACCGTGTCGGCCTTCGTCGCGGCATCGAGCGACGCCCACACGTCGGCGACCACGCCGGCGTGCTGCGCGTCGTAGGCGAGGACGGCGAGGATCTGCTTGTCCCAGCGGTCGGCTGCTGAAACGTTGGCCGTTGACGCCTGGATATCGGTGAGCTTGCGCGTGATGAGCGTGCGAGCCTCGTCTGGCGTGTACGGCTGACCGAACGGGAAGTGCACGGCGCGCGTGACGCTCACGCCAATCTTGCGTCCGTCGATCTCGACGAGCTCGTCGGTGATCTTGCCAGGAGTCGAGTAGACGATCTGCGTCTCGGTCTTCAGCAGCGTCGCGCGCTCGCAGCGATCGAGCTCCTCGAACGCGAACACCTCGGACAGTCCGGAGCTACCGCCTGCGTTGGGCGTGGCCGCAAGGGTCTGACCGCCGGGCGTGAGCAGCGAGCGGTCGGCGGGGTCATGGTAGGCGGTCGCGAACGTCATCGTGTCGGTCACGTAGACGGGCGCGGTTCCCATCATGAGCTGGGGGTCGTTCAAGACCCCGCACATCCCGGTGATCGCGCCGAACCCGACCAGCGGAACCGCGCTGTCCCCGTCGACCGGTGCGGCGCCGTCGGTGGGCGCATCCGCAGGCGCCCGCGCGTCGAAGGCCGCTGCATCCGGCGGAGCCAGCGAGTCACCGCCGCTGCCACCACCGCCGCCGCACGCAGCGATCCAGGTGAGGAGGGAGGCGGTCGCGACGACGAGGATCCGCATGGGCTGCCACCGTAGCATTCGCGACGCGGGTGATGGCGTGCCGAACGTGAACGCTGCATTGTCCCGCCGCCATGTCGCCACCGCTGCGTGACGTCGCGCTGTTCGGCGCCGCGGGCTACTCCGGGCTCGAGCTCGCGAAGCTCCTCGAGGACCATCCTCACTTCCGGATCGCGTGCGCGGCCAGCGATGCGCACGCCGGCACCCCGGTGGCGGCCTTGACGGGTCGCGCGCACGCGGGCGACCCGGTGTTCGTCACGACCGCCGCGGCCCGGGTGCGGGCCCTCGACTGCGCGCTCGCGCTGCTCGCGGTCCCGCCCGAAGGGACCCTTGCGATCGCGCCCTCGCTCCGCGCGGCGGGCGTGACGGTGATCGACCTCTCGCACGCGTACCGCGCGGACGCGAGCGTCCCGTACGGGCTGACGTCACTCGCAGCCGCCGCCGTGGCCGGAGCTGGCCTCGTCGCGAATCCTGGCTGCTACGCGACGGCGGTGATCACGGCGGCAGCGCCGCTCGTCGCGGGTGGGTACCTCGCGGACGGCTTCCTGGTCGCCAACGGTGCCTCGGGCGTGACGGGTGCGGGGCGCAAGGCCGACGAGGCGCTGAGCCTCGGCGAGATGTACGGCGAGGTCCGAGCGTACCGGGTGCTCGCGCACCAGCACACGGCGGAGATCGAGCGCACGCTCGCGGGCGTCGCCGGTGCCGGTCGCGGGTCTCCGCACGTCGTGCTGACGACTCATCTGCTGCCCGTGGCGCGCGGCATCCTCGTCACCCTGACCGGCCAGCTCGCGGCGCCGATCACGAGTGCCGAGTTGCTCGCCCGGTACCGCGCGCTCTACGCCGATGACCCCACCGTGGTCGTGCAGCCGACCCCGGAGGCCGTGACGCTGCGGCGCGTGGTCGGCACCCCGACGTGCCATGTGAGCGTCGCGACCAGCGACCGCGGCGCGGTCGTCGCGATCGCGGCGCTCGACAATCTTCTGAAGGGCGCGGCGAGCCAGGCGATCGAGAATGCGAATCTCGCGCTCGGATTGCCGCGCATGGCTGGACTCGGTTCGCTCGCGAGGCATGCATGAAGCTCCCCCCTGGTTTCCGATTTGCGGGCGTCGCGTGCGGGATCAAGCCGCACCGCCCCGACCTCGCGCTCGTGGTCTCCGATGTCGATGCCGCGTGCGCCGGAGTGTTCACCGTGAACCGCGCCAAGGCTGCGCCTGTCGTGGATGCGGAGCGCCTGCTGCCGGCGGAGCGGGTTCGCGCGGTGGTGGTGAACAGCGGCAACGCGAACGCGCTCACGGGACCGGACGGGCTGATCGCCGTCGAGACCGTGCTCCGCGCGACGGCGGCGGTGCTCGGGCTCGAGCGCGAGCAGGTCGTGTCCGCCTCGACCGGCGTGATCGGGATGAAGCTGCCCGAGCACAAGATCGTGGCCGCCCTGCCCGCGCTGGTCGCGGGGCTCGGGCCGTACATGGATCGCGCCGCCGAGGCGATCATGACCACGGACACGACGCGCAAGCTCGCGTCGCGAACGATCGATGCCGACGGAACCCCCGTGACGATCGCGGCGTTCTGCAAGGGCAGCGGGATGATCGCGCCGCAGCTCGCGACCACGGTCGCGGTGATCGTGACCGACCTCGCGATCAGCGCGGACTGTCTCGACGACGCGCTCGAGGCGGCGACCGTGTCGACGCTGAACCAGCTGACGATCGACGGCGACATGAGCACGAACGACAGCGTGTTCGTGCTCGCGAACGGCGAGGCGAAGAACCCGAAGATCGTGGCGTCGACGGGTGCGGTCTACGACACGTTCGCGGCCGCGCTGATGGATCTCCTCGACGAGCTCGCCCGCCTCATCGCCGCCGATGGCGAGGGCGCGACGAAGCGCATCGAGACCGTGGTCACGGGGGCGCCGACCGAGGACATCGCGCGCGACATCGCGAAGAGCATCACCGCGTCGCCACTCGTGAAGGCCGCGATCTTCGGCGGCGATCCGAACTGGGGCCGCGTGCTGTCGACGGTCGGCGCGCGCGCGGGGTCCCAGCAGTGGGACGTGGACCCCGCCGATGCGGAGGTGACCATCCAGGGCACGGTCGTGTACGACCGGGCTCCCACCGCGTTCGATCGCGCCGCGCTGCGCGCGAAGCTGCGCGAGCCGGAGATCGTGATCGATGTCGAGCTGCGCTCCGGCGAGCACCAGGCGCGCGCGTACGGCTGCGACCTCTCCTACGACTACGTGAAGCTGAACGCCGACTACACGTCGCTGCTCGTCGAGGCGCCGGGAGGCGGCGTCGCGAAGGACGACCGGCTCGGCAACTACAGCCCCGCGTTCAAGCGCGCGCTCCTGGTCGAGGCGCTCGGCTACATCGGGAAGTTCAAGGGCACGCGCTGCGTGATCAAGTACGGCGGCGCGGCGATGACGAAGGACTCGCTGAAGCGGTCGTTCTGCGACGACGTGCTGCTGCTGCACTCGGTCGGATTGAAGCCCGTGGTGGTCCACGGCGGCGGCCCGGAGATCACGAAGGCGCTCGAGCGCCTCGGGGGTCGCGCCGAGTTCGTCGACGGGATCCGGGTCACACCCGCGGCGGACATGCGCGTGGTCGAGATGGTGCTCACCGGTCAGATCAACACCGAGCTCGTCACGCAGCTCAACCGCAACGGCGCCCACGCGGTCGGGCTGTCGGGCAAGGACGCGGCGCTGCTGCGCGCGAAGAAGCTCGTGCGCGAGGATGGCCGCGACCTCGGCCAGGTCGGCGAGCTTGTCGAGGTCAACTCGCACTTCCTCGAGTCCCTCATCGCCGCGAACTACATCCCCGTGATCTCGCCCATCGGCCTCGGCGCTGACGGCGAGGGCTACAACCTGAACGCGGACGTGGTGGCCGCGGGGGTCGCGCAGGCGCTCGGGGTCGACAAGCTGATCTACCTGTCGAACGTGCCGGGCGTGCTCGACCACGGCGAGCTCGTGACCGAGCTGTCGGCCGCCGAGCTGCAGCAGCGCATCGACACCGGGATGGTCACGGGCGGCATGGCGATCAAGAGCGTCACGGTGCTGAGGGCGCTCGCGGGCGGCGTGAAGGCCGTGCATCTGATCGACGGGCGCGCGCCGCACAACGTGATCGCGGAGCTGTTCACCGACACCGGCGTCGGGACGATCATTCGTCCGTAGCGGCCGACGGGCTCGGGCCGGGCGCTGCGGGCGCCGCCGGCAGCGGGGTGTCGAGCGCGGCGGGCGGTGCGAGCCACGTGCGCCATGCCTCGCGATTGCCAGGAGCAAAGTCCTGACCGCTCACCCGCAGCAGCACCGCGTACGCGGCCTCGCGCTCCGCGGGCGAGGCGGCGAGCGCATCGACGAGACCGTCCCCGAGCTCGTACCGGATCGACGGCTGGAGGTCGACGCGCGACGCGAGCCGGGCCACGTAGGCGATCGCGGAGAGGCGCACGAGTGGGCTGGGATCGACGAGCGCCGGTCGGAGCAGCCGCAGCGCCTCCGCGGGCGGCGCGATCGACTCGACCGCGATCGCAGCGGTCATGCGATCACGCGCGGCAGGCGCGAACGCGATCAGATCTGCGAAGGCCTGCGTCGGCGGGGGAAGCGTGCGGACCGGTCGCGCGTCCCCGCGGGTTGTGGGCGCGGGCGCGGGCGCGGGCGCGGGCGCGGGCGCGGGC
>JAYSYE010000367.1:0-13954 GCA_043716635.1 Deltaproteobacteria bacterium | reverse complement strand
GCCAGCTCCGCATCCAGGGCACCGGCAAGCTCCGGGATGGCCGGGTCCTGAACGTGTGGGGCGAGTGCAGCTGCGATCGCTCGCCCTGCTACCAGGTGACCTCCCAGCAGTGGGGACGCTCCGGCACCGGCCACCCGCTCGATCCGTTTCGCACGGTCGCGGTCGATCCGCGGGTCGTGAAGCTGGGCTCGCTGCTGTTCATCCCCGCGCTGGAAGGTCGGACCATGCCAGGCCGTGCGCCGTGGGGCGGCTTTGTCCACGACGGCTGCGTGATCGCGGACGACACCGGCGGGGGGATCAAGAACACCCAGCTCGACCTGTTTGTCGGCCGCAAGGCGTGGTGGGCCGGGCTCGCCACGCGCGGTGGTAGCCACCTCTGGTCCCGCAGCATCCAGGTCTATGACGGCTCTGCGATCTGCGAGCGCCGCGACCACAAGATCACGCGCAAGTCCGGCGCGATCTAGGAGGCTAGGAGAACGCGCCGCGGACCCGGGCTCCCCACGGTTTGCGCGGTTCCGCTCGGCTCAAGGGGGGCCCGTAGGGCTACGGCCTTTCACGCTTCGTTGGCGGCTCCTACACCTGGCCTGAGACCTGACCTAAACCCAATGCAGGTCGGATAAGCGTAGTCTGATGTCATGGAGGTGCGCGCGGGCCTTGCGATCACCGTCGCGACGTCCACCGTCGCGACGTCGATCGCGGCAGCGTGCGGTGGCGCGCGGGAGAGCGCGCCGACGACACTTCCGACGGGCGATCCCGCGTCCGGGTCCGCGACCGCGAAGTGTGGTCGGCGTCCTTTCGCCGCTGCGTGGTCGCGGCGAAGAGTCGCGAGGACGTCGCCGCGTGCGACACGGCGAACTCCGCGCCGTCCGGATCGCGGTGAAGACGCTCCTCGTGCTCGGGCTTCTGGTCTGGCTCGCGGCGAGCTGCCGCTCTCCGGCTCCCGCCGAACGGCCCCCGCCCGCCGTTTACAACACGACGCCGGCCGACACCGCGCCGACGTGTGCCGCGGTCGGCACCCACCTGCACGACGCGCGAGCCGCGCTGATCGCGAAGTTGAGCGACACGGACACCATCGCCGAAGACGCGGAGGTGTTCACGGATGAGTGCGTGAGAGGCAATTTTTCGCCCGTCCGGCGGAACTGTCTGCTCGGGGCGACCACCCCGCACGACCAAGATCTATGCGAACGCGACGCGCGGATCGCTGCGGGTGAGGACCTGGGCGGCATGAGCTGCGGCGAGTACGTGACGCGGTGGATGGCGACACATCTGGACAAGGCGGACGACAGTGAAATGTACCGCTACATGATCGAGCGTCAGTGCCTCCAGCTCACCCGCTTCGAGAAGGAGTGCTTGAGCGCGGCGCCCAACGCCGAGGAGGAGGTGACGTGCTGGGAGGAGTCGAAGAAGCGCCGCTGATTCGACTGCGGCATGTTCGATATCGACGCGTTCTCGCGGCTTGACATGTCAGAGTCGAGGATAGGCCGGTCGATACGGATTTCTGGGCCCGGGGCGCGGCTTGGCCCGAGGATGTGTGCAGTGACCGGCAGATCGGTGATGAACGCGAGCACGCGTAGGGCATCGCCGCAACGCGGGCACTGGGTGACGTCGTCGCCGAAAACCCTGCGCAAACAGAGCGGCCCAATCGAGCCGGCGCGCGAGCCTCATCGACGTGGGGGTCGGCGTGATCGTGCTCGGGGATTCCGCCGGTCGGGCGCGATGCGCTCGGATCGGTGCTGCAGTACGGCTCGGTGAGCTCGCCGTCCGGCGTGTAGATGCCTGTGCGAACGAACACCTGGAACAGCTCGTCGATCGGGAGCTGCTGAAGTCGAGCCCGCGCCCGGCGCCGCCGCCGAGTCCTTTCGTCGAGCCCCCCCGCTCAGCGAAGATCGTCCCAGAGCGTCTGGCGAAGCACGGGCCCAGGCGCGAAGCACATTCCCATCAAATACGACGGCGTATCGCCGCCGAGCGTGTCCCACATCTCGTAGCAACAGTCGTCCTCGCAGGTCGTCAGCCCCGAAGCACGAACCTCGACACGGGCCTTGCTGACGTCCGCGAGCCACCGACGGATCGCGCTGACGGACCCGTCGCCTTCGGAACTCGGAGGCAATCCAACGTTGCCGTTCGCTGGCACGAACGGCTTGAGCTTGGCCCAGTCGCCTGTCGTGAGTGCTGCGATCACGATCCTGGCAACCTTCGAATACCTGGTGCGGCGACCGTGGATTCCGTTGGTCACCTTCGCGTCGAATACCGCGTCCTGCGACCACGTGCGATGCGCCGATCCGATGAGCGCCTGCAGACATTCCTGACATGCCGCGTCCTTGAGCTGACCCATGATCGCGAGCGCCGTTGGTTGGTCGCCTCCCCGGTAGTAATAATCGGCGAGCGCGGTCCGCACCTCGATGTTGCTGGGATCGATGACCGCGGCGCGTCGCCACGACGCGAGACAGGTGTTCTGCTCGATCGTGCACCCGATGTAAAGACTCCACGATTCGTCCTTAGCCTGTGTGGACGGCGGGTGGTCAGCAGGCTTCGGCAACGGAGCCACCTTGTCGGCCAGGGCCGGGCCAGCCGCGAAAAGGCAGACAACGATCGCGAGAGCGCGCATCATTCCTGCCTGGTCGAACAGCCAACCGTTACCAAGTATTCCACGCGGTTTCGGGGTCATCGGGACGAACGGACGATGCGGTCCGGCTCGGTCGCGCAGCTGGACACCGAGCTGCTCGGCTTCGACCTGGCGCCGCCTGCCGCTGACTATCTCGCGAAGCTCGTACGCAGCAAGGTCCGCCATCGGGCGTGAACGC
Source organism: Deltaproteobacteria bacterium (assembly GCA_043716635.1). GTDB lineage: Bacteria > Myxococcota_A > Polyangia > Haliangiales > Haliangiaceae > JABFXX01. Next base: position 11,153 of record JAYSYE010000367.1, on the reverse strand, counting down.
CCAGCCCGCCGACCCCGCCGGGTGGGGAGGTTCGCGCGGCCCGCGCGATGCTTACTCCTGGTACATGGACATCGCCGCACATCCTGAGACGATTCCTGATCGCGCCCAGCTCGGCGCGGCGTTGCGCGATCTCGAGAACGCGAAGGCGCGCGTCGAGCGCGATGCGGGCCGGGTTGCCGACGAGACGAGGACGAAGCTCGTCAGCCAGCTCGTGCCCCTGATGGACAACCTCGACCGCACGATCAGGGCGGCCACTGACAGCGGCGACGCGCCGGCCGTCGTCGAGGGCATCGGGCTGGTGAAGACCCAGCTCGAAGCGGTGCTCCGCGGGTATGGCGTGGAGCGCATCGACGCCGTGGGAGAGCGCTTCGATCCGGCGGTTCACGAGGCCGTGACCACCCGTCAGGTCCCCACGGCCGGCGAGCACGACCAGGTCGTGGAGCAGCTGTCGCCGGGCTATCGCGTCGGCACGCAGCTTCTGCGTGCGGCCCAGGTCGTGGTCGGCAAGCAGTCGGCCGCGATGCCCGAGCCTGCGGTGATGGCCGAGCCCCGCCCGGTGCCGCCGCCGCAATATGTCGACTCGTACGGCCGCCGCGTCGACCGCGACGGACGTCTGCTGCGGGTCGCTCCACTCGATGCCTGGGGGCGCCCGATCCGGCTCGACGCATACGGTCGACCGGTCCCCCAGTCTCCGGCGGGAGGTCCGTTCGCGCGCCGCTTCCGCTGAGGTCCATCAACGACGCACCGCGGGACCTCGTCACGAGCAAGCAGGCAGCGGATCGTAGTTAGCTGCGTCGGGGCGTGTCAGCGGTGGTTCTGGACCGTCGGGGGCACGATGTCGCCGCGCGCCTGGAGCTCGAGCGCCGCCGGGTTCGCGCGATAGAACGTGCGCACGACGGCGGCGAGTTCGCGCTTCGCGTCGTCGGTGACCTCGCCGGTGGGCAGCGCGGCCACGAGGCGATCCACGAGCTGGTCGACCGGCGCGGGTACGCGACCGCGCCAGCTCGCGAGCAGGTCGCGATCGATGCGCGAGGGCAGGGAGCCGAGGATCCCGACGTCGTTCTGATCGTGGACGAGCAGGCCTGACGTGGTGCCGCGATCGAGCGTGAGGACCTGGAACAGATAGAGCGTGTGATACGCGAGCTGCGCCGCCCGCTCGTCGTCGCTGGGTGCGGCGCTCCGGCGGAGCGCGCCGCTCACGATGGCCGCGTGGGCATCGATGGCCGCTTCCCCGACCGCACGGGCGAGCGCGCGGTCGGCCTCCACATCGCCGGTGGCGTACTGCTCGAGATAGAAGTGCGCCACGCCGCGATGCCGCGCGAGGGCAGGGATGTGGAAGTAGCGGTCGCCCTGCGCGGCCGCGTCGTCTGACACACCTGGCGCCGCGGCACGCAACGCCTGCACGAAGAGCGCGGTGTCGGCGGGGTCCGGGATCGCGGGATTGAGGTCCGCCATCACGCGCCAGTACCCACTTCCGTCGCGCATCTCGGTCCAGCTCACGTGCACGTGCACGCTGGGCGCCCGGGGGTGTCGCGGATGAATGATCGTCGACAGCGCCGTCGCGGACCCGAGTCGCTTCTCGGGCTCGTCGTCGTAGTGCACCTGCGACACGTTCACGGACGCGCGGTCGAACGTGGCGGTCCCCGCGACCCCCCGCCGGTTGCCACCGCCGTGACGCCCATCGTCGCGAACCCACTCGGTGCGCAGGAACCGATCGCCCCCGATCGCCTCCTGCGCCGCCACCATCCGCCCCTGGAGCTCGCTCACGAGCTCGTACGCGACCCCAGCCCCGGACGATCGCGCGCGAACCACGGCGTGATCGTACACCGGGGGTCGGTCCAGAATGACGCGGAACCTGGCGAGCTGACAGCTGCGCGCCGCTGCCGCCCGCGGTTCGAGGGCGGGCGCGACCCACCGGACCGGTGGAGCGTCCTGACTACGGCGAGGTCGGCGTGGTCGGCGTCGTCGGCGTGGGCGTGATCGGCCGCGGGGCCACCGTCGGCACCGGCGCCGGGGTGACCGTGCGATCGGTCCCGACGGTCTTGATCACCGGGCCGGTGGGGCCGTCGTCGGGCGAGGTCGACACGGTCACGACGAAGCCGACGAGGCCCGCGAGCAGGAGTCCGAGCCCGACATTGCCGAGCGCGCTCGCGCGTCCCGTACAGGTGTCCTTCGGGCCGGTCCCGGAGGCCGTGTGCTGGCAGTCCGCACCGGTGTTCACGATGGCGAGGATCGTGATCCCGCCGACGACCATGCTCCCCTCGACGAGCTTCGCGATCGTCCGGCTGTGCTCGGTGCTCTGGAAGCAGCCACCGCTCGCGACTGCCAACGCCACCACGGAGGCCACGACTGCTCGCATGGCGTGGTTGTAGCAGAGCGGCGGGCCCGCTATTTGGTCAACAGCACGGATGCGACCACGCGCGCGTCGGGCCGCTGTGCGAACGCGACCGCCCCCACGCCCGTCCACGCCGCGTCGAGCTCGATCGTGACGTGGCCGGATGCGCCCGCCGTGGCCACGCGCTCGAGCTTGCGCACGACGCGCGTGCTGTCGAGCGTGGATCCCGCGTTCTCGCCACTCGGCACGGCGTTCTCGCGATGCGCCTCCCACACCGCGACCATCACGTCCGCGCCCGCGGGCGCCGTTGCCGTGACCTCGACGCTCCCCGGGCTCCACGTGGCCCTGGCATCGAGCAGTGCCGGAAGCTCCGCGCGCCCGATCGCCTCGCTGACCGCCCGTGCCTTGGACCCGACCATGCCGACCGCGCCGCCGACCACGATCTCCGGGGTGTACACGCGCGTGTCGTGCAGCGCGCGCGCGTACATGCGCTGCCGGTCGGTCCATGCGCTGGCCGAGTACGGATCCTCCCAGCCGAGCTCGTTCCAGTAGTCGACGTGAAAGGCGAGGGGGGCGACGCCCGGCTGCTCCGCGAGCTTCGCGAGCACCCGGTCGGCCGGGGGACACGAGCTGCAACCCTGGGAGGTGAACAGCTCCACGATCACCGGGCCGTGCGCCGCCGCCGGGGCCGTGGACCTGGCGCTGGCCCCGGGTGCAGCGGCGGGCTGGCCCTCCGCGCTCGCGCACGCCAGCATCGAGCCGATCACTCCCAGGACGGCGATTCGCATGAGGTTCCTACGCATCGGCCACCTCGAGGTTACGCCGCCGCCGGGCCGCGGTGCCGGCTACTTCGACAGCGCCATCGCGCGGAGGATCTCTTCCCGCACGATCGCCGCGAGGTCCACGTCGCGCGTCGGCGCGCTGTCGCGCTTCCCGCTGACCGACATCGTCGGCACGGCGGAGTGGGGCGCCGGTGCGCACGCCACCACCGGACCCGCCGTTCGCGTCGGGCTCGGGCCGGGGCTCGGGCTCGGGCCGGGGCTCGGACTCGGGCCGGGGCCTGGATCGAGCAGCTGCGCGGCGGTCTGCACGGCCCGGTCGGCGGCGCGCCCGAGGTTTGCCTTCGCTCTCGCCGCGAGCAGCGGACCGAACGCCTCCACGGGCAGCGGCTCGATCCCGCCCAGCGCCTGCGCCGCGATCGCGATCGTCGCGAGGTGCTCGACCAGCTCGAGTCGCAGCAGGGCCTGCTCGACATCGGCGCCCCAGGCCATCACGCCGTGATTGCCGAGCAGCACCGCATCGACCAGCTCGCACCACGGCGCGAGTGCTGCCTTCGCGGGCTCGCCGGGAGCCGCGTACGCGAGCTTCGGAATCCGGGGCCCGATGGACACCACGGCCTCCGCGATGAACGGCCGCTCGATCACGTTCCCGCGCGAGGAGGCCACCGCGGTCGCATGCGGCGGGTGCGCGTGCACCACGACGTTCACGTCGGGACGCCGCTCGTACACCGCGAGGTGGAGGGCCAGCTCGCCGAAGGCCTTGCCACTGCCGATCACGGCACCCTTGCCATCGACCTCGATCACCTCGCGGTCCGTGACGAGCCGCTTGCTCGTCGCGGTCGGGGTCGCGAGATAGCGGGCGCCGTCGCGGGCCGTCACGTTACCATCGTGGTTCGCGACCCAGCCGCGGTCGTGCAGGTGGCGCGAGAGCTCCGCGACCTGGACGCGGAGCGGCCGCGTTCCGCCCTTCACGGGCTCTCCACGTGATCGACGATGCCGACGATCAGCGATCGAATCGGCACCAGGTCGCCCATCTTCAGGATCTGCCGCACCCCGTTGCCCTCGGTCAGCACCAGCACCTTGTCTCCGATGCCTGCCTGCGCGTGATCCACGGCCACGAAGCTCGCGCCCGCATCGCTGCCCCGGTCATCGAGCGGCTGCACGACGAACAGCGTGCGCCCCGCGAACGCCGGATGTTTCACCGTGGACCACATCGGCCCCACCACGCGGCAATACCTCATCGAGTCGCTCGCGGCGCGTCCAGCCCGTCGACGATCCCGACGATGGCGGCATCGACCGGCACGAAGAATGGGGTCATCGCCAGCGCCGCTTCACGCGAGCCGACGAGGTACACGAAGTCCCCCACGCCCGCCTGCACGGTATCCACCGCCGCCTGCATGTCGCCGACCGCTGTCCCATGCTCGTCGACCGGCTGCACGAGCAAGAGCTTCGTGCCCTCGAGGCCGGCAGCCTTGCGCTCGGCGACGATCGTGCCCTTCACGATGCCCAGGTACATGCGGAGCCGACGGTAACACGCCGCCGGGGGACCGCACGCGGGGCTCGGGGCGGAGTCAGCGGGCCGAGAGGCCGAGCTTGGCGCGCAGGGGGAGCCAGCCAGCCTGGCCCGTCGCCGCGATGAGGTGCGCCGCGTCCACCCCGCGGGCGGCCGCGGCGCGAACGAGCGTGCCCGGATCCCCGCCCACGAGGAGCGCGGCGCGATCGGCCGTGCGGTGGATCGCCGCGAGGTAAGCCCCGATGTCGATCGCGGCCGGGGCGACCGTCGCGAGCAGGCTCTCGAGCCGCGAGCGCAGGCGCACCGACAGCGCCGCCTTCACCATGTCGTCGTGACCGCGCTGCACGTCGGCGTCGCCGACGAGGTGTGCCGTCGCCTCCCGCAGCGCGGGCGGCCCGAAGAGCCGGACCACGCTGGCGACCAGTCGCGTGACGTCGGGGAGTGAGAGGCCCGCGAACGCGACGTGCTCTGGCCGTGCGAGCTCGATCGCCCGTGCCATCCACGCGCGCACCTCGGCTGCGGCGAGCGGCGCGTGAATCGGCCCGTCGGCCAGCGCCGCGAGCGACAGCCCCGCCGCCGAGCCCGAGCCGCTTGCCGCTTGCGCCCCCGCGACGAGCCGCGGCCCGAGGACGATGACCGGCGTCGCGGCCGCGACCACCGTCACGTCCGGCGCCTGCGCCGTCACCGCCTGATAGACCATCACCGCGCCGGTGCCGAGCACCGTGGTCAGCCGCGGGAACATCTCCATCGCGAGCACGTGCAACGTCGCGGGCACTCGCTTCGCGCCTCCGACCCCCGCCCGCGCCAGCGACTCCTCCAGATCGGGCCACAGCAGCGCGGCCGCCTCGGCGAGCGCGCTCGCGACGGGCGCCAGCGCGGCCTCGTCGGGATCCGTCACGAGCGCGCGGTCCGCTCCATCGAGCACCGCGCGGTAACCCTCGTCGGCACGGAACGGCTGAGGCTGGTGGACCGAGAGGAATGCCATCTGATGGACGTCCGGGGTGTGCCCCGCGCCGACCGCGAGGTCGAGCGTCGTCCGCGCGATCTCGGTGCGATCGAGGCGGCGGAGCTCGTCCGCCCACGCGACGAGGTCGCCGAGGGCACCGCTCGCGGCCGTGATCGCGGCGAGGTGGCCTGCGACCGCGTCGCGCCTGGTCGGATCCTCCGAGCCGCGCGCGAGCTCGACGAGGCCACGCCGCGCCTGCGTCGCGCCCATCGAGCCGGGAGCCAGCGCGATCGCACGCTCGTACGCCGGCATCGCCTGCCGCACATCGCCGCGCTGGGCCCGCGCGTGCCCGAGCCGATACGAGAGCTCGGCCCGCCGCGCCGCGCCGGCCTCACCGGTGGCGGCCAGCCGATCATCCTTGGCCGTGGTCAGCCGCGTCAGCATCGCCGCCGCGCTCTCGACGTCGCCGACCTGGATCGCGAGCGCCGAGGCCAGATCGACTGCATCCACATCGTACGGGTCGCTCTCGACGGCGCGGTCCGCGGCCCCGCGCGCCCGCACCACGTCGTCGGCGGCGACGTAGTCGCGCGCCGCTCGCAGATAGCGCGCCGACCGATCGGCGGGCGTCGCGCCGAACGCAGCCATCAGCTCCGCCGTGCGGGCCGCACCGGCGTGGTCGCTCGCGAGGTCCTGGCGCTCGAGGAGCTTCTCGAGCAGGGGCACGTGCTTGGCCTCGAGCGGCTGGGCCGCCGCCACCGCGGCTGCGTAGCACGTGCGGGCGCGTTCCTCGTCGTGCAGCATCAGGAGCGCCATGTCACCGAGCGCGTCGTACAGGCGCATCCGCTCCACGGGCTCCTCGGTGGCCATCGCCTGCCGCGTCAGCAGATCCGCCGCCCGCTTGTGGTCGCCTTGCTCCATCGCCACCTCGGCGAGGGCCTGCAGCGCCGGCGAGTAGCTCGGCTTCAGCTCGAGGGCCCGCGCATAGAGCGGCGGTGCTTTCTCGGGCCGCAGCGAGCGGATCTCCGCGAGTGCCGCATGATAGAGGCCTGCGGCGAGCTCGGTGGGGTACCGGGCGGCATCCTCGTGGGCCGCCAGCGGCGACAGGTGCAGGGCCGCCTCGCGCCACCGCCGCGCCTTGTAGCGGTTCTCGCCGAGGGCAAGCTTGATGAGCAGGTGGCCGCGGTGCAACCGGTCCGCGGCGACGAGCGTCTGGTACGCATCCTCGTCGCGGCCGAGCTTCTCGTGCGCGCCGGCCATGCGCCGGTGCAGATCCGCGATCAGGGCCGCGGGCGCCGCCGCGAGCAGCGTGCCCTCGAGCACCTCGCGCAGGAACGACTCGAGGTCGTTCCACCGCCCGGCGTCGCCGTAGCCGAGGTCTTCGTACAGATCCGCGAGCGCGATGATGGCGGGGATGTGATCGGGCACGCACCCGAGCGCCTCGAGCAGCCTGCGCTCCGCCGCCGGCTCGATCCCGGCGGCGCGCGACAGCGCCGCGAGCTGCGTCAGGAGTCGCGCCTTCTCGGGGGGCGAGAGCGACTCGTCCTCCAGCCGCTTCTCCAGCACGCGCGCTGCCGTCTCCGGGTCGCCGCCCTTCTCGACCAGGCCCGCCAGCGCCCAGGTCGCGTCCGAGTGGTACGGGCGCAGCGCGAGCACGCTCTCGTACGCGGCGCGCGCGGCGGCGGTGTCGCCCACGCGCTGCTGCATCACGTCGCCGGCCGCCATCAGCGCGGTGATCTTGAGATCGGCATCGGTCGCGCGCTCGGCCTCGCGCAGCTTCGACTCCGCGAACGCTCGCGGATCGTCGTCGGGCGACTGCATCGCCGCGAGCACGCCCAGCGCGGCCGGGTGCTCCGGCATCAGCTCGAGTGCCTTCGCGAGCTCGAGGCGCGCGCCCTCGCGATCGCCGAGGCGATCGAGTCGGAGCTGTGCGAGCCGGATGTGCAGCCCGGCGAGCTCGCCCCGCGAGGGGGACTCGCTCTCGAGCGCCGACGCGATCCGTGACTCGAGGATCCCCGCGGCCTCGCGGTCGCGGTCCGCCTTGATGAGGGCCACGACGAGCTGATCCGCGAGCGCGTGATCCTCCGGGGCGATCGTCCGCGCGTGGCGGAGCGCGGCCGCGGCCTCCTCGGGTGCATCGAGCCGGTCCAGCAGGATCTGCGCCCGCCGCGCGAGCAGAGCCGCGCGCTCCGCGGGCTCGCGCTCGAGCGCCGCTCGTCGCCGCAGTACCTCGGCCACCTCGGTCCAGCGGCCTCCGTCGGTGTGCAGCCGGTCGAGCGCGGCCCACGCGATCGCGTCGTCGGGCCACGCCCCGATCACCTGGGTGTACGCATCGGTCGCGCGCTCCGGCAGCTCGAGCTCGTGCTCGTACACCGCCGCGATCGCGTGCAGCGCGTCGCGCGCATCCGCGGTGCCCTCCGCGATCTCGCCGACGCGCCCGAGCGTCTCGATGAGCTTCGACCACCGCGCGATCGCGCGATAGCGGTCCGCGAGCTGGAACAGCACCGCGATCTCCGACGGCGCGAGCAGGCGCAGGCGCTCCAGCGAGTCGATCGCGTCGTGCGGCCGCTGCAGCTTCTCCGTGTAGATGCCCGCGAGCTCGCGGAGGAGCTGGGGCCGCTCCGCCTCCGGCGCCGCCGTCCCGAGGCGCGGATCGGTGCGCTCCTCGAGCGAGGCCGCGAGCTCGACCCAGCGATTCTCCGCGCGGTACAGCTCCTCGAGGCGCGCGCGCGATACCGCGTCGCCGGGCAGCATTCCGAGCACGCGCCGCAGCTGCGCCTCCGCCTCGCGCGGACGCTTCTGCTCGGTCCGGATGTTCGCGACCTCCATCAGGAGATCTGCGGCCTCGAGCGCCGTCTCGGACTGCTCGGTCATCCCCTCGTACAGGTTCGCGAGCCGGTCCCACGCGCGGTGCTCCTGCGCGATGCGATGGAGGCGCGCGCGCACCTCCGAGTCGCCCCCGGGCGAGCGCCGCGCGAGCGCGAATGCGCGGGCGAGCGCGTCGAACGCGCGCGCGATGTCCTTGCCGCCCGTCTCCCACACCTCGGCGGCGCGGTAGAGCCAGCGCAGGCGCGCGAGCGTATCGGGCGCGGGCAGGCTCTCGTACGCGACGGCGAGCTCCTCCCACGGCGACTCGAACGAGCGGTTCGGCAGCGTCGGCAACGGCGGCCGGCGCACCACCGCCTGGGCCTTGCGCGGCCCGAGGGCGCCGGCTCCCATCGCCGTCATCCCCGGCAGCGCGCGCTGGATCTGCGGCGGGCGCGGCGGCGGGCGCGGCGGGGCCTTCGCGCCGGGCGGCAAGCGCGGCGGCACGACCATCCCCCGCAGGTCGCTGGGCGACAGCGCCATCGTGGGGTGCTCGGTCGCGAACGGATTGGCCGGCGGCGGCGGCGCGATCGGCCCGGAGCCGCGCGAGTCGGCGCGCGCGAGCTCCATGTCGGTGAGATCGATCGGCTGCGTGGAATCTCCGACCGCGAGATCGCCGAGCTCCGCGTCCGCGATCGGCTCGGTCTGCAACCGCCGGTTGCCACGCAGCCCGGCCGCGACGCCAGCACTCCCGCCGCTCGTCCCGAACAGCGGTGCGCCCGCCGGCGGGATCGAGCGCGTCGCCATGCCGCCCGTGCCCGCAGCCCCGGCATGCGTCGCGGCGGCGACGGCATCCGCGATCGCGGCCTCCGCCTGGATCGTCGCCGGCGGAGGCTCGGCGTGTGGCACGCGATCGGTCTCGCGGTACTTCCCGATCACGCGCGCGAGTCTCCACAGGTGAGACGCGATGTCGCCGTCCTCCGGCGCGAGCAAGAGGCCGATCAGGTGCGTCCGGAACGCCCGCGGCGCGTCCTTCAGCTGCTCCTCGATCACGGCGGCCTTGCGTCGCAGCAGCTCGACGCGGCGCGCCGCCGTCGGAGCTCGTTCGACGAGCGCGGCATCGACCGCGACCACCTCGGCCCACGCCCGCGCCTTGACGGCGAGCGCCACGAGCGCCTCGCGCGTCTCCTCGCGGTCCGGCGCCCAGGAGAACGCAGCGAGCAGATCCTGCACCGCGCCCTTCGGATCGTTGATCCGCTCGTCGACGATGCGCGCGCGTCGCAGATGCAGATCGACGCGCTCGGAGGGCAGCGCCGTCGCGAGCGCGACATCCACCGCGTCGATCACGGAGCGCCACGCCACGCGCTGGTCGAGCTCCGCCGCGAGCCGCTCGATCTCGGCGAGGAGGCTCGCGTCGCGCGGCGCGACGGTCAGCGCCTCGGCGAGCACGGGCAGGGCGCGCGCCTTGTCACCGAGCCGTCGCTCGAGGATCCCCGCGAGCTCGCGCGAGAGCGCCACGAACCGCTGGGGCTCGACGGGAGCCGCCGCGACGCCCGTGCCGCCATCGACCGCACCGGCCCGACCGCCCGCCTGCAACCGCTTGCGCTCGTCGGTGAGGACCTCGGAGAGCTCGCGCCACAGGTTGTACGACTCCGCCGCGCGCCGGACGTCGGCGAGCGTCTGCTCGTCGGGCGCCTCGTCGTGCGCGCGCCGCCACCAGCGAAAGGCGCCCTTCGGATCGGCGAGCTTGTCGGCGGTGGCCGCGGCGATCCGCTGCACGAGCGTGCGCCTCGGCTCTGCCCAGTCGTCGGCATCCGGGTCGTCGCGTCCCGGCAGCATCGCGAGCATCCGCTCGACCGCCTGCACGTGCTCCTTCCACTTGCCCAGCCGCGCGAGCAGCTCGGCGGACGCCGCGAGCGCCTCTTCTTGATCCGCATCGAGCTCGAGGACGCGCTTGTACGCCTGCAGCGCCCGCGTCGGATTGCCGAGGCGGTCACGGCAGATCATCCCGATCTCGAGACCGCGCGCGATCTTCCGGTTCGGCTCGGGCGACAGGTACATCTCGCGCTCCGCGACCCGCACCGCCGCGTCGAAGTCGCCGCGGGCCTCGTGCAGCCGCCGCAGCGCGGTGTGCGCGTCGAGGTGATTCGGATCGAGCTCGCGGATGAGCTGGTCGAGCACCTTGATCGCCTCGGCGGGCGCGCCGAGCTTCGTCTCGAGCAGGTCCGCGCGCTCGACAGCGGCCACGCACGCGCGCTCGCGGTCCTCTCCGGTCGCGCCGGGGCCGAGCGAGGCGAACACGGAGACCTCGCCGCCGAGCGCATCGGCGAGCTCGCGCCACTTGCCGGCTGCGCGGTACAGCCGCACGAGCGCCGCGAGCGCCGCCCGGCTCTTCGGCGTCAGCTCGAGGAGCCGGTGCCACGCTTTGAGTGCCCGGGGGGCGTCGCCGAGGTGCGTGTCGAGCACGGTCGCGTAGCGCTCGAGGTCGTGCGCGCGCATCGCCGCCTCGGGTGTCCCCGCCGCGGGCAGCGGCTTGCCGCCATCGAGCCGCTCGAAGATCTGCGCGAGGTCGGCCCAGCGCTCGGTGCGCTCGTACAGCTCGCACAGGGCCGCGAGGGCCTCGGGATCCGAGGGCGACGCGCGCAGCGTGTGCTCCCAGCGATCGAGCGCCACGAGGTCGTCGCCGCGCTCCGACGCGAGCTTCGCGAGCCGCTTCAGGAGCTTCGCGCGCTCGGCGGGGGAGCCCGCGGCGGCCGCGTGATACTCGAGCGTCTGCTC
>JAYSYE010000366.1:0-4650 GCA_043716635.1 Deltaproteobacteria bacterium | reverse complement strand
GCACGTCGTGCACCGCATCGACCGGGCGACCTCGGGCCTGCTCGCATTCGCGAAGAGCAAGCGCGCCGAGATGGGCCTCGCCACCCAGCTGCGCGAGCACACGATGGAGCGCACGTACCGCTGTGTCGCCCACGGGGTGGTGCCGACGCAGCGCATCGAGAGCGTGCTCGTCCCCGATCGCGGCGACGGCGTGCGCGGCTCGACGACGCGCCTCGATCAGGGCAAGCGCGCGGTCACGTTCGTCACGGCCAACGAAGTGCTGCGCCACTCCACGCTCTGCACGGTTCGCCTCGAGACCGGTCGCACGCACCAGATCCGCATCCACCTCTCGGAGGCCGGCCATCCGCTGGTGGGCGAGCTCGTGTACATGCGCAACTACGAGGAGGCGCGAGGCCGCGTGCTCACGTGCGGGCGCTTGCTGCTGCATGCGGCCACGCTCGGCTTCGAGCATCCGATCACGGGCGAGCGCGTGGCCCTCGCCGCGCCGCTGCCGCCCGACTTCACCACCGCGCTCGATCGCCTACGGAGCTGACGAATGACGCCGCCCACCGACCTTCGCATCCGGATCGCGGTCGCCGCCGACGCGCCCACGATCTTGCAGTTCATCCGCGCCCTCGCCGACTACGAGCGCCTCGCGCACGAGGTCGTCGCGGACGAGGCGCAGCTACGCGCGACGCTGTTCGGACCGCGCCCGGGCGCCGAGGTCGTGCTGGCGGAGTCCGGCGGCGTCGCGGTCGGGTTCGCGCTGTTCTTTCCGAGCTACTCGACGTTCCTCGGCAAGCCGGGCCTCTACCTCGAAGATCTCTTCGTCCTGCCGGCCGCTCGCGGTCAGGGGGTTGGCCTCGCGCTCATGGCACACCTCGCGCGCGTGGCCGTGGAGCGAGATTACGGGCGCTTCGAGTGGTCCGTCCTCGACTGGAACGCCCCCGCGCTCGAGTTCTACGCTCGCCTCGGCGCCCGCCCGCAGAGCGAGTGGACGGTGCAGCGCCTGACGGGAGACCCGCTGCGCGCGCTCGCGGCTCGCGCCGAGCGACCACGGCCCGCGCTGCCCGGACTGTAGGGACCGCGCCTACGCGCTGCGACGGCGCGATGCACACGATGCACACGATGCACACGATGTGCAGAACCGACGCGCCCGCACAGGAACTGCGGCACGCCCGGAAATGCGTGTGATGATGAGCGTCCATGGCAGCGGGCCCGCCCATGCCGAATCGACCGGACGGCGTCATCGATCCGCGCTTCGGACCCGGCACCCAGCTCGGCAAGTACGAGCTGATCGCACCGATCGGTGCAGGTGGGATGGCCAGCGTGATCCTCGCGCGGCAGCGCGGGCCCGGCGGCTTCGAGAAGGTCGTCGTGATCAAGGTCGTGCATCCGCACCTCGCGCAGGACGAGGTCGCGGTGAACATGCTGCTCGACGAGGGGCGGCTCGCGGCGCTGATCGAGCACCCGAACGTGGTGCACACGTACGAGATCGGCGAGGCACACGGGACCTTTTACATCGTGATGGAGTACCTCGCGGGCGAGTCGCTCCACTCGGTGATTCGCCACGCGATCGCACCGAGCGCGATGCCGTTCGACCCGTACGTCGCGGCGAGGATCGTCGCCGACGCGGCGGAGGGACTCCACACCGCGCACGAGCTCGTCGACTTCCAGGGCCATAACCGCGGCATCGTTCATCGCGACGTCTCGCCGGGCAACGTGGTCGTCCTGTACAGCGGGCAGGTGAAGGTCGTGGACTTCGGGATCGCGAAGGCCCATGGCCGCGTGACGTCGACGCAGGACGGCGAGCTCAAGGGCAAGTACGGGTACATGGCGCCCGAGCAGATCAACAACGAGCCCATGGACCGGCGCTCGGACGTGTTCTCGCTCGGCGTGACCCTGTGGGAGGCGCTCGCGAAGCGGCGGCTGTTCCAGACCGACAGCGTCGGGGCCACGCTCATGTCCGTGCTCCAGGGGCCCCGGCTCGCGCCGTCGACGTACGACCGGACGGTGCCGCCCGAGCTCGACCGGATCGCGCTGATGGCGCTGCAGCCCGACCCGCGCAACCGGTACCAGTCCGCCGGCGAGATGAAGCGCGCGATCGACGACGCGATCTGGCAGACGCGGGTGGGCTCGGCGGAGATCTCGGCGTACATGACCGCGCTGTTCGCGGATCGCATCGAGCAGCGCCGTCGGTTGCTCGCGGCGGCCGGGCAGTCCTCCGTCGACGAGGTGGTGCAGCTGCTGACGCGCGAGCGACGCGGCGTGCGTCCGGCGAACCACGGCTTCGCGGAGGCACCCGCGACGCCGAAGTCGATCCGGCGTAAACCCAGCGGGCCGCTGCCCTTCGGCACTGCCCCGGAGGCGCTGGTGCCGGCGCTGCTCCCCGCGCGAGCACGCCCGCCAAGCCACCCGCACCTCGCGGCGCCTCCGCCCTCCACGGGGTTGCGACTCGGGGCGCCGGGCGCGGCGCGGCCGCACGAAGCGCGGGCCGGGGCGAGCGAGGACGAGGCGCGATGGGGGCGCTACCTGGTCCGGTTCTGCGCGATCGCCATCGCGGTGGTCGGGGCGATCGTGATCGCGGCGCGGGTCGGTCATCGCGCTGCGGTGGTGCCACGCCCGCATCCTGCGCACTCGCAGATCCTGGACCCGGCGCAGCTCGCGCCGACGCCGACCGCGGGGCCCTCGGTGCCACCGCCCTCCACGCTGGAGCCCGCCGCGGGGGTGACCGGGCTGGGGCCGGGCAACCCGCCCGCGCCGACGGCGATCGATGCGGGCGACGTGGGGACCGCGGCCACGGTGGCGACCGTGCCCGATGCGGCAGCGCTGGCGCCGGTCCCGGTGCTCGTGCCGACGCCCACGCCGACCCCCACGCCTCCGCCGGGGGGCATCCGCGTGCGGCCGCGACCGCCGACGCCCCCGCGGCCCCCGGGCCCGGTCGCGAAGCGAGGCTCGGCGGCGGACGCCACGAAGGCGGCCACGTCCCGGTATCTGGCCGGCGACCTCGACGGCGCCAAGGCGGGGTACAAGCAGGCGATCGCGATCGACCGCAACTACGCCGCAGCGCACCGCGGACTGGGTATCATTTACCAGCGCACCGGCGAGTCGGTGAAAGCGATCGCCTCGCTCGAGCGTTACCTCCAGCTCAGCCCGCACGCACCCGACGCCGACTCGATCCAGAAGCGCATCGACCAACTCTCGAAGTGATGACCGCGACCCGCCGTCCCCTCGCTGCCGTCGCAGCGCTCGCGTTCACGCTCGGCTTTGCCGCGACCGCAAGCGCCGATCGGTCGCCACGGGTGTTCCCGTTCACCGGGGTCCGGCTCGATGCGGACGACGCCGCGGTCCCCGTCGCGATGGCCAGGGCGATCGCGCGCGAGCTCCACGCGAAGATGATGGCGGGGACCGTCGAGGACGCGGTCGCCGTGATGGGGTGCGATCCCGAGCAGACCACCTGCCTCGACTCGATGATGCAGGCCATCCCTGCCCAGTCGATCGTGTACGGCACGGTCACGCGCAATCTGTCCGGCAAGCTGAAGGTGATCGTCACCCGCTACACGGCCGGTGAGGACAAGGACCAGCAGTCGTACGTGATCAAGGCGCAGGACCCCGACCGCGCGGTGGACGAGCTGATCGCGCAGTCCAGGCCGCAGTTCGGCCTCGAGGTGGAGCGCGCCACGCCCGTGGACGGCCCGCGCGGTCCGACCGGCCCCACGACGCGGCTGACCGGGCGGCCGCCGACCGGAGTAGACGATCCGGTGGGGGGCGCGCACACCACGTCGGGGATCACCCACGGCACGTACGCGATGATCGGTGTAGGTGGAGCTGCGACGGTGGTCGGCATCGGCTTCATCGTGTCGGCGCAGTCGATCCGCAACCAGGTCAACGGGTTCGAGCCGAAGACGCGCCAGGACTTCGTCACGCTGAACGCGCTCGAGCGTGCCGGGGCCATCCGTGCCGGCATCGGCTACGGCCTGATCGGAGGGGGCCTGCTGCTCGGGGTATACGGCATCTATCGTGCAGTTCACGAGCGAGAGCCCGCGAGGTCAGACCCGTCGTCGACGACGACGGACCTCACCATCACCCCGACCGCCGGGGGCGCGGCGCTCGTATTCTCCGGGAGGTTTCGATGAAGCACCTATGCGTGCTGCTGCTGGTGGTCGCGGGATGCTTTCCGACAAAGTCACAGGACTACGCGTGTCAGACGGACCAGCAGTGCGCCCCCGATCGGACCTGTGACAACGGCTATTGCGTGGTCCGGGGCAGCGGGGTCGACGCGCGACCCGAGGTCGACGCGCCGCCGTCGTCCGCCACCTGCGAGGCCACGTGGCCGGGCGCGACGGTCCTGTTCGATCCGTGCGACATCGGCGATCCGGAGTCGGCTCCACCGAGCTTCGCCGCGCCGGGAATCTACAAGCTCGACACGACCGTCGCGACCAGCAACCTGACGGCACCCGGCGGCGCGGTCTCGACGATCAAGAACGTGATGAACGCGAACGGCCGGGTGCTCACGGTCGCCTCGTTCGACATCCCGGCGGGCAGCACCGTCGAGGTCGTGGGCTCGCTGCCGCTCGTCGTCGCGTCGTGGTCGACGATCTCGATCGCAGGAACGCTGGATGGATCCAGCTACACGGGCACGGTCGGGGCCACGCATACGGCTGACCAGGC
>JAYSYE010000365.1:0-4657 GCA_043716635.1 Deltaproteobacteria bacterium | reverse complement strand
ACCACCACCACCGCCGCCGCTGCGCTCGTGACCGGCGCGGCCACGGTATCCGGAGCGGCCACCGCGACCACGGTCGCCGTCACTGGCGTGGTCGCCGGCATCTCGCCGAGCGCGACCAGCGTCTCCTCGTCGGTGGCCTCGACAGCCACGGCGCCCTTCGACAGCTGCGCGTTCAAGGTCGTTGCACGATCGAACGTCAGCCAGTAGCGCTTCGTCGCGTAGCCGGGCGCCGACACCTCGACGACCTCGACGATATCGCTCGCGGGGACCTCGAGCTTCGCGGGCGTCGCGAGCACGCGGCGGCGGAACGTCACCCGCGCGCCTGGCGCGTTGGCCTCGACGACGACCGCGACCTTCTGCGCGACGCGAGCCTTCTGGAGCTCGTCGGACTTCGCCTTCGCCGGCTCTGCGCTGGCCGTTGGCTGCGGCTGTGTCGCGGTCGACGCGACCTTCGCTGCGGTGCCGCGCAGACCCACCGCGAGCCCGCCCGCGCCGACGAGCAGACCGGCCGCCGCGAGGCCGTACACCAGCCACGGTGTCTTCGCGTCCGGCGTCCGCGCGAGCCCGATCAGCGCAGCGCTCGCCGGAAGCGGTGGCGTGTGCCACGGCGTGTTCGCCGTGCCCGCGGGCCGCGCGATCGCCCCAGACAACCGCCCGACATCGTTCGACGTGCCCGTCATCGACGGCGCCGGGCGCGGACGGCGGCGCGCAACGTCGGTCTGCGTCGTGAACGCGTCGAGGGCCGCCTCGACGTCCTGCATCGACCCGTACCGGTCGGCCGGGTGCTTCGCGAGCAGCTTCGTCATGATCATGTCGACGAGGCCCTGCGGCACCTCGGCGCGGTCGAGCGGCGGGGGAGCGGCGCGCACGATCCGCTCCATCAGCATCCGCGGATCCTCTTCCGCGGAGAACGGGCGCCGGCACGCCAGCATCTCGTACAGGATCACGCCGAGCGCGTAGATGTCGGCGCGTCGATCGACGCTGTCGGGGTCTGTGATTTGCTCGGGCGCCATGAACTCGGGCGTGCCCATGACCACGCCCTTGCCCGCGTCGAGCTCGTCGTGCTGCAGGAAACGCGAGATGCCGAAGTCGAGGACCTTGACGTGGTCGAGCGCTTCGTCCTTGTCGGTCAGGAAGATGTTGTCGCTCTTCAGATCGCGGTGAACGATTCCCGCGATGTGCGCGGCGTGCAGTGCTGACGCGATCTGCTGCGCGATCCGGATCGCGCGCCGCACGGGCATCCCGCCCACGCGATAGATCTCGTCGGTGAGCAGCGAGCCCTCGAGAAACTCGAACACGATGTACGGCACGTGATCATGGGTGAACCCCATGTCCGTCGACTCGACGATGTTCGGGTGACCGAGCGTCCCTGCGGCTCGCGCTTCGTTCATGAAGCGCTCGATCACCTCGCTGTCCGTCGCGAGCTCGGGATGCAGGATCTTGATCGCGACGCGGCGCTTGATCAGCGCGTGCTCCGCGAGGAACACGGTCCCCATCCCGCCTTCCCCGAGGACGTCGAGGATCCGGTACCGACCCTCGACAACGTCGCCGGACTTGACCGCCGAAGCGCGATTGGAGAGCTGAGCCGTCATGACGCTCATGATGGAAGCAAACCTGCTCGAAACCTCCGTAAGACCGCCTAATTCCACGTGTAATCCTTTGCCCAGGATCACGTAGGACTGCCCTGAGTGTGCGCGTCGTATGCTCCGGTGCGTGAGCCGTGACGGTCGTAAGCAATCGCCGACGTCGCCCTTCGCGGCGCTCGATGCGCTCCGCGGCAAGGTGCCACTCGGCCCGGCACCCACTCCTCCCGCCGTCAAGCCGCCGCCCGCACCGCCGCCACCGCCGGCGCGAGCGGTCGCTCGCATGGAGCGCAAGGGGCGCGGCGGCAAGGAGGTCACCGTGGTCGAGAAGCTGGCGCTGAAGGCGCCGGACCTCGAGCAGTGGTGCAAGGATCTGAAGCAGGCCCTGGGCTGCGGTGGCGCGGTCGATGGCGAGACGATCGTGCTGCAGGGCGACCTCCGCGCGCGCATCGGGGCGGTCCTGGCGGCGAAGGGCGTCGCCAAGATCACGATCGCAAACTGACGGCCCCACCTCGTCTTCGGGAACCGGCCCGCGGCTGGCGGAGTTGCCACCTGGAGGTCGAAGTGGGGTGTGGTGACCGGCAATTCATGTTGCAGTTCGCGGCTTTAGACGCAGTGCGTCGTAAAGCCGTCGCCGTAACCAGCTGCTTTCATACAGGTCGAGCGGGCGCCGCGAGAGTGTTCACCTGGCCCTCGCCTTGCTCGAGGATAGGCCAGCATGCGGAACATCATGATCGCGACGGGTGTGGCTCTTCTGGGCCTGGGGATGAGCGCGTGTGATGCCGGGGTGACCGACAGCCCGGAAGCCCCCGTGCTCCACGTGACGTCGCCGCAGCGCAGCCTCGTGCAGTCGGGCGCCGGTCAGCTGACCGTCACCGGCACCGTGGCCCCGAACTCGCTCGGCACCGCCGTCGAGAAGGTCCTCGTCAACGACGTGCAGGCCTCGCTCGACGCGACGGGCAACTTCTCCGCGATCGTCACCGTGCAGCCGGGCGCCACGCTCATCCGCACCGTCGCGCGCGATGCCGGTGGTGGCGAGGCCTCCGATGTTCGCTCCGTGCAGGCCGGCGAGCTCCGCACCGCGGGCGCGCGCATCGACGGGGCCCTCGCCGCGGCGCTCTCGACGGACTCGTTCGCCAAGATCAGCACCGCCGCGAGCGGCATCATCATGGGCATGGACATCGCCCCGATGATCGCGCCGCTGAACCCGATGGTTCACAAGGGCGACGAGTCCGGCGAGGACTGCCTGTTCGCCCGCCTCTGGATCGACGACGTGAACTTTTCGGGCATCAAGATCGCGCTGATCCCCACGGACGGCGGCATCCAGTTCCGCGCCGAGATCACCGGGCTCGACGTCCCGGGACACACGCGCTACGCCGCCGCCTGCGTCAACGGCAGCAACACGCTGCGCGTCAAGGCGACGAAGGTCATCGTGGGCGGCACGCTGCTCGTCAGCCCCAAGGCATCGGGCGGCTTCGCGACGCAGCTCGACGCGCCGAACGTGCAGATCACCGGCCTCGATATCCAGGCGTCCGGCATCCCCGGCACGATCATGGACATGCTCGATGTCGGACACGCGATCCAGGGCGTCGTCGCCAAGGGCGCGGAGCTCGCGATGGAGCCGATGATGAACCAGGCGCTCGGAGGCCTCGCTGGCCCGAAGACGCTGACGGTGCTCGGCCACGAGATGACGATGGAAGTGAACCCGTCGGACATCGTGTTCGATGCCAGTGGCGGCCTCGTCGCGCTCGACGCCTCGATGCTCATCAAGGGCGCCGAGCAGGCGAAGTTCATCTACACGCCGAACGGCACGCCGTCGCTCGACATGACGGCCGGCATGCAGATCGGCATCGCGGATGACTTCGCGAACGAGATGATGGCGCAGGGCACCGCGCTCGGCCTGTTCGCCATCACGCAGCCGGCCACGGGCGGCACGTTCGACACGACCGAGGTCGCGCTGACGGTCCCGCCGATGATCAGCGCCGACCCCGCCGACGGCAAGCTCAAGCTCATCCTCGGCGACGCGATCGCGACGTTCAAGTCGAATGGCGTCACGGTCGGTCAGGCCGCCATCAACGCGAAGCTCTCCATCAAGGTCGCCACGGCCGAGGGCAATGGCTTCGGCGTCGCGGTCGAGCTCGACTCGCCGCAGGTGGACGTGACCGTGCTCGACACGGTCGAGAACAACACGAACATGGACCCGCGCGACCTCGCCAAGGCCGTCGACGCCTGCCTCACCACGCAGATCAACGCGATGAGCCAGCTGCTCCGCACCGTGCCGCTGCCGGCCGTCGCGGGGCTGCAGATGAAGAACGTCTCGGTCGGCTCCGACAACGGCTACGTGGTCCTCAAGGGCCAGCTGAACTGAGCGAGCTCGGCGCTCAGTCGGTCCCGCGCTTCAGGATCAGGAACTCGACGCGGCGATTCGTCGCCCACGCCCGCTCGGTGTGGCCCTCCACGATGGGCCGCGTCTCGCCGTAGCCCTGTGACTCGAGCCGCGAGGCCTCGACGCCCCTGGCGGTGAGGTACGTGACGACGGCCGCCGCGCGCCGCTCGGACAGGTCGAGGTTGTAGGCGTCGTTGCCGCGATCGTCGGTGTGACCGCCCACCTCGATGAGCGTGATGACGGGGTTGTTCACCATCGACGCGACCACGGCATCGAGCACGGGGAAGGAGTCCGCCGTGATCACGGCCTTGTCGAGCTCGAAGTTGATCGGGTCGAGCAGCACGAGCTCGCCCTCCTTCTCGACGATGCCGTGGCGGTCCGGGCAGCCGTCCTCGTCCTCGAATGCGTTGTACGTCTCGGGCGCGTTCACGCAGTGGTCGTCGACGTCGAGGATCCGATCCTTGTCGTTGTCCAGGTCGGGACACCCGTCCTCGTCCTCGAACTGGTCGTAGTCCTCCGGATCGTTCGGGCACAGGTCGTCGACGTCGAGGATGCGGTCCTTGTCGTTATCGAGGTCCGGGCACCCGTCCTCGTCCTCGAACTGGTCGAAGTCCTCCGGATCGTCCGGACACCGGTCGACGTGGTCGAGGATCGAGTCGCCATCGCGATCGTTGGCGTCGCCGTCGGG
>JAYSYE010000364.1:0-4710 GCA_043716635.1 Deltaproteobacteria bacterium | reverse complement strand
AGTCGGAGATCGTGAAGGTTCCCGCGGGTGGCGTCAGTGCCGTCGGGGTCAACCAGTTGCGGCCCGAGCTCGCATCCTCGAGCACGCCCTCGTCGACGGTCGAGGGAGGCGGGAGCACGGGTGCTGCCCGCGCGACCATCATCGGGGGCGGCGGGGGCGGCGGCGGCGGGGTCCCGATCACGACGGGCGGCTCGGCCGGCGGTGGCGACGGTGCTCCGGACTCCGCAGCGGGCTCGGCGACGGGCTCGCTGGTGGGCTCCGGCGGGGGCGAAGGGGATGCGCCGGGCTGGGCCCAGAGCACACGGGGGACGAGCAGGAGCAGCACGGCCGCCGGGACCACGCAGAGTCTGGAGTTCATGCGCCAGTCGTACACGTCGAGCGCCTCCGCATGGAGGTGGCGCATCCGGCAAAGTCCGGCTCGTTGCAGCACTGTCAGGCGGTGCTGCGATGCTGGCGACGTGAGCCGCGACTTGACGCTGACGCTCGCCGCCGCGATCGGAACCCCCCCGGTCGTGGCAGCCGTGGTCGCGGCCGTGGTCGCGGCCGTGGTCGCGGTCTGGCTGGCGGCCGCGTGGCGACGCTGGCGCGGCTCGGTGCGCGCGCGTGTGCGCGCGGCGCGGGCGGGGGCGGGCGAGGACCGCGCGGCGGTGCTGCTCGAGGCCGCGGGCTTCACGATCGTCGAGCGCCAGGCGCGCGTCACGTGGGCTCCGCTCGTCGATGGCCGACCCATCCCGACCGAGCTCCGTGCGGACTATCTCGTCGAGCTCGGTCCCGAGCTCCTGGTCGCCGAGGTCAAGACCGGTGCGTTTGCCCCCTCGCTCCGCACGGCGGCGACTCGCCGCCAGCTGCTCGAATACTCGATCGCCTTTGCCACCGACGGCGTGCTGCTCGTGATCCCCGAGCTCGGCACCATCCACCGGATCGAGTTCCCGCCACGCCGCCGCGCGCGAGCGGCGGCATGAGCTCGGGCGGGGGCGTGCCGCGATGGCCAGGACGCCGCAATCCCACCCGCAGGACGTGGGCGCATGATGGCAACGCGCACGCGGTCGCGACCGTGGCGACGGATCAGCGCAGCAGCCGTGGGCCTTCGGCATCGGGGTCGTGGACGATCGGCGCGGCCGTGGCGGTCACGGGCGCGACGACGACGATCGTGGGAGCGCGGGGCGCAGCGCGGAGCGGATCCGGTGCGATGCGCGGCACCGACGGCCTGATCGGGGGCACAGCGCGGGCGGATGCTCGCGGGATCGACGCCCGCGGGACCGACACCCGATCGGCATCGGCATCGGCATCGGCATCGGTCTCGGTCTCGGTCTCGGCCCTCGGGCGCAGGACCCGGACGAGCAGCGCCACCGCTGCGCCAAATGCGAACCCGCCGATATGCGCGGTGTAGGCCACTGCCCCGCCATCATCGAGTCCGGTCATCAGCAGCTGCTCCCCGAGCCACAGCGGCAGTGCCGAGTACGCGGACATCTCGAAGGTCCCCACCGAGCGGAAGAACCAGTATGCGAGCTTGATCTTCGCGCGCGTGAAGCACACCAGGAACGCGCCCATGGCTGCCGCCACGGCGCCGGACGCACCGACGAGCAGCGCGGGGTCGCCGTGGTGCAGCGCGCTGAACGCGAGCGAGCCCGCCGCCGCGCCGAGCAGGTAGAACACGAGAAACGGGACGGGCCCCCAGCGATCCTCGAGGGAAGAGCCCGCCAGGAACAGGAACAGCATGTTCCCGATCAGGTGCAGCCAGCCGGCATGCACGAAGGCGCACGAGATCATCCCGAGCCCCAGATGGCCGTTCGCGAAGTAGCCGAGGTGAAGCAAGACAGCGTCGCCATCGTCCGCAATGAACGACACGTAGGCCTGGATCAGCACGCATGCCGCGATGATGCCGGAGGTGATCCACGGCACGCGCCGGAGCCCCTGGTCGTGCCCGATCGGAATGATCAAGCAGTCATCGTACAGGAGCGCCCGAGCCCAAATCCCGACGCGGACGAGGCGATGCAGGCTCTCACCGGCCGCGCGTTCGGTGCGTGGTCACGACGGTCGCGTCGCCGAGCCTCCGGCCCCGGATGACCAGCTTGCGCACCGCGACGAGGGCGGCGGCAGCTGCGATGCGCTGCCAGCTCGCCGACCCGGATAGCCGGAGCAACCCCGCCGCGGTCCAGAGATCCAGCATCGCGGGAATCGCCGCCATCCCGCGCTGCGTGGTCGCGGTGGTGAGCAGCCAGACCCCGATCCCGCGGGCCACGAGCACCACGGCCAGCACGTCGACCGTCGCCATCGCGGTCGGATCAGGCGCGCGGCTGCGGGCCAGCGCCGAGCTCCGTTCCTCTCGACGCCGGCGCTCACGACCGGTCCCTGACCCGGCCCGCGTCTCACCGCGAGGATGCGGTAGGCTGGGCGGCGTGAAAGCTCGACTACTCGCGACGTGCACTGCAAGCGGGCTCGTCGCGCTGGCCGGCTGCAATGCGATCTTCGGGCTCGACCCGGCCTGCGGGTGGCAGACGTCCAACGTCGACGGGTGCGCGCTGATCGCCGGCCAGAACCTGGCGGACTGGACGCTGAGCGGGCCGGAGGCGATCGTGGACACCAGTCTCGGCGCCGCGAGCTGGACGATTCCGGCCGACGTGGTCCGACTCCGGACCGTTGCCAGCGGTGACCAGAAGGTTGCCGTGCTCATCGTGCAGGACCTGAACATTCCGAGCACGGCCACCCTCTCGGTGCGCGGCGATCGACCGCTCGTGATTCTCGTGAAGGGCATCGCCACCATCGACGGCATCGTGAGCTACGACGGCGTCAAGCGCGGGCCGTCGACGCCCGCGAACGTGTGTCCCGGTCAGGGTGTGTTCGGTCACGCGAGCCTAGGTACCTCGGAGGGCAGCGGCGGCGGCGGCGGAAGTCTCGGGACGTCGGGTGCGGACGGCGGCGCCGCCGGGGGCCTGGACGGTGGGATGGCCGGCGCGGTGAGCATGAACCCGACGGCGGTCCCGCTGCTGATGGGGTGCGACGGCGGCGCCGGCGGGTTCACGGCGACGGCCGGGGTCGGTGGGCGGGGCGGCGGTGCGCTGCAGATCTCGGCGGCGACACAGATCGTCATCACTGGCACCGTGGGTGCCGGTGGTGCCGGAGGCCCGGGGGGCGTCTCCCGATCGGCTGGCGGTGGTGGCGGCGGCGGCGGCGGCACGATCTTGATCGAGTCGCCTGACGTGATGCTCGCCCCTGGCGCGTGGAACCCTGATGGGCCGAAGCTGTGCGCGAACGGCGGCGGCGGCGGCGCGGGCGCCGATCCCGGTAACTCGGTCGCTGGACCTCGTGGCACCGACGCCGTGTGCCTCGACCTGGCCGCAGCGGGCGGGATGGGGGTCAATTCTCAGCCCCCGGGCGGCAACGGCGCCTCCCGGTCCACGATCGCAACTGGCGGCGCCTCCACCGCGACGATCAGCGGTGGCGGCGGCGGTGGTGGCGGTGGGCTCGGCACGATCCGGATCAACGGCACGATCGGCGGCACGGCGTCCCTGTCGACGCCGCTTTACACGACCGATCCATGACCTCGACCGCTCCGGCGCGCCGCCTTCGGTCGCGCGTGCGCTGGCGCGTTCGGATCGCGGCGTGGCGCTGCGTGCCCGGCCGTAACCCGCGGTCGGCAACGTGTCGCCTCCGGGCGACGGAAGTCGGCGAATCGTGAATCGCCACCGACACTTGCTGGCCGTCTGTCGCCAGCTACTGGACTAGCCAGGGGCCTGCAGGTGCGCGAATTCACTCGTCCCGATCCTGGCACCAACCGTGCGTAAAGCAGCCGACATGCGGACACGCGCGGCAACTCGAATCGCCAGCATTGGCATCGCTCTGGGGATGGTCGGGTCCGTGGCGGGATGCAGCGACGAGTTCGTCGTCACGCCGATCTACAACCACGCGAACGCGCGCGTCGTCGTGCAGCTCTCGCGTGACCTCGCCAGCAGCGAGCAGGTCTACGTGCAGGCGCGCCGCGGCAAGTTCGGCAAGCTCGATTGCACGCAGCTGACGAAGGCCGTCCCGCCGATCGAGGGCGCCTCGGGCAGCTCGATCGACGGCCCCCTCGTCGACCCCGCGCTCACCAAGCCGTTCTATGGACCGGAGTGGGCCAGCGCACCGACGCCCGCGATGATCGCGTCGCTCGATGCCGGCACCGACTCCATCATCGACGTCTGCATCATGGACGGCAGCAAGGTCGTCTCCGCGGTCGAGACCGATCTCTTCCAGGCGTGGGACCAGGGCCGCAAGCAGGGTCTCGGCGGCAAGGCCGACTCGCCGAACGGCGAGGTCCGGATCAACTCCGCGCAGGAGTACGGCGTCCGCTGCGTCGCCGACCTCGGCGAGATCCCGTTCTTCGAGAAGCAGGGCGATCAGTCGTACTCGACGTACTCGTGCATGGACTCGACGCCCATCCCGATGACGATCACGAAGGCGGACGGCACGATCGAGGCGCCGCAGAAGGGCACCGTCTCGACCTGCGACAACCCGCAGTACATCTACAGCCTGTGCGAGGCCGGCCCGCGCGTCGCGAGCCGCACGAACGAGCAGGGCACGCGCTGGGTGCTGCTCTGCCGCAAGAGCAAGACGGCCGCGAACGGTGCCGAAGGCTACGCGTCGGACCAGTTCAACGACATCGCGATGATCGGGCACAACCCGTTCACCGGCAAGACGTGCTTCTTCCAGAACGCGCTGTACTCGAAGACC
>JAYSYE010000363.1:0-14188 GCA_043716635.1 Deltaproteobacteria bacterium | reverse complement strand
CGGCGCCGCTCGGCGGGTGGGCCGCGGTCAGCCCCGCGCCGACGACCACGAGCGGTCTGTGGGGCGTGTATGCCCGCTCGTCGACCGATCTGTGGGTGTCGGGGACGGCGGGGGCGCTCCTCCACTCCGACGGTGCGGCGTGGACCCAGACTCCCAGCCCCGCAGTCGACACCCTCTTCATGCTGTGGGGTTCTGCAGCCGCCGACGTCTGGGCCGTCGGCCGCAGCTGCACGGTCGTGCACTGGAACGGAGCGGTCTGGTCGCAGGTTGCGGCCCCGTGCGGCAACTCGCAGCTGTTTGCGATCGCGGGCGCGAGCGCTGCGGACCTGTGGGTCGTCGGCACGGGAGGGCTCGTGATGCGCGGCGACGGGACCACGTGGACGACGACGACGCAGCCGAACCTCGACTACTGGTCGGTGTTCGTGCAGAGCGCCACGGACGTGTACCTGACCGGTACCAAGGGCACACTCGTCCACTGGAACGGGAGCGCGTTCGCCATCGACGCGACCGCGCCGAACGTGACGCTCGCATCGGTGTGGGGGATCGCGGGCGAGTACTGGGTCGTGGGCGACCTGGGGACCATCCTCCACAAGGTGGGCGCCGGACCGTGGACGCACGTCGCGAGCCCGACCTCCAGCTTTCTGTATGCGGTCGCTGGCACCAGCACCACCGACGTCTGGGCGGTGGGGGCCGGCGGTACGATCGTCCACTACGACGGCGTCGGGTGGACCAGCGCGACCAGCCCGACGGCCGTCACCTTGCGCGGGATCGCGCGAATCCCCGGTGCGGGGGTTGCGGCGGTGGGCGACGGCGGCGTGGTCATCGGCCGACCGTAGCGGCGCTGTTCACTTCCCGACGTGTGCGCCGAGGATCGTCGCGTGCTCGTGCGGCGCGGCACGCCAGTACTGCGGCGGGGTGTGGACGGTGGCGCCGAGTGCAGCCGCGGCGTGCCAGGGCCAGTGCGGCTCGTAGAGCATCGCGCGCGCGAGGGCCACGAAGTCCGCCTGGCCAGAATCGATGATCTGCTCGGCCTGCTCGGGCGTCGTGATGAGGCCGACGGCCATCGTCGGGACTCCGACCGCCTTCAGTGCAGCCGCGAACGGGACCTGGTAGCCGGGCGAGAGCGGGATCTGCTGCTCCGTGGAGAGCCCGCCCGACGAAGCGTCGATCCAGTCGACGCCGCGGGACTGGAGCGCCTTCGCGAGCTCGAGCGTCTGCGCCAGATCCCAGCCCCCGTCGACCCAGTCGGTCGCCGAGACGCGGATCCCGACGGGCTTCGAGGCCGGGAACGCGCCGCGCACCGCGTCGAAGATCTCGAGCGGGAAGCGCATCCGGTTCTCCAGCGAGCCGCCGTACTCGTCGGTGCGCCGGTTCGAGAGCGGCGAGAGGAACTCGTGGAGCAGGTAGCCGTGCGCGCCATGCACCTCCAGCGCATCGAAGCCGAGCCGCGCCGCCCGCCGTGCCGTGCTCGCGAACGCCGCGCGCACCCGCGCGAGCCCCGCGGCGTCGAGCGCGGTCGGTGCCGCCTCCGTGGGCCGGAACGCGAGCGCGGACGGTGCGCTCGTTCGCCAGCCCCCCGGCTCGTCGGGGGCGATCTGCGCGCTGCCCTCCCACGGCAGGCGGCACGACGCCTTCCGCCCCGCGTGCGCGACCTGCATCGCGACCGCGATCGACGAGTGCTTGCGGATCGCCGCGAGCACCGGCACCAGCGCCGCCTCGGTCGCGTCGTCGTACAGCCCGAGGTCTCCCGGCGTGATGCGACCCTCGGGCTCGACCGCCGTGGCCTCGAGGACGAGCATCCCGGCCCCCGAGAGCGCGAGCGATCCGAGATGGATCATGTGCCACGCCTGCGCCTGTCCGGACTCCGCGCTGTACTGGCACATCGGCGAGACCACGATGCGATTGGGCAGCGTCAGCGCCCGCAGCGTTGCGGGGGAGAAGAGCTTGGACATCTCGTAGTCGATAGCACGCACGCTGGAGGTCGGATCGGCCGCGCGCCACCGCGCCCGCCAGCACCGAGGCGCGCGGCGGCAGCGCCGACGTAGTAGCGTCATGCCGATGACCAAGGACCTCGTGACTCTCGCGATCGACATCGGCGGCACCGGTCTCAAGGCGATGCTCGTCGGGCTCGATGGCAAGGCGATCGGGGAGCGCGCGCGCGTCGAGACCCCGCACCCGGCGGAGCCCACCGCACTGCTCGCCGCCCTGTTCGGTCTGATCGCGCCGATGGGTCCGTATGACCGCGTCTCGGTCGGGTTTCCGGGCGTCGTCGTCGATGGCGTCACGAAGACGGCGCCCAATCTCGATCCGGCCTGGGCGGACTTCGACCTCGCCAGCGCGATCACGAAGCAGACGTCGCGTCCCGTCCGCATCCTCAACGACGCCGGCGTGCAGGGCTACGGCATCGTCGCGGGGCAGGGCGTCGAGATGGTGCTGACATTCGGCACCGGCCTCGGGTGCGCGCTCTATCACGATGGAGTGTACGTCCCGAACCTCGAGCTCGCGCATCACCCGTTCGGGCGCGGCAAGCAGGGCACGGGGAGCTACGAGGACTACGTCGACAACGCCGCTCGCAAGCGGATCGGCAAGAAGGCGTGGAACAAGCGCGTGCGCCGCGTGGTCGAGCAGGTGCTGCCGATCTGGAACCCGCGCGTGCTGTATCTCGGCGGCGGCAACGCGAAGCACATCGACTTCGAGTTACCGGCCAACGTGAAGCTCGCCGACAATCTCGCCGGGCTCACCGGCGGCATCGCGCTCTGGCACGACACCGTCACGAACCAGGTCGCCTCGTAGCGCGCGAGAGCGCCTGCGGGCTTGGCGGAGCCCTGCTTGTCGTCGCCGGTGACCGTGTGCGGGCCGGGCGGCACCTTCAGCGACATCCCGGGGAGCTCGAGCTGCTCGTAGGTGTCGCTCACACCTGGCCCGGCGAGCCCGCTCGCCTAGTCGTACGCGGGGGGCGACGGCATCGAGCCGTAGTCGTTGCCGCTCACGCGGGCGTTGCTTCGGACGCGGTCCGCGCCCGCGCCTGCTCCTGCTCCTGCTGCTGCGCCTTCAACACCACGTGAGCGGTCATGTTCACGATCTCCTCCACCGTCGCATCGTTCTGCATGGCCGCGCACGGCTTTGCGACTCCCAGGAGGATCGGCCCGACGGCCGAGGCATTCCCGAGCACCTTCAGGGTCTGGTACGCCGCGTTGCCGGCGGCGAGCGAGCTGAACACGAGCGTGTTCGCGGCGTGGCTCAGCTTCGAGAACGGGTAGGACGCGCGCCGCAGCTCGTCGGAGAGCGCGATCTCCGGCTGCATCTCGCCATCGATCTCGAGATCCGGCCGGCGCTGCCGCACGATCTCGAGCGTCTTCTGCAGGCGCATGACGTCCGGGTGGCGGACACTTCCGAAGTTCGAGTACGAGATCATCGCCATGCGTGGGGTGACGCCGAAGCCCTGGACGGCATCGGCCATCTGGACCGTGATGTCCGCGAGCGTCTCCGCATCGGGGAAGATGTTGAACACGGTGTCGCCGAAGAACTTCACGGTGTTCTGCAGCACCATCATGTACATGCCGACCGCGACCTTCGCCCCCGGCGACAGACCGAAGATCTCCAGCAGCGGCCGCACGGTCTCGGGGTAGTTCAGACGGAAGCCCGTGACCATCCCGTCCGCGTCGCCCCGGTCGACCATGACCGCCGCGTAGTAGTCACTCTTGTTCGCGAGCGAGGTCGCCGCATGGCGGGTGAGCCCCTTGCGCTGGCGCAGCTCGTACAGGCGCTCGATGTAATCCGGCTTCGTCTCCGTGCGCGGATCGATGATCTGGACGCCGTGATGCAGCATGTCGAGCGAGAGCTCGCCGCACATCCTCTCGATCTCGTACTCGCGCCCGAGCAGGATCGGCTTCGCGATCCCCTCGTCGACGATCTGCTGTACCGCCCGCAGCAGCCGCGGATTCGCGGCGTGCGGGAACACGATGCGCTTGGGATCGAGCCGCGCCTCCTTGCCGATCGTACGCATGATCGAGTACGCGGCATTGCTGCCCTTCGACATCAGCTTCTCGCGATACTCCGCGATGTCGAACTTGATCCGCGCGACGCCCGACTCCATCGCGGCCTGCGCCACCGCCGGCGCGACCCACCAGAGCACGCGCGGATCGAACGGCTTCGGAATGAAGTAGTCCGTCCCCATCTTCAGCGCCTTGCCGTCGTACGCCATGATCACCGAGTCGGGCACCGGCTCGCGCGTCAGCTCCGCGAGCGCCCGGGCCGCTGCGAGCTTCATCGCCTCCGATACGCCAGTGGCGCGGCAATCGAGGGCGCCGCGGAAGATGTACGGGAACCCGAGCACGTTGTTGACCTGGTTCGGGAAGTCGGACCGCCCCGTGGCCACGATCGCGTCGGGCCGCGCGGCGATCGCATCGGGGTACGAGATCTCGGGATCGGGGTTCGCGAGCGCGAAGATGATGGGACGCTCCGCCATCGACCGCACCATGTCCGGCGTGACGGTGTTCGCCACGGAGACGCCGAGGAACATGTCGGCGCCCACCATCGCGTCCGCGAGCGTGCGCCGCCCGTCGTCCTTCACCGCGAAGCGTTGCTTCTCGCGCGTGAGGCCCGTGCGGCCGTCGTGGATGAGCCCCTTCGAATCGACGAGGACCACGTGCTCGTGCCGGAGGCCGAGGAGGATGAAGAACTCGACGCACGCGATCGCGGCCGCGCCCGCCCCCGACACGACGAGCTTGATCGCGGAGAGCGACTTGCCCGCGAGCTCGGCAGCGTTGATCAGGCCGGCACCGGAGATGATGGCCGTGCCGTGCTGATCGTCGTGGAACACCGGGATGCGCATGCGCTCGCGGAGCTTGGCCTCGATCTCGAAGCACTCCGGCGCGGAGATGTCCTCGAGGTTGATGCCGCCGAACGTCGGCTCGAGCGAGGCGACGATGTCCACGAACTTGTCGACGTTGGTCTCCGCGATCTCGAGGTCGAACACGTCGATGTCCGCGAACTTCTTGAAGAGGCAGGCCTTGCCCTCCATGACGGGCTTACTGGCCGCGGGGCCGATGTTCCCGAGCCCCAGGACCGCGGTCCCGTTCGAGATCACGGCGACCAGGTTCGAGCGGGCCGTGTACTCCCAGGACATGTCCTCGTCGCGGGCGATCTCGAGGCATGGCTCGGCGACTCCCGGCGTGTACGCGAGGGACAGGTCGATCTGGCTGACCAGCGGTTTGGTCGGCACCACCTCGAGCTTTCCCTTGCGGCCTCGACGGTGATACTCGAGTGCGTCGTCCCTGCGCCCCATGGCGCGAACGGTAGACCCGCGAGTGCGCTTGTGTCTCGCGCGCGACGCGGGTAAGACAGCGACCACGCACCCGTAGCTCAGCTGGATAGAGCGTTGGCCTCCGAAGCCAAAGGTCACAGGTTCGAATCTTGTCGGGTGCACTTTGAAGACGCTGGCGGAGATCGCGATCGACGCTGGCCTCGTCACGAAGGCGGACGCCGCGAAGGCGGGCCGGCTCGCCGAGGCGCGCAAGCAGCCGCTGGTGGTCGTGCTCGTCCGCGAGCTGCAGGTGGACGAGCTCGCGCTGGTCGCGGCGCTGCGCAAGCAGACCCGGGTGCCGCTGCTCGACCCGGCGAGCGTGCAGACCGACCCCGAGGCGACCCGCGAGGTGCCGCGGGACATCAGCGCGCGCCTCTGCGTGCTGCCGCTCGGCATGACGACCGAGGGCAAGACCCGGGTGATGCGCGTCGCGATGGCAGACCCGACCGACTCGCGCGCGATCGCGGAGCTCGAGGCGCTGACGAATTGCGAGATCGACGTGTCGGCGTTGCCCCTGTCCGCGATCGAGGAGCTGGTCGCGCAGAGCTACCGGGGCACGGGTACGGCGGTGACGGCGCGTCCCGTCGCTCCGGGGACCGTGGCCGTACCCCCGCGAGGGCGGCGCAGCGGCCTGTTCGACGTGGAGGGCTCGTCCGAGGTCTCGGTCACGGCGCAGATCCCGCTGTCGGCGCTGCACCAGCAGCTCGCCGAGGGTGTCGATCTACGCGACCTGGCCGACCGCCTGGACGCCGTGGTGCAGGTCCTGGTCGGTAAAGGTCTGCTGACCGAAGCCGAATTGAGCGACGCCCTTCGCAAGCCCAAAGCTTGAGGACCGGGCCAGGCGCGCTACTATCGACGCCCGACGTGAGCGTTACCTGCGCGGCCTGTTCCCACTCCTACGCTGACGAGGCGTTGTACTGCCCGAATTGCGGGCGGCCGAAGGCGAGGACCGCGCCCCCGGATGCGCTCGTCGGCACCGTGCTCGGCGAGCGCTTCGAGGTCCAGGCATTCCTCGGCCAGGGCGCGTCGGGCACCATCTACCGCGCCGAGCACGTGACGCTGAAGCGGCGCGTGGCGATCAAGGTGCTGCACGCCGAGCTGTCGCGCGACGACCTCGCGGTCGAGCGTTTCCGCCGCGAGGCCACGACGGTCGCGGACATCGACAACGAGCACATCGTCGAGATCCACGATTTCGGGCGGACCCCGGACGGCCGTCTGTACCTCGCGATGGAGCTGCTCGAGGGCGATCCGCTCGACACGGTGCTCGCGCGCGAGCCGCAGCTATCCGTCGAGCGGACGGCCGATATCCTGATCCAGGTCGGCGAGGCGCTGATGGAGGCCCACGCGATCGGGTACGTGCACCGCGACCTGCGGCCGCACAACGTGTTCCTCGCCGTGCGGCGGGGGAAGCCGAACTTCGTGAAGCTGCTCGACTTCGGGCTCGCGAAGCTCGTCGATCCCGACGAGGCCGCGGCCTCGACGAGTCTCGGCATGACGTTCGGCGATCCGCGGTACATGTCGCCGGAGCAGGCAAAGGGCGAGCGCATCGATCGGCGCTCGGACATCTACCAGCTCGGGTGCGTGGCCTACGAGATGCTCACGGGCGCGCCGCCGTTCGCGGGCGCGAGGGTGTTCGATATCCTCACGAAGCAGGTGACGGATGCGCCGGTCCCGCTGCCCGTGAAGCGGCCGGGCGTGCCGCTGTGGATGGAATCCGCGGTCGCGAAGATGCTCGCGAAGGATCCCGCCAACCGGTTCGCGACCACGACTCGCATGGTGGCGGCGCTGCGCCGCGGGCTCGAGACCGGCGAGATCATGAGCGACGAGATCGCACGTCGCAAGGAGAGCGTCCCGCCGCCCTCGGTCTCGCGCGTGATGGAGAAGTTCGGCGTCACGGAGGACGGGCAGTCACCGAACATCGGCCAGCCGGTCGGGGTGGTGCCCGTTCCGACCGCGGCGGTGCTCGCGCCCGTGGTGGCGGCCCCGGTCGTGGCGGTGGCGCCGCCGGTGAGCGAATCGACGAAGCGCCCGGTGCAGGACTCGGTGGATCTGCTGCGCAAGCGCACGGGGACTCCCAAGGTCGGCGTGCCGGTGCTCGGCCCCGAGAGCTCGCAGTCCTGGTACGACGACGGTGACGGCTCGAAGGTCTCCGCGCTCGCGAGTGCGCAGGACGACCACGACGAGTACGGCGACCGGGCGGTGTCGCGGCGCAATAGGAGGTTCGCGCCCTCGTCGAGCAGCTCGTCGAGCAGCTCCTCGAGTACTTCGGACATGCTCGACGAGCTGCCGCGGTCGCGGCGCTGGGGGCTGTACGCCGTGGTCGCGGGCGCCGTGCTGCTGCTCGGCGGCGCCGCGTTCGCGCTGTCCCGGAGTGGCACGAAGCACGTGGAGCCGCCGGTCGCTCCGGTGGCCACCACGATGGTCCTGGATGCGGCACCGAGCGCGATCATCGAGGACGCGAGCGTCCCCGATGCGGCGATGGTCACGGCAGTGGGCCGACCGTCCGGCGGCCGGACGAACGGGTCCGGTGGGCGGACAACCGGTGGCGGCGGCGGTGGTGGTGGTGGAACCGCGAACACGGGAGGCGGGCGGCCAGCATCGCCGAACTTCGGCGGGGACTTCCCGGTGCTCGGCAGCGATCCGACGCCCACCGTCGTGACGCAGCCCGGTCCGCCTGGGCCCTCGACGGCGCCGATCACCCACGTCGAGCCATTGCCGACGCCTGCCACTCCACCGACGACCGGCTCCGACGAGCCGAGCGGCGTCAACGGCGAGGGACCCGAGGATCCGTACGGCACGGGTGGCGGCGGCGCCTCGCCGTCGTCGCCGTCGTCCTCGCTCGGGCCCGCCGGCGGCCAGGCAGAGGCGCGAGCGGAGGAGCTGGCAGGAACGGGCTCGCAGCAGCTCGCGGGTGGGGATACGAGTGGCGCCGCGGCGAGCTTCCAGGCCGCGCTGCAACTCGACGCCCGCAACGCGAGCGCGACCATGGGGCTCGGCGAGATCGCGCTGCGCCAGGGCCTGTTCGGCGATGCGATCGCCCACCTGAAGAAGGCGGTGAAGCTCGCGCCACGCAGCTCCCGCGCGCACTCGTTGCTGGGCGAGGCCTACGCGGACAGCGGCAACAACGACGCCGCCCTCGCCAGCTTCGAGAAGGCGCTCGCGCTCGATCCGAACAACGCACGCGCGAAGGGCGGCTACGCCGAAGCCTCTGCGCGCGCGGCCGGCTTCAAGTAGCCGCGGCGTCCGTCGCGTCCCGACCTATCGGGGCTTCTTCGGCTGCGGTGCGCGAGCCGTCGCAGGAGCGGGATCCTTCGCCGGCAGGATGTACGACGACGGCGTGCCCGAGTGCGTGACCCCGAGGCGGAGCTTGCGGCTCGACCAGGACATCCCGAGCTTCAGCGGAGCTTTGACAAGGGCCATGTCTAGAGCGTGAGTGGGCGATCGGCGGTTGGCAACTTTGCGATCACGAAAGCGGTCTCGCGCTCGCACACGTGTGAAACTCCCGTGAGGTGTCTGCGTTCCACGTGTACGTCGAGGGTCCCGTGGACGCCTCGCCCGAGGCGACGGACGCCCTCGTGCGTGCGATGCAGGCGCGCTACGGCCTCTCGGCGGCCGACTTGCTGGCCCGTCTCGCGAAGGGGCGATTCCGGGTGAAAGCGAACTGCGACCGCGCGACGGCGGATGCCTACGCGCGCGACCTGCTCTCGATCGGAGCGCGCACCCGGGTGGAGGAGGCGCGACCGAGCGCGGCGGTCGAGCCAGCGAGCGCGCCAGACCCCGTGTCCTCGCGGGTAGCCCAAGACGCGGCGGCGAGCGGCGGCGTCGCGGGCGCCAGGCATTCGATGGGATCTGCGCTCGCTCCAGCGGGCCCGCGCACGAGCACGCCGCAGGCCTACACGAGCGGTCTCTCCGCGGCGTTCGGCGGTGGTGGGGCGGCCCCTGCGGATCTCGGTGCGCTCGCGAGCGAGGACTTCGCGCTGGCGTCGCTCGATGGCGACGGTGAAGGCGACGAGCCGCCGGCGCGAGGGCGCGCGGGCGCGCAGCCGGTATCGCAGTCCGCCTCGCAGTCGGCCTCGCAGTCCGGCTCGCACATCGATGTCGGATCGATCGGTCCTCCCGCCCGCCCGATCTTGCCATCCGCGCTCGCGAGCGCCGCGGGGCGCGCGCGGTCCCCGTCTCGCAGCAACGCCGAGTCGCGTGCGACGGTGCCGGGCGTCGGGGGCCCGCCGATCTTGCCCGCGACTGCCGTCCTGCAGGCCGGGCCCATGCGGCGGGGGCCCGCCCCGCCGCCCACCGATCGGTTCGCGCCACCGGGCGAGGCGGAGATCGAGCGCCCCGTCGAGCTGCACCGCGACGAGCTCGCGGATCAGGCGCGACGCAGAGCGATCGTGGATCAGGCGACTGCCGACCCGGAGCCGGGCGCTGCCGGCGCCGGATCGTCGCGGTCCGACGCGGCGGGGCCGCCGCCATCGGGAGGCCCCGGGCCGGCGGCGAGCTCTTCGCTGCTGCGCGTCGGGCGGCCAACGCCCGCTCGCATGGGCTTGCCGGTGGTCACGTCGACGGCGCTCGCGGATCCACCCCGATGGCACTACGTGGCGGGCATCGTGCTCGCGGTCGTGCTGGGGTTCCTGCCGGCGCACGTGGTCACGTCGCTCCGCGAGCGCTCCGCGTACTCGGCCATCGATCGCAACTTGCAGGCTGCCCAGGCCGCGGTCGTCACGCCCGCCGACTACGACGCGCTCGATGGCCTTCGCGCGTCCGCGCTGGCACAGAAGTACGCGGCCCGGCATTCGATCGCGATCGGCTCGATCTTCCTCTGGCTCTGCGTCGGCGGCGGCCTCGCGTTCCTGTGGTTCCGCAGGCTCCCGTGGGAGCGCTTCGTGAACCGCCGGACGTAGAGCACGCGCGCGGTCCACCGCGATGGCACGACTCCGGCCTCCGGGCTCAGGACCTGGGGTCGTCGTCGGGCGGTGCAGAGGGCAGAGCGGTGAGCGCCGCGGCGGCGGCGGCGGTCCTCTCCGCGGCAGCGGCGGCCTTGGCGGCCTTGCGGACCT
Organism: Deltaproteobacteria bacterium; assembly: GCA_043716635.1. GTDB lineage: Bacteria > Myxococcota_A > Polyangia > Haliangiales > Haliangiaceae > JABFXX01. Next base: position 3,829 of record JAYSYE010000363.1, on the reverse strand, counting down.
TGCGCTCGGCGCGCTCCTTCTCGTCGGCGATGCGCTCGCGCTCGGCGCGCTCCGCCGCCGCCTTCTCGCGCTTCCGCGTGACCGACCACGCGAGCACGATCGACAGGTTGTAGAGCACGACCATCGGCGTCGCCATGAAGATCTGGGAGACCGCATCAGGCGACGGCGTCAGGATCGCGCCGACGACGAACGCGATCACGATGAACCAGCGATTGAACTTCCACAGTCCGCGGTGGGTGACGAGCCCGACCATCGCGAGGAACAGGATCACGAGCGGCAGCTCGAAGATCGCGCCGAACGCCAGCATCATGTCGCGCGTCAGGTCGAGATACCCCTCGAGCATCACGGCGGGCTTCGTGTCCGCGGTCGCGTAGCCGAGCAGGAAGTCGTAGAGGCGGCCGAGCACCAGGTAGTAGCAAAACATGGCGCCGCCGACGAAGAACACGGCCGAGCTGATCGCGAACCCGACGGTGACGCGACGCTCCTTCTTGTAGAGGCCCGGCGCGATGAAGCGCCAGATTTGATAGAAGATGAACGGCGAGGCGACGAACACGCCCGCCCACATCGAGACGGAGAGGTTCACCCAGAACGGCTCGGTCAGCGACGAGAACGTCATCTGCGGCGCCTCGTGCGCGAGCGCGGGCTTCGTGGCCCACACCTCGAACAGTGGAGCGCGCAGCCACGCGTAGATCCGGTCCGCGAAGTAGTAACAGACGCCGAACGCGACCGCGAAGCAGATCGCCGCATTGCGCACCCGGTCGCGCAGCTCGCCGAGATGCGACATGAACGGCATGCGGCTCTCCTCGAGCTCCGCCCCGGGCGCCGCGACCTCTACGATCGGTGCGGGTCGCCTCTTCTTCTTCTTGATCGGCTCAGCCATGCGCAGATCCGGAGCCCTTGGCCACGGCACCGTGCGCGGGCTTCACCATCGCAGCGAGCTCGGCATCATCGTCCTCGGAGCCGAGCTCGTCACCCGCGGCGTCGAGGGCCGCGGGCTCTCCAGCCAGCTCCGGGAACGTCAACGCGGGGGGCCGCGCGGATACCTGCGCGGACGCGATCGCATCGGGTGGCGCGATCGAGTGGCCCGGTGGCGCCGCGGCGATCGCCACCGCATCGTCGTCGTCATCGTCGTCGTCGTCGTCGTCGGCGTCGGCGTCCTCGTACTCGTACCCGTCGTCGTCCTCGACCACTGCCGCCTCGATGACCTTCTTCGGCTTGCGAACCGGGATGTCATCGCCGCGCAGGGCGCTCTTCAGATCGCGGATCGCCCCGCCGATCTGCTCGTCACCCTCGATCTGTTCCTGCAGCAACCGCGACTGCCTCTTGATGTCCCGGATGCCCTTGCTGAGCTGCTTCGCGGCCTGCGGGAGCTTGTCCGGTCCGAGACACAGGAGCGCGACGATCAAGATCACGATGATCTCGGGGCCACCCATGCCGAACATGACGCGAGGAGCATAGCACCCGGCTCAAAACGAGCGCGTCGCCTGCCCGAAGTCCGTCGCCGATGTCCCAGCTTGCCCCGCGGTATCCGGGGGAACGGTCCCTGCGCGAAACCACACGGCGAGCCCACCGCCCGATCGCAGCCCGCTCGCGCGATCGATCGCCACGCGCTCGAGGCCCGGCGGCGGCTGACCCGGGACCGCCGCGCGGGGCCGCGCACCCTCTGCCGCGCGGATCGCCTTCGACCACAGCGGCACGGCCGCGTGAGCGCCATCTCCCTCGTGCCCCAACTTGCGCGACGGATCATCGAACCCGAGCCACACGGCGGCCAGCACGCGCCCCGTGAATCCGACGAACCATGCATCGGTGTTGTCGTTCGTGGTTCCCGTCTTGCCCGCGGCCGGGCGTTCGATCGCCTTCGCAGCCGTCGCCGTTCCGCGCGCGATGACGGCGCCCATCATGTCGGTCAGCTGGTACGCGACGCCCGCGTCGATCAGCTGCCCGCCCTGCGCGCCGACGCGCACGTCCGGGGCCGCGCCGGCGAGCGCCGCGGCGCGGTCGAAGCGATGCGCCGCATCGAGCCACGGATCCTCGGGCACGGACGCGTCGAACAGCACGTCCTCCCCGCGGCGCACGCGCACCGCGAAGCGCGGGGCGATCGCCCAGCCGCCGTGCGCGACCACGGCGTACGCGCGCGCGAGCTCGATCGGCTTCACGCACGAGGCGCCGAGCGCCATCGGCCGGAGGTCCGTCAGCGGGGTCGTGATCCCGAGCCGCCGCGCGAGCGCGATCACGGCAGCGGCACCGACGCGCTCGAACACATCGATCGCGGGCGCGTTCAGCGACGCCGCGAACGCATCCTGCGCGAGCGCGATGCCGCGGAACTGGTGCCCGCTCCGCGGCCGCCAGAACACGTTGGTGGCCTCGTCGTAGTCGGTGATCGGCGCGTCACGCAGCGGCGTTCCCGGCGTGATCGCGTTCGCCACGAGCGCGGCGCCGTACACGACCGGCTTCCATGCCGAGCCCGGCTGGCGACAGCTCAGGAGCAGGCGATCGAAGCGGTCCGGGTCCCACTCGCGCCCGCCCACGATCGCCTCGACGTAGCCGGTCTGGTGATCCCACACCATCGCGCTCACCTGCGCGTGGTTCCAGCGCTCCGACTGGGCGAGCGCGTCCGCCTGCAGCTCCGTGCCGAGCGCGGGCAGCGCCGCCGTCTCGATCGTGAGCCCACCGCGGGCGAGCTCGCCGGGGATGGCGCTCGCGATCAGTGCGCGCACCTGCTCCGTGTACCAGGGCACGCGCGTCCCGTAGCTCGGGTGCGGTCGCGCGAGCGTGATCGGGAGCGCCACCGTCGCGGCGCGGGTCGATTCCCCGATGAAGCCAGCGCGCGTCATGCGAGCGAGGATCTCGTCGCGCCGCGCCTTGGCCGCGACCGGGTGGCGGTACGGATCGAGGCGCGCGGGCGCCTGGATCATCCCCGCGAGGAGCGCGGCCCGCGCGAGATCGATGCCGCCCACCTCGCGATCGAAGTACGCGCGCGCCGCCGCCTCGACGCCATAGGCGCCCTGGCCGAGGAACACGTACGACAGGTACGTCTCGAGGATCTGCTGCTTGCTCCAGCGCTTCTCGACCTCGCGGGCCAGCATCGCCTCGCGAAACTTCCGCTTCACGCTGCGCTCGGTGCCGATCTCGACCGGCAGGAGGTTGCGCGCGAGCTGCTGCGTGATCGTGGACGCACCCTCCACGACGCGCCCCGCCTTGTAGTTCTCGTACGCGGCGCGCGCGACGGCCTGCCAGTCGACACCGTGGTGCCGCAGAAATCGAACGTCCTCCGCGGCGAGCACTGCCTGCACCAGGACGCGCGGCACCGCCTCGAGCGGGACGAGCGTGCGATGTCCGACCACCGGACCGTCGACGAACGGCACCTCCGCGAGATGAGATCCGTCTGCGGCGAGGATCAGCGACGTCTGTGGAGCGTGTGAACGCCACGCCTCGAGGTCGGGCACGGCGGGGATCTGCTCGGCCCAGCTCCGCAGCTCGTGCACCACCACGAGGCCCGCGACCGTGGGCACCGCGAAGGCGAGCCAGATCACCGCCAGGAGCGGGAGTCGCCACCACCAGCCGCCGACGCGGGCATTCGCGACGACGATCCGCCTCAAGACGCCTCGCGCGGAAACAGCACCATCTGGCGCGGCGGCCCGATCACGCGCGCGCGAGGTCCGATCGCGCCGGCGATTGCCTCGGCACCTGCGCCGGTCACGAAGACCTCGCGCGCCGTCGTCGATTCGATCCACGCGAGCAGCGCGCGGCGCCCGGCGGTGCTCGGCCACGCGAAGGCAGCGTCCGTGTCGGTCGGGCCGAGCACGGCGCGCCACGAGACGACGGCCGT
>JAYSYE010000362.1:0-4735 GCA_043716635.1 Deltaproteobacteria bacterium | reverse complement strand
CAGCGGGCGCAGCAGCAGGCGCTCGGTCCGGAGCGTCGGGGGAGTCGCGCGCCGGGCCACGCGGGAACCATACGGCACGACCATTGCTCCGAGCGGGCTCGCGTACGCGGCCCCGCACTGTTACTGACCGGCGCGTTGCGAAACCGAACATGAAGCGAATCCAGAGCGTTGTGGTTGTCGTCGCCGCCGTGATCGCGGCGGACGCGGGATGTGGCGGCGGAGATTCCGCCCTGGAGCCCGGGCCGGACGCGAGCGCGCCCGATGCGGCGCAGCCCGGCCCGCCGGATGCCTCCGCGGGGCGCTGCGCGAGCGGCAAGGCGGGCGCGCCGTGCGTGCTCGCGCTCTACGACGTGGCCGTCGCGAGCTGCACCGCCACCGACCTCGCGGCACTCACCGAGGAGCTCGATGCCCGCCGTACGCTCGGCCCGCTGTGGGCCGCAGGGCGGGCGCTGATCCGCACGGACGGACCACGGCGCATCGCCGGCTCGTTCAACGCGTGGGACCCGACGGCGCTGGCCGCTTCCAGTGTCTGCGGCAGCCCGCTGACGGTGGCCGTGGGCGCGGTGCCGAGCGGCGCGTGGGCCTACAAGCTCGTCGACGGTGACACCTGGTCGCTGGACCCGCACGATCCCGCGTTCGTCTACGACGACTTCGACGGCAACGCGGATGGCGCGAACTCGAGCCTGGTCACGCCGGATGCGGCGAGCGGCCAGCTGGTGCACCTCGATCCGGCGTGCTCGACCGCGCTCGGCAACTGCCGCGACGTGATCGCCTATCTCCCGCCGGGCTACGACGCCCCCAACGCCGCTGCGCGCACGTATCCGGTGCTGTTCATGCACGACGGCCAGAACGTCTTCGACGACCATGACTGCTGCTTCGGTCACACGGGCTGGGAGGTCAACGTCGCGATGGACGCCGAGATCGCCGCCGGCCGCGTCGCCCCGGCCATCGTGATCGCCGCCTACAACACGACCGACCGCAACAACGAGTACGGCCTCGACGGCGCGAAGCTCGCCGCCTTTGTCGAGTTCCAGGTCACGCAGCTGCAGCCGGCCGCCCTCACCCAGGTGCGCTGGGACCAGCAGCGCGTCGCCGTGGCGGGCAGCTCCCTCGGCGGGCTCGTCGCGATGCACCTCGGCCTGGAGCACCCCGAGACGTACCGGGCGGTGGCCTCGCTGTCCGGCGCGTTCTGGCCGGGCATGGACGATGGCACCGCGCTCCGGGATCGCATCCCCGTGCTCGGCAAGCAGGACCTCGCGATCTACCTCGATCACGGTGGCGCGATCGCCGACAACAGCGATGGCGCCGCAGACTCCGTCGAGGTCCGCGACCTGCTCGTGGGCCAGGGCTGGAACCTCGGCAGATCCCCGAGCTGCGTACTGTCGGGCAGCACGGTCTGCTACCACCACGAGCCGGGCGCGACGCACGACGAGCTCGCCTGGAAGGCGCGGACGTGGCGCTTCCTCCGGTTCCTGCTCCCGGCGACCTGATCCCCACCCCGCCTGGGAGTGCAGGCTCCGGTGGACGGGGGCCGCTCGCGACCGCCTCGAGCAGTTTCGACCACTTGGGTTGTTACAGTTGTGCAACCAGCGGCACAACCGTTGCTCTAGACTGCGTCCATGAGGAATCTGTCGCTCGCCCTGGTCCTGAGCTTGGCCGTCCCGCTGGTCGGTTGCACGGTCGGTAACGATTCGGGGGGCGGCGTGGCTGGCGACACCTCGGACGGCACGACCGATGGCACCACCGGTGGCACGCCCGACGGCGGGACGCCGAGCACGGACATCTCGGGCATCATCTCGGTCGACACGACCTGGACGGGCGAGGTCGTCATCGGCGGCGGGACCACGATCGCGGCCGGCAAGACCGTGACGGTCGAGGCCGGCACGACGATCTCGATGAAGCCGGGCGCGAACATCTCGGTGCTCGGCACGCTCGATCTCAACGGGACGTCCGCCGCGAAGGTCACGATCAAGCCGACGGGCACGGGCTTCGGCGGCATCTCGGTCGGGGCCACTGGCGCGGTGCACATGAAGTACGCGCTGCAGACGGGCGGCGCCCTCTCCACCAATGGTGGCGGTGCCGTCATCACGCTCGAGGACACCAAGCTGTTCAAGACGTCCGGCGACTTCCTGATCCTGAACGGTGGCTCGATCACGGCCACGTACTCGCAGATCGGGCCGTCGAATGGCGAGTCGGACACGACCCACTGCCAGCTGCACTTCAACTCGGCGACGGCCATCTCGATCACGCACAGCAACATCAACGGCGCGCCGTACGGCGTGATGTTCTTCGGCGGGACGATGGCCGACTTCAAGTCGAACAACTGGTTCGGCAACACGACGAACGTGGCCACCCAGCCGGGCGTCAGCGGCGACTTCTCGAATGGCTACTTCGCGGGCGGACCGCCGGTGGCTGGCAACGGCGCGACCATCACCGCGAACACGCTCTCGGCGACAAAGCTACTCGACGCCGGCGTGCGCCCGTAACCCTCGTTCGCCGCCCGGGCGCTACGCCGGGCGCGACGTCGGGCTGCGTCCCGTTACTTCTGGACGGGGACGTGAACGACCGCCTCGAGAATGCTCGCATCCTCGGGCGGTGACGGCGTCAGCAGGAACACGCCGACCACGGTGTCGGCATCGATGCGGAACGCCTTGACGCTCTTCGTGCCGGACTCGAGGAAGATGTCGCGGGCGTCGATGAGCGCCTCTTCGGATGCCGGCGTGAGCTTCTGGCGCGCCCCGACGAGCTGGTTCCAGCGCTCGAGGGCGCGATCGGGATCGGAGAAGCGCTCGTAGCGCCGCAGCTCGAGGAGCTTGCCATCGCTCGCGTAACGCGCGCTCACCCACGACTCGCCCCACTCGGGACCGGGGCGGTCACACCGGGGATAGGTCTCGAGCTTGCCTGGCGGCGATCCGCGCTTCTCGCAAAAGTGATGATCGTGCAGCGACTTCACCGCGGCCGTGCGGTCGAGTCCCAGCGGAATCGTGAGCGGCGCCTCGGCGGAGCCCGCCGCGCACCCCGAGGCCGTGGAGGCCGCGACGGCCGTGGCGAGTGACAGGAGCCATCCCAGCTTCATGAGCCGCGCAAACTACCACGCGTGCTAGGGTCCGCGGCCATGCGCCCAAGCGGCTTTCTCCTCGGTGTCATGCTGTGTGTCGCAGCCTGCGGGGGGACCGCTCAACTGCCCAGCGGGCCCACCGAACCGCCCGCGCCGCCCGCGACGAACGATCCGGGATTTGCGCTGTCGGGACTGCGCGAGTGGTACCTGATCGGTAACGGGGCGACCCCGGGCGACGACACGCTGCATCTTCACGTCGATGCGCCCGCGGGCACGGCGACGATCGATGCCTGGATCGGCGACGGCGCGGGCACCCGGCTCGTCGAGACGATCGGGGGCGGCTTCGACCTCACGGCCGATCTCGCCGCCCTGCCCGCTGGGGTGTACCCGCTGCTGCTCGCTGCCGATGGCGCGGACGTCGCGTTCGCGCGCGTCACGTTTCAGCGCAGCGCTCCGTTCTACGTGCTCGTGTCCACCGACTGGGACTTCGCGGACCCCGGCGATCCCATGCTGGCGATCCAGGACACGTTCCACGCCGAGCATCCCCAGCTCCAGATCACTCACTTCGTGGGCCCGTACACGTTCACGGATCCGGCGGTGACCGCGGAGCGACAGGCGAGGATCGCGTCGTGGCTGCTCGCCCAGCAGTCGCAGCACGGCGACGAGATCGGGCTTCACATCCATCCCTACTGTCATTTCGTGGCGGATGCGGGACTGCCGTGCGTGACCGATCAGTCGACGGTGTACGCGACGGACACCACCGGGTACACGATCAAGCTCGAGGCCTACGCGCGCTCGCAGATGGTCACGCTGATGAACCACGCGAACGACCTCTTCGCCGCGCACGGGCTGCCGCGCGCCCGGAGCTTCTGCGGTGGTGGCTGGACGTCGACGCTCGACACGGTGAAGGCGGCGCAGGAGGCCGGATTCACGACGGAGGCGAGCGCCTTCAACTGGTCGCGCATCGAGGAGTGGAAGAACGTCGGGACCGGCGAGCTCTATCGCTGGCTGATGGCGCACTGGGCACCGATGAACGACCGGAGTCAGCCGTACTACCCGCGGGATTCCGACGTGCTCGCCGACGCCGCGCCGCACCTGGCGATCCTCGAGGTCCCGCACAACGGGTTGACAGTCGACTATGTGAATTCGGCCGAGCTCGAGTATTTATTCGCAGCCAACTGGGATGGTGCGCCACTCGCGGCGCCGCGCACCCTCCAGGTCGGTTATCACCCGGCCGCTGACTTCGGCCACGGGTACGTGGTCCGCCTCGACGGGTTCCTCGATCTCGTCGATGCCCACCTCGCCGTTCGCGGTGCGGGTCCCGTCGTCTATACGACGATGAGCGCGCTGGTGCCGGCATTTCCGCGCCCGTGAGATCGCTTCGACGCGGATTCCCTGCATTCCTGTGAGGAATATGGGGCAGGGTGTTTACGAACCCACTGTGAATATGTTCCATTCTGCGCGTTCGCTGATCTCCTATTCTGACTCCAACCCAGGACACGTATGAACTATCAAAACGAAATGCGCCGGCTGGTCGACAACTTTGTCACCCAGCTCGCGGACCTCTGGCGGCAGGCTGCGATCGAATCGATGATGGGTGCGGGCGGCGGGCTGGGTGGGAGCAGCAGCAGCAGCAGCGGCAGCGGCAGCGGCAGCGGCAGCGGCAGCGGCAGCGGC
>JAYSYE010000361.1:0-4742 GCA_043716635.1 Deltaproteobacteria bacterium | reverse complement strand
TCGCGAGTGGGCGCATCCTACGCGCGATCGGCTACGCGCGGTGCAGGAGCGTCGCGTCGCCGTACGAGAAGAAGCGGTACCGCGCGGCGACGGCGTGGCGGTACGCGGCGAGCACGCGGTCGGTGCCGGCGAACGCGCACACGAGCATGAGCAGCGTCGACTCGGGGAGGTGGAAGTTCGTCACGAGGTGGTCCACGACGCGGAACGTGTGGCCCGACCCCGGGAAGACGAAGAGCTCGGTGGCGCCTGCGCCCGCGGCGAGCGTGCGCGGCGCGGTGGCCGCCGACTCGAGCGCGCGTAGCGCGGTGGTGCCGAGCGCGACGATCGGGCGGCCGGAGGCGACCAGTGCGGCGGTGGCCGCGGGGATCACGAAGCGCTCGCGGTGCATGACGTGCTCGCGGATGTCGGCGACGCGGATCGGCGCGAACGTGCCGAAGCCGACGTGGAGCGTGACCGTCGCGATGGTGATGCCGCGCGCGGCGAGTGCATCGCGCACGGCGGGGGTCATGTGCAGACCGGCCGTGGGCGCGGCGACAGCGCCGGGGACCGCAGCGAACATGGTCTGGTAGCGCTCGCGATCCGCAGGCGCGTCGGCCCGCGCGATGTAGTGCGGCAGCGGGATGTGCCCGTGGGCCTCGAGGAACGCGAGTCCGTCGCCGGGGGCAGCGACGGCGACCGATCCATCGGCGGCGCGCTCGGTCAGGATCTCGAGCGTGGCCTCGGCTCCATCGACGAGGACCTGCTGGCCGGGGCGAAGCGCACGGCGAGCCTTCGCCAGGCAGCGCCACGCGGAGGTGCCCTCGGGGCTCGGCGTCGCGGGCTCGGGCTCGAGGAAGAACACCTCGACGGCCCCGCCGCTGGCCTTGTGGCCGAGCACGCGCGCGGGGATGACGCGCGTATCATTCGCGACGAGGATGGCGCCCTCGGGCAGCAGGCCCGGGAGGTCGGTGAACGCGCGGTCGGCGAGCCCGCCGTCGCCGCGGACCTCGAGGAGGCGCGAGGCGTCGCGGATGGCGGCGGGCTCCTGCGCCACCAGCTCGGGAGGGAGCTCGAAGGCATAATCCGTCGGCGCGAACAGCACGCGCGGACGTTACCCCGCGGCGTAGACTGCGGCCATGCGACGGCCCGTGGTGTTCGCGATCCTGATCTTCTCGGCGTCGGCGCTGGCGGTGACGACCGCGAGCGCCGCCCCGATCGCGACGCTGTCGGAGGACGTCGACGGCGACGGGGCACGCGACGCGATCGAGCTGGACGCGACGGGGACGCTGCGCGTGCGCGCGGGCGCCGCGGCGGCGGCGGCAGTGCCAGTATCCGTCGGGACGCCTGGCGGAGCGGTGCTCACGACGGGGTCGCGCCTGCGCGCGGGGCGGCCCCAGGGGGTGCCGACGATCGTCGCCGAGCTCGCGACGGCCGAGGCCCGCGAAGCGGTCGTGGTGCAATATTCACGGGGCGCGTGGCGCGTGGTGACGCGGTCTCCGATCGGCGGGATCGGGCTGGACGAGGAGTACGCGTACGCGATCGACCTCACGGGGACGGCCGTCGTGCGCTACCAGACGAAGCCCGAGCTGCGGCGCTGCGATGGTGCGCCGGCGTATCTGTTCGCCGAGCAGCTCGTGAACGGCGCGTTCGTGCGACGGGTGCGACCGCCGGTCGCGCTGCCCGCGACGACACCGCTGCTGATCGCGCGGATCGATCCCGCGCCGAGCCCCGTTGCACCGCTGATCTTTCGCGCGCGCGGGGCCAGCACGGAAGCGGGGGCAACCGACGCGGGCGCCCTCGCAGCGCCCACCGAGCTCGACGATGGCAAGCTTACGACGAGCTGGCGGGAGACCATCGCGGACAGCGACGGGACGACGGAGTTCTTCACGTTCCTCGCCGGGATGGCGGACGCGAGGCCCGTGGAGCTGCGCATCGTGCCCGGGCGCCGGCTCGCGTCGCGGCAGCCGAACCGGCCGCACGAGCTGGTGGTCAGCACCGCGCACGAGGCATGGCGCGTGGCGCTGCCCGATCCGATCGCGGGGGCCGGACCGGGCGACACCGCGTACGTGGTCGAGCTGCCGACGACGAGCGCGGACCCGTGCGTGACGGTGACCCTCGCCTCGACGTACGGGCCGCCCACCGGTGAGACCGCGATCGCCGAGCTCGGGATCTATGCGGAGGGCGAGCGCGCCGGTGGCGGCGACACACTGCTCGCCGCGCTGGTGAGCAAGGGCGGCAGTGGTGCGGACACGGCGGCAGGCCGGCTCTCGAAGCGCGGCGCGAGCGCGACGACTGCGATCGAGGCCGAGCTCCAGCGCACCACGGATGCGCGGGCCCGCGTGCGGCTCGTCGGTGCGCTCGCGCGCGTGAACGATCCGAGCGCCACGCCGGGGCTCGTCGCGGCGGTGCAGGCGGGCTGGGTCGGGGGTAGCGAGGTGGCGGACATCGTGCGCGCGCTCGCGAGTCGCGGCGCGATCACGGCGCTCGAGGAGCTCGTCCGCAGCAAGCGCCTGACCACGGAGCTGCGCGTGGTGGCCGTCGGAGGCATCACCCCGACCGGCGGGGGCATCGGCGCGCTGGTGAAGCTCGCCGGACGCGGACCCACGCTGCTGCGGCGTGCCGTGATCGACCAGCTTCGCCTCGCGCCCGTCGCGTCACTGATGGGCGCGGCCGCGGCCCAGCCGGATCCGAGGGCGGCGGGCGATCTCTATCGCGCCGCGACGCGACGCGCGCACGCGCATGCAACCGAGGCGCCCGGGGTGGTCACGGCGATGCTGGCCGCGCTGCCGCTCGCGACCGACTACGAGCGCCGCTACCGGCTGATCGATGGCATCGCCGCCCACGGGGACGCCACGGCGCTGCGCACGGTGAGCGAGTACGTGCGCGCGCTGCCGGTCGGTGCCGAGGCCACCGCGCTGCGCCAGGTCGCCGTGCGCGCGCTCGCGCAGACGCCGCGGGCGGACGCAGCCCCGTTCGTGCTCGACGCGATCGCCGATGTCGACCCCGGTGTGCGGCTCGCGGCGCTGTTCGTGATCGCGAGCGCGGATCCGGAGACCAGCGATGCAGGCGGACCGTGGCACCTGCCGGATGGACCCGCGGCCGTCGACCGCGTGATCGTGAACGCGCTCGCGGATCACTGGCCCGAGGTGCGCCGCCGAGCGGCAGCCTCGCTCGGTCCGCGGTGCTCGCGACCAGGGCCCGCAGCTGCACTCGCGGATCGCGTCGCGCACGACGATTCGCTCGACGTCCGACGTGACTCGCTGACGGCGCTCGTGCAGTGCCATGCCGCCGGCATTGCCGCGCTGCTCGCCGCCACGTGGGACGACGCGCACCTGCCCACGGAGCTCCGTGCCCATGCGGTCGCGCTGGCGATCACGCTCGGCGACCCCACGCTCGGCGCGGCGCTGGTCGCGCGCTTCACGCGCTGGCGCGGCGAGGCGATCGAGAGCAGCGGGGCGCTCGCGCTGGCGCAGTCCGCCGCGGCCGCGATCGGCCGGCTCGCGCCGCCTGGCGCCGCCGCGGTCCTGCTGGAGGCGCTCGACGACACCGCGTTCCCGGAGATCGTCACGTCGGCCGCGCTCGCGCTTGGATCGCTGGGGTCCGCCTGCCCTCCGGCTGCGAAGGCAAAGCTGACCGCGCTCTCGCACTCGGAGCCACGGGCGGCCGCCGCCGCTGCGCACGCCGCCGCCCTGTGCGGCCCGTCGTCCGGCCTGTCATCGCGCCCGTAGGCCAGCAGCCCGCGAACCAGGCGGGTGCGAGATCAGTCGCCGAGGTCGGCGAGGGCTTCGCGGAGGCGGTGGTTGGCCGGCTCGAGCTCGAGGCCGCGCTGGAACATGGAGCGGGCCTTCGGCGGGTTCTCGAGGGCGAGCTGGATATGGCCGAGGTGCCAGTAGATGTCCCCCTTCGACATCCCGGCGGCGGAGCCCGCCTCGTCGAGGTTCTGGAGCGCGAGGGACTGGTAGATCTTCCGGGCCTTCTCCCACTCGGAACCGGCGAAGTAGAGGCGACCCAGGCCCGCCATCGTCGTCACGTCCGTCGGGTTCACGCGGAGCGCCTCCTCGTAGGCGACGAGCGCGCCCGCGGCGTCGGCGCGCGCCTCGAGGATGCTGCCCTGCCGCTGGCGAAAGCGCGCGACATCCTTCATCCGCCGCGCGGTCCTCGCCTCGGCGGCGAGCCGGTCGTAGATCGGCGCAGCCTCGTCGAGCCGGCCGCTCGCGAAGAACAGGTCGGCCAGCGGCCCGAGCACGCGCGCGTCGTCCGGCGCGGCATTCGCGGCGCGTGCAAGCGTCACGAGGGCGGCGTCCGTGGTGCCGGCGCGGTGCTCGAGATCCGCCAGCTCCACCAGCAGCACGACCAGTGCCTCGGCCCCTGCCCCGCTGCTCGGGGCCGAGAGCGCAGTCACCCGCCGCTGCAGCATGTCGGCGAGCAGCGTCACGTCGTTGCCGGCACGCGCGATCTTCTCCAGGGCCGCGATCGACTCGGCGTGCGCGGGCGCCTGTTTCAGCGCCTGCTGGTAATGGAGCCTCGCCGTGTCCAGGTCGCCGTCGATCGAGCGAGCCACCTCGCCGAGCCGGAAGAACAGATCGGCCGCGTCGGTGCCGGTCGGCCCGAGTCGTAGCGCCTGCTCGAGCGTCGACTTGCTCTTCGCCGCATCGCCCGCTCGCTCGTGGAGCTTCGACAGCCGCGTCAGCGCCGCGATGCTCGTCGGCTCGCGCACGAGGATCTTCTCCAAAATCTCGCCCGCGGCATCCGGGTTCTCGAGC
>JAYSYE010000037.1:0-2471 GCA_043716635.1 Deltaproteobacteria bacterium | reverse complement strand
GCTTCACGTCCGTCGTGACCGTGAACGGCATCTTCCAGCCGGGTCCAGGCGCGCCACCCACGACGCCGGGCACCCCGGGCTCGACGCCCGCCGCCGCCAGCGTGTCCTGCACCATTTGCTCGGCCGCCGTGAGGCCCGCCGTCCCGACGCCGCGCCCCTCGCGCGCATCGTCCGCCAGGTAGCCCACGTACTGCGCGAATCGGTCCGCGGCGGCGGTCTCGGGTGCGGCGGTCGTGGTCGACGTGGCCGGGGCGTCGACCCAGTCGGCGACGAACACGTTCGTGTCGTGCGCGCCCGCGGGCTTGCCGTTTGGATAGTTGCCCCCCACCACGTCCTCGCGCCGATTCGACGAGAAGGCGAGCTTCGTCCCGTCCGGCGAGAACATCGGGAACCCGTCGAAGCCGGGCACGTGTGTGATCTGCTCGAGGTGTGTGCCGTCGATGTCGATCGCGAAGATCTCGAACTCGCCGCTCTTCGGGTTCTGGTAGTTCGACGCGAAGATGATCCGCTTGCCGCTCGGGAAGAACGACGGGCCGAACGAGGCGCCCGCGAGGTACGTGATCTGCCGCGCGTCGCTGCCATCCGCGTTCGCGACGTACAGGTCCATCTTCGTCGGCTTGACGAGGTGCTGCAGCAGCAGCGCCTTGTACGCGTCCGCATCGGCGCCGGTCGGCCGCGACGCGCGCCACACGATCTTCGAGCAGTCCGGCGAGTAGAACGCGCCGCCGTCGTAGCCGAGCGCATCGGTGAGCTGCGTGACGTGCGTGCCATCGGCATCCATGCGGTACAGCTCGAGATCGCCCGAGCGATCTGACGTGAACAGGATGCTGCCGTCGACGGGACACACCGTCGCCTCGGCGTCGTAGCCCTTCGTGTTCGGCGTGAGGTTCCTGAGGTTCGAGCCGTCCGCGTTCGCGCGATAGATGTCGTAGTCGAAGAGGCCCCAGTTGTAGCCCTTCGACATGTCGGGCGGCGTCGGGCACACGGGCGAGCTCTCGTGCGTCGACGCGTAGATGATCTCCTGGTCGCCCTTCAGGAAGTACGAGCAGGTCGTGCGGCCCTTGCCGCTCGAGATCTGTTTTGCGGGGGCGCCGAGGTTCGTCGTGCCGGCGAGCGTGAGCTCCTCGATCGTGTCGCACGCGTACGGCGCGTGGTTCGTCTGCATGATCAGCCGGTCGCCCGCGAACGACCAGTACGCCTCGGCGTTGTCGGCGCCGTACGTGAGCTGGTGGACGTTGCGCAGGTGCGGCTCGTCGGGGCGGGCGTGGTCGACGAGGGGCGCGGCGACCGGCGGCCGCGTGAGGACCGCGGTGGTCGTGTTGGTGATCGCGGTGGTCGCCGTCGGCGGGCAGCACGTGGCGAGCGCGAGCAGCGCGGCGAGACCTGAGAGACGCGCAAGGCCTGCGGCGGCGCCTCCGGCGAGCCGGGGGCGAGCGGGTCGCGCGAGCGAGCGAGGCAGTGGCATCGGCGGGAGAGTACCGCGGCCTCTTCGCGCGTATAGTCGCGCGCGTGCAATCGGTGGCCGATGCGTTGCGCGCCGTGCTCGGTCACGTGCCGAAGCTCGCGAGCGAGATCGTGCCGCTCGGGGGCGCGCGCGGTCGCGTGCTCGTCGCCGACGTGACTGCCGGGCGGGCGTCGCCGGGGTTCGACAACTCCGCGATGGACGGGTACGCGGCGCGCGCGACCGACCTGCCCGGGCGGCTGCGCCTGGTGGGAGCGTCGGTGGCGGGCGGAGCGTTCGCGGGCGAGGTTGCGGCGGGGACGTGCGTGCGGATCCTGACCGGGGCCCCGGTGCCACCCGGCGCGACGACGGTCGTGATGCAGGAGGACGCCCGCGTCGACGGCGATCACGTCGTGCTGCCCGCCGCGCCGGTGGGCGCGCACGTGCGGCGGCGCGGGGAGGACATCGCGGTCGGGGAGCCGGTGCTGGCGGCCGGAACGCGGTTGACCGCGTGGCACCTCGGCGTGCTCGCGGCGCTGGGGTGTGCGCGCATCGAGGTGACCCGGGCCCCGCGCGTGGCGCTGATCGCGACGGGGGACGAGCTGGTCGAGGTGGACGTGGAGCCGGGCCCGGGCCAGCTCGTGGACTCGTCCGCGTGGGCGCTGGCGGGTGTGATCGAGGAGGCGGGCGGCATCCCCACCCGGCTCGGGATCGCGAAGGACGAGCTGTCTGCGCTGCGCCCGCTGATCGCGGCGGCGCTCGAGTACGACGCGATCATCACGACCGGGGGCGTGTCGGTCGGCGATCGCGATCACGTCCACGCGGCGCTGGCCGATGCGGGGATCCAGCTCGCGCTGTGGAAGGTCGCGATGAAGCCGGGCAAGCCGTTCTCGTTCGCGGCGCGGGGCCGGGTGCCGATCTTCGGGCTGCCGGGCAATCCGGTCTCGACGCTGGTCGCGGCCGAGCTGTTCGTGCGGCCCGCGCTGCTCGCGATGCAGGGCGCGCTGGTCGTGGAGCGTCCGCGCGCGTG
>JAYSYE010000360.1:0-4746 GCA_043716635.1 Deltaproteobacteria bacterium | reverse complement strand
ACGCACGACGCGACGCACGACGCGATCGCGAGCCTCGGGGCCAACCTCCTGGGCCGCGCGAGCTCTGCACAGGCCGAGCTGTTCGAGCTCCGGCGCATGTTCGACCAGGCGCCGGGCTTCATGGCATTCGTCCGCGGACCGCAGCACCGGTTCGAGCTCGCGAACGCGGCGTATCTGCACCTGATCGGGAGCACCCGCGCGATCATCGGGAAGACGGTCGCCGAGGCTCTCCCGGAGGTCGCGAGCCAGGGCTACCTCGAGCTCCTCGACCGCGTATTCTCGACCGGCGAGCCGTTCGTCGGCAAAGGGATGGAGATCGCGCTCGCCAGCGCGCCGGGGGAGCCCGCCGTGACCTACGTCGTGGACTTCGTGTACCAGCCGATCACCGTCGGCGGCGTGGTCACCGGCATCTTCTGCCAGGGCATCGACATCACGGCCGCACGCACGGCCGAGCGTCAGCGTGCGGCCCTCGCGGAGGAGTACCAGCGGCTGCTCGATATCGCCCCGCAGCAGGTCTGGACCGCCGACCCGGACGGCTCGCTCGATCGCATCAACGACCTCGCGGTGGAGTACTTCGGCATCCCACGCGCGCAGGTCCTCGGCGACGGCTGGCAGGGCGTCGTCCACCCGGACGACCTGCCGACCGCCGGCGCGCGCTGGCTGCACTCGCTCGCGACCGGCGAGACCTACGAGACGGCCTTCCGGCTGCGCCGCGCCGACGGTACGTACCGCTGGCACCTCGCGCGCGCCACCTCCACGCGGAACCCCGACGGCACCTTTCGCTGGATCGGCACGAACACGGACATCGACCAGAACAAGCGCGATCACGATGATCTCGTGAGCCGGGCCGCGTACGAGGAGAAGCTGATCGGCATCGTCAGCCACGACCTGCGCAACCCGCTGAACACCATCGCGCTCGGCGTCCAGGCGATCGACGCCGCGACGCTGCCACCGGGCACGCAGAAGACCCTGAAGTACATCGAGACGGCGACGAAGCGGGCGGGGCAGCTCATCACCGACCTGCTCGACTTCGCGCAGGCGCGCAACGGGACGTTCCCCGTGCGCCCGAGCGTGACCAGCCTGCCCCGCCTCGTCCGCAATGCCGTCGAGGAGGTGAAGCGCACTGCCGGCCCACGCGAGGTCACGGTGACGCACGAAGGTCCCGAGATCGGGGCGTGGGACGAGGGCCGCGTCGTGCAGGTCATCACGAACCTCGTCGGCAACGCGTTCCAGCACGCCCCCGACGGCGCGGCGATCCGCGTGTCGTCGCGCATCGACGGCGACCGCACGTCGATCGGAGTGTTCAACGAGGGCCCGGTGATCGGCGCCGAGGACATGCCGCGCCTGTTCGATCCCTTCGCGCGCGGCAAGAACGCCCGCACCAAGTCGGGCCGCTCCGTGGGGCTGGGACTCTTCATCGCCCGGCAGATCGCGCTCGCTCATGGCGGTGACCTCGGAGTTTCCTCGGTCGTGGGCGAAGGCACGACCTTCATCGTCACGCTGCCTACCCGTTCCCTCGCGCACGAGACCCGGTAACGCCGACGGGTGGGGCTCCCGACGCCCCCGGGCCCGGTGTTACCTTGGCTGCGTGTCGAAGCTCGGCGGACTGACCTGGCCCGAGATCGAAGCCCTGCGCGTGCGCGCGCTCCTGAAGGACGCGACGAGCGTCCAGCAGGCCGCGCAGCACTTCGCGACCGTGTTCGCGCAGCTCCCCGAGGTGGAGCTGGTCCGGCTGTTCCTCGTGATCCCGGCGGGTGAGCTGCCGGCTCCCGCGCGGCAGTTTGCGAGCGCGCTCGTCAGCGGCGACGCGCGGCTGGTCGATCGCACGCCCACCCTCAGCCTGCTCGGCAGCGCCGGCACGGTAACGACGTGGAACGACCCGGCGACCTCGAAGGGCCACCGCGCCATCCCGCTGCTCGATCGCGAGTTCGTGAACGGAATTCCGATGATCGCGCGGCTCCTGCAGGACCTCCACATCGACCTCCCCACGGCCCCCACCGGCGATGCCATCGAGCTGCGCCGCATGCCGGGTGGCCACAACGCGATGTTCTACGTCGGGGACGCGCAGCAGGCGGTCGACGCCGATGGCCGCCGCATCATCGCGTCGCGCGAGTTCGTCGAGCAGCGCGGGATCCGCACCGTCTTCGGAATGGGTGGCAGCTACTACGACAACACGCTCGCCGTCGCGATCCTGTTCTGCCGCGAGGTGGTGGCGAAGCCCGACGCCAACCGCTTCGGCAGCTTCATCGCCTCGTTCAAGATGGCCACTTCCGAGTTGCAGACGAGCGGCCGCATCTTTGCGATGCTCCCCTCTAGATGACTGCTGCAGAACGATTCGAATTTCAAGCCGAGGTGAAGCAGCTGCTGGACCTCATGGTCCACTCGCTCTACTCGGACAAGGATGTCTTCCTCCGCGAGCTGATCTCGAACGCGAGTGACGCGCTCGACAAGCTTCGCTTCGAGCGACTCACGGGCGAGGCCGGTCGCGAGCCCGGAGACGCGGTCGACGGTGCCGGCGAGCCGGCGCTGCAGATCACGATCGAGGCCGACCCTGCCGCCCGCACGCTGGGGATCACCGATACCGGCATCGGCATGTCGCGGGAGGAGGTGGTGCGCAACATCGGCACGATCGCCAAGTCGGGGACCAAGGAGTTCCTCGCCGCCGCAAAGGCCTCGCCCCGCGAGGGCAAGGTCAACCCCGACCTCATCGGTCAGTTCGGCGTCGGCTTCTACTCGGCATTCATGGTCGCGGACCGCATCGAGCTGGTGACGCGCAAGGCGGGAGAGACGCGGGCGACGCGGTGGATCTCCACCGGCGATGGCTCGTACACGATCGAGGAGGCCGAGCGGGCGAGCGCCGGCACCACGATCACGCTGCACCTGAAGCCAGCCGACGAGGAGCACGGGCTCCGCGACTACACGACCGACCGCGTGATCGATGACATCGTCAAGAAGTACTCGGACTTCGTCGCGTATCCGATCAAGCGCGGCGACACCACGCTGAACTCGATGAAGGCGATCTGGGATCGCCCGAAGAGCGAGGTCACCGAGGAGGAGTACAAGGAGTTCTACAAGCACCTCTCGCACGACTGGAACGATCCGCTGCGCACGATCCCCGTGCGCATGGAAGGCACGCTCGAGGCGTACGCGCTGCTCTACCTGCCGGCGAAGGCGCCGTTCGATCTGTTCAGCCCCGAGATGAAGCGCGGCGTGCAGCTCTACGTGAAGCGCGTGTTCGTGATGGACGAGGCCAAGGAGCTGATGCCGTCCTACCTGCGCTTCGTGAAGGGCGTGGTCGATGCTCACGACCTGTCGCTGAACGTCTCGCGCGAGATCCTGCAGAAGGATCGTCAGATCGCGGTGATCAAGAAGCAGCTCGTGAAGAAGGTGCTCGCGACGCTCGACGAGATGAAGCGCGACGCGCGCGAGGACTACCTGGCGTTCTGGGCCAACTTCGGCCCGGCGGTGAAGGAAGGCCTCGTGTCGGGGGAGGCCGCGGGCGACCAGGACAAGCTCCTCGACCTCGTGGTGGCAGCGACAACCCAGGATGCCGCCGTGCCAACGACGCTCGGCGAGTACGTCGGGCGGATGAAGGAAGGCCAGGACGCGATCTACGTGCTGACCGGTACCTCGAAGGAGGCGGTGTCGCGCTCGCCGCTGCTCGAGGGCTTCACGGCCAAGGGCTACGAGGTGCTGCTGTTCGCCGATCCGATCGACGAGCTGTGGCTCGAGCGAGCCCCCACGTTCCAGGGCAAGCAGCTCAAGTCGATCGGACGCGGCGACGTGCAGCCGGGCTCGGAGGCAGAGCGCAAGGCCGATGCGGAGAAGGTCGCCGACCAGGGCCGCGAGCTCGGCGATCTGCTCGTGTGCCTGCGCGCGGGCATCCAGGATGACGTCAAGGAGATCCGGCTCTCGACGCGGCTCACGTCGTCGCCGTCCTGTCTCGTCGCGGACGAGCACGACATCACGCCGCGCATGCAGAAGCTGCTCGAGCAGCTCGGTCAGGCCGCGCCTCCGACCAAGCCGATCCTCGAGCTGAACCCGAACCACCCGCTGCTGCCGAAGCTCAAGGCAATCTTCGTGGCGGACTCGACGGACGTGCGCCTGGCGGCCTCGGCGAAGCTGCTGCTCGGGCAGGCGTACCTCGCCGATACGGGGACGCTGCCCGACCCGATCGCGTTCACGGCGACGCTCTCCGACATGCTGCTGCGCGCCCTGTAGGTCCGCAGGCGCCGGCCGGGCGAGGAGGTGGCACGGGCGCGGTCTCGATCGCCCGGTCCCGGTCGCGAAGCGCGTACGCTCGCCCGCGATGTTCAGGGCGCCGACCGCGCTGTCCCTCGTTGCCGCCGCGCTCGCAACGCTCGCCGCGCTCTCCGGGTGCGCGCCGCACGTGCGCGATCGAGCGCTCGCGGACGCGATGATGCGGGACGTCGCCCTCCTCTCCGATGCCCGGCTCGCGGGCCGGCTCGCGGGCTCGCCGGGCGAGCGGGCGGCCGCCGACCACGTGATCGCATCACTCGTCGCGCTCGGGCTCGAGCCGCACCGCCAGCCGCTCGCCGCGGACGATCCGGACGCGACCGGCGCTGCCAACGTGTGGACCGTGATCCCCGGCCGCCGCGCCGAGGCGATCGTGCTCGGCGCGCACCTCGACCACCTGGGGATCCGCGGGGGCAAGCTCTACCCGGGTGCGGATGACAACGCATCCGGGGTCGCCGTCGTGCTCGCGATCGCGCGCGAGCTCGTGGC
>JAYSYE010000359.1:0-4748 GCA_043716635.1 Deltaproteobacteria bacterium | reverse complement strand
CTGCCGGCCTTGACGCTCCAGGTGAGCGCGCGCGCGAGCGAGCCCTCCGCAGCCTCCGTGGCGGGAACGCAGTCGCGTGCGCTCGCCGCCGCGGCGCGAAGCTGGGCCTCGACGCCGTCGGGGATGCCACGCACGTCCTCGACCGAAGCCGTGACACTCGGCAACCCCGGATCGGCGAACTCGAACGGCACCGCGTACATCCGCTCTCGGCCCGGCGGCAGGTGCTTCGTGCGGACGACCGCGGCGACGCACCGGTCGAGCGGCGTGCGCCCCGCCGCGACGGCGGTGATCGCGCCGCCGCTGGAGACCCGGAGCCCGACCGTCGCGCCCGTGCCGCTCGCGGACTCGTCCTCGTCGCTGTCGCCGCCCGCCGCGTCGTACCACTTGCCACACGGGGCGAGCGCGGCCAGCCAGCGATCCATCTCGACCTGATCCGCGAGGCCCGCGCCGTCGTCCCCGACGAGCTCCTCGGGCTCGCCGCGCGTGACGAGGGCGTCCCGGGTCGCCCGCCGCCACGGCAGCGCCGGGATCACGATATTCACGGGCGCGCCCGGGTCGATCTGCAGGCTCGCGACGCCATCCTCGTCGAGGAGCGCCTGCGTGCCACGGTCGGTCGGGTCCCAGCTCCGCTTCACCGTGACGGGCGTGTTCGCGAGCACACGCCCATCGGGCGTGCTGACGCGCACGAACAGGCGATTGTTGAAGCCCTGCACGAGCCCGTCGCCGAGCTCCGTCACGGCGGCGACCTGGATGCCCTCCTGCGAGAGCAGTACGCTCGCCACCCCCTCGACGCGATCACCCGCCGCATCGACGGCGCTGATGCGCGCGGTCACGGTCACGCGGCCGACGAGGTCCGCGGGCACTGCCGGCAACGGGACCTCGAAGCGGCCCGCGGCGGTCGCAACGACGGCGGCCGGCAGCCTGTCGGGGGTCCACTCCGGGGACGGCGGCCACTCGCCGAGCACGCTCCACTGGAGGGCGAGGCGCGCGGCCGAGACGGGCGCCCCCGAGCTGTAGACCACGGTCCCGCGCAGCTTCGGCACCTCGCCGGGTCGGTAGAACGTCCGCTCGGCGGACGCGTCGACGTGGAAGCGCGGCAGGGTGAACGGTTCCACGGTGAACGGCACGTCGTCGACGGCGTCACCGGAGCGCCAGCGCACGTGCCACGTCCCCTGCGCGGCGCCGCGATCGAGCGGAAACGTGCCCGCGACCACGCCCCACTCGCCCGCGGGAGCGAGCTCGCGGAGCAGCACGTCACCCGCGGGATCCTCGATCTCCCACGCGCCCGGTCGGTGATCGAGCGGCGCGAGATCGCGGGCGCGCAGCACGACCGCTCGGAACTGCACGGTGTTGCCGGGCTCGTACAGCGGGCGATCCGTCAGCACGTGGATGCGCGCCGGCGTGTACAGCGCGAGCGGAAGCTCGATCTCGCCGTGGTCGACGCGGGTCGCGTAGGTCGCGCGCAACCGGTACTCGCCGTCGGGCACCTCGGGCAGCTCGACGGCCGACGCGGTCTCGTCCGCATCGAGCACCCACTTCGAGGCCAGCGGCGTCACCACCCCGGTCGCATCGACGAGCGCGAGCGTGATCGACTGGAAGTCGCGCACCGCGACCTGCTCGACGACGTCGGCGGCGTCCGTCGTGAACATGGCGTGCGCACTGAGCGCGACTTCCCCGCGGGCACCGCGCCGCAGCTCGCGCCCCGTCACGTCCACCACCTGGCGGAGCTTGCCCGACGGACAGGTGGCCATCGCGAGCCCCCACTGCTTCCGCGCCGACCGGCAGCCGCCAGGCCGCAGGCCGAAGTACATCCCGATTCCTGCAGCCACCACGGCGATGGCGAGCAGGACCCACACGAATCGCCTCATGGTGCCCCCAGGGTCCAGCGTAACAGCACGCTATGGACGCCCGAGGGCCGCCGACGGTCTAGATCATCTCGGGCGAGCCCTGGGGTTAACGCTCCGCCGCGAGTCGCGCGCGGGCCAGCCGGAGCGCCCGCGGTAGCGCTGGCACGCGCACGGTCGGCGGTGCCTGGCGCCGTGCCCGCAGCGTCCGTAGCTGGGATGGATCGGGCGTGACCCCGGTCCACGCCGCGAGCTTGGCGAGCGCGGTCGTCTGATCGGCGGGGACGAGGTTCGCGATGCCGTCGTTGTGCGTGCCCTGCGGGACGAACAGCTCGGCGGAATCCGTCGCCGCGCCGAGCGTGTAGTGGCCGGCGGAGTACGGATCGTACTCGCCGTACACGAACAGCATGTGGTGACCGGAGGTCTGGACCCACTGATCGATGTCCGTCATGGCCTCGGTCCGCAGCGTGGGCCGCGCCACGCCGGCCGGGAAGATGCCGTCGTAGTCCGCCGCCGTGTATCGAGTCAGGCCCTGGAGGTAGTCGCCTCCCCCATCGACGTCACCGAGCTCGGCGAGCGTCTGGTAGTAGTACGGCTCGAACCGAGCGAGCGAGGTGTCGTCGTAGTCGAGCGGGTTCGAGGTGTCCTTCAGGAACGCCCACATCGCCGCGTCGGTGGCCGTGACGGCGGGCACCGACCCGCAGTCTGCGACCCCTCGGTACTGCCAGAACGCCCACTCGATCCCGGAGATCCCACCCTCGACGGCCGGCCCGATCTGGATGCGCGTGAACGTGCGGCTACCCTGGTTCGCGATCGCCCGGGCCTTCATCGCGTCGAAGCGCGCGGGCTTCAGCAGCTCGACCTCGACGTCGCGCAGGGCCTGCCGACACGCGGGCGTGCCATCGGAATCGAGGAACCCCGCATAGCGCGGGTCCGCGGCTCCGAACGACAGCGGCGCCACGTACGGCGCCGTCCCCGCGACATCGTCGGGCCAGAAGCGCATGTGATACGAGGCGGTCATCCCGCCCTTCGAGCCGCCGCTGGTGATCCAGGGCGCCTGGTAGATCGACTTCAGCAGCTCGATCACGTGGTGCTCGTCGGCCGCCGCCTGCTCGATCGTGAGCTTCGTCCAGTCGGCCGGCTCGGGCCGCGAGCTCCCGAAGAACCGGTACTCGAGCGAGATCTGGTTCGCCTGGAGCAGCTGCGCCGGCTCCGACGGATACTCGTACCAGTAGTTATCGTAACCGGTCGTGTACGCGACCATCGGTCGCGCCAGGTCTCCCGAGGCGAGCGTGACGTCCTGCTGGAACGTCGCCCCGCCGGTCACCGCATGGTCGACCGGCTGCGTGACGGCGAGCTGGAAGCAGCGCTCGGCGGGCAGGAATGTGGTGCGGCAGGCGAACTCCGACGCCGTCACGCCGGGCAGGCTGTCGAGCCGCACGAGCAGGTCACGCGTGTCGGCGTCCGGCGTCCCGACGGGGGCGTCACCGCTCGCGCTGCCGTCCGGTGTGGCCGGCGAGTCGTCGGTGCCATCGCCCCCGCCACACGCGGCGAGCGCCGTCACGATTCCGAGACCGAGGCCGAGACCGAGTTGAAGTCCGAGCCGGCGCGCGCTGCTTCGCATGGTCGCATCCTGGCACTGCTCGCCGGAGGCGGCAGCGAAAATCAGTCGCGGCCGACCGCCTCGAGCACGGCAAGGTCGGTCGCGTCGAGCTCGATCGCCGTCGAGGCGAGGTCGTCTCGCATGTGATCATCGCTGGTAGTGCCTGTCAGCGCGTGAATCCCCTGCTGACGCGCGAAGGCGAACACGAGCTGCTCGCGCGAGTGGCCGGTCCGCATCATGATCGCGTCGACGATCGGCCGCACGAGCACGGTGCGGTTCGCGGTCAGCAGCGAGAACCCTTGATACGCGATGCCGTGCGCGCGGCAGACCGCGCGGACCTCCGCGTCCCAGCCGCGGTTCGCGTAGCACCGGTTCTGCACCCACGCGATCGGCTCGCTGGCGACCGCGACCAGCGCACGCACTTGCTCCGCGGTCACGTTGCTCGCGCCGAGCTGGTGGGC
This sequence comes from Deltaproteobacteria bacterium, assembly GCA_043716635.1. GTDB lineage: Bacteria > Myxococcota_A > Polyangia > Haliangiales > Haliangiaceae > JABFXX01. The sequence continues at coordinate 840 of JAYSYE010000359.1, read as the reverse complement.
GGCGCCGCGGCGTGCGAGGTCCTCCATCGCGCGCCACGCCTCGACATCCTCGGCGGCGAGCCCCACGCGCAGCGACGGACCGTGGAGCACCAGCGAGTCGACGTACGTCGTACGCAGGTGCGCGAGCGAGCTCTCCAGCGACTGCTCGACCTGCGTCGCGACGGGAGCAGTCTCGTCGTACGGCAGCCGCTCGTCCTGTCCCGCGCGATGCGTGAACTTCGTCTGCAGCCACAGCGCCTCGCGTGCGAGCCCGCTCGCGGCCACCGCGTCGCCCACTGCGGCCTCGACGTAGTGCTTGCGCTGATTCGCGGTGTCGATCGCGCGAAAGCCGGCCCGCAACGCCGCCGTGACGCAGTCCGCGGTACGCGCTTCCTTCCAGGCGGTCCCGTAGATCAGCGCTGGCATGGACACTGACACTACTCCGTGTCGACGATCGCGCCGCTCGTCGCAGCCGCTCGCATCGTTCTCGATCGTCGTGACCCCAGCAGGTCTCGAACCTGCGGCCTGCGCTTTAGGAAAGCGCCGCTCTGATCCAACTGAGCTATGGGATCGTGTGTCGCAGTAGCTACTTGCGCGTCGTTCCGGAAGTCGTCGTCGAGGCCGTGTGCATCCCGTGCGCAGTGGGGTCCATGGCGGCGACCGTGCCCGACGGGATCGCGAAGGTCAAGTGCAGGCGCGGGTCGCGCGCGAGCGAGGCCGTGTCGACGTGGGCGTAGCGGGCTGTGGTCGTTCGGATCGGCGTGCCCCAGGACGGCTCTGACCGTCGGCAGTGACACGCGCTGCGCGAGGTGGCTCGCGTACGTGTGGCACCGGGGGCGGGCCGCCCCCGGGGGGGCGGCC
>JAYSYE010000358.1:0-4751 GCA_043716635.1 Deltaproteobacteria bacterium | reverse complement strand
ACGCGGGCGGTACGCTGCTGATCGGCATCTCGTGGCGGTGACGCGCCGGATGCTCGCCGCGGCGATCGTGCTCGCCGCGCCCGCGCTCGCGCTTGCCCAGGCCGCACCCGACGCCGGCGTGCCGGGCGCCGCGCCCCAGGCACCCGACGCCGCGCCCGCACCGACCGCCGCAGGCAGCGACACCGGCGGCAGCGCGGCCGGCAGCGGCAGCGGCAGCGGCGGCGACACGGGCAGCGGCAGTGGCAGCGATGCGGCAAAGCCGAGCTTCGTGGCGCCGCAGGCAATCGGTTCGACCGACGTCCCGTTCCCCCCTGGGACTCCGCCGATCACGACGCCGGTCACCGTCACGGTGAAGCTGCGGATCGACAAGACCGGCACCGTGCAGACGGCGACGCTCGTCACCGCGCCGCAGCCCGGCTTCGACGAGGCCGTGATCGCGGCCGCGCAGACGTTTCACTTCCAGCCCGCCACGTACGGCGATCAGCCGGTGCTCGTCGAGATCAACTTCACGCACACGTTCCTCCCGCAGCCGCCGCCGGTCACGCCCGTCGCGACCGACACGGGTCCGGCGCGCACGACCGTGCTCCGCGGCAAGCTCGTCGAGCTGGGGACCCGCGCTGCGGTCGAGAGCGCCACCATCGCGATCGAGGTCGCGGGCACGCAGTACACCGCCGAGGCGGACGCGAAGGGCGAGTTTCGCATCGCGCTGCCGGCGGGCCCCGCGCAGATCAGCGTGTTCGCGCCGGCGCACCTGCCGTTCGTCCAGCGCGAGACGCTCGTCGCCACGCAGGAGCTGGCCGTCACCTACCTGGTCGAGCGCTCGCGCTACGACCCGTACGAGATCGTCGTCGTCGGCGACCAGCGTCGCGAGGAGGTCTCGCGCATCACGCTGCGTGGCCCCGAGCTGCAACAGGTGCCGGGCACCTTCGGCGACCCGTTCCGCGTGATCCAGGCGCTGCCCGGTGTGGCGTCCGTCGTGTCGCTGCTGCCGTTTCCCGTGATCCGAGGCGCGAGCCCGAGCTCGACGGGCTTCCTCATCGACGGCATCCGCGTGCCGCTGCTGTTCCACCTGCTGTCGGGCCCGAGCGTCATCAACCCGGACTTCATCGACGAGATCCAGTTCTATCCGGGCGGCGCGCCCGCGTCGTATGGCGGTTACATCGGCGGCATCGTCGACGGGCGCACCGCGCGCGGCGAGGGCAAGCTCGTCGATGTCGATGCGAACTTGCTGCAGGCGGGCGGCCTGATCCGCCACCCGATCAAGGCGATCCACGCGACCGGCACGCTCGCCGCGCGCTACGGCTACCCGGGCTACCTCCTCTCGCTCGCGACCGATCAGGCCTCGCTCTCGTACTGGGACTACCAGGCCCGTCTCGACGGCGGCACGAAGGCGAACGGGTGGACCGTGTTCGCCTTTGGCGCGAACGACGAGCTCGACACCGTCGCCGCCAACGCGGATCCGACGATGGCGAATCCGCCGCTGTCGCCGAGCCTGATCCTCCGGTTCCACCGGCTCGATCTCCGCTACCACCAGACGGTCGGCCGCTTCGAGAGCGTGTACCGGATCTCCGGCGGCTACGACCGCACGTACAGCCGCGGGACGGACTTCGACGTCTGGGTGGCGGAGCCGTCGATCCACGTGCGCTTCAAGCAGAGCGAGGCGCTCACGCTCGCCGCCGGGGTCGAGGGCCACGTCCGGAGCCTCCACCAGGGTGGCGCCGCGGACGCGACGAACAACGCCCTCGCGATGATCACGTCGGGGCTCTCCACGTCATCGACGGCGTCCGCCTTTGCCGAGGCGCTGTGGCGTCCCACCTCCGACTGGCTGATCCGCCCCGGCGTGCGTGCCGACGTGAACGATGACAAGACCGCGACGAAGTCGTCGGTCGATCCGCGCCTGACGGTGCGCTACAAGCTCGGCCACCGCGACCTCCCCGATGTTCCGCCCGATAGCGACGACAGCGCGATCTGGCTGAAGGGCTCGGTCGGGATCTACCACCAACCCCCGCGCTTCGTGCTGCCGCTCCCGGGTCTCGATCAGATGCCGCTCAAGTACGGGCTCCTGCGCTCGTATCAGACGAGCCTCGGGGCCGAGGTTCCCCTCCAGCACCGCTTCGAGCTCACCACCGAGGCGTACTTCAACTACACGGATCCGACGATCTTCGATCTCTCCGTGAACGCGGCCACGGCGGGGACGGCGGGCAACACCACGCTCGTCCCGACGTCCGTCACGATGGGCCAGGACGGGCCGCAAGATCTCTTCAACCGCCTCACCAAGCCGCAGCTCGGGCGCTCGTACGGCCTCGAGGTGATGCTGCGGCGGCAGGCGAAGAGCGGGGTGTTCGGCTGGGTGTCGTACACCCTCTCGCGCGCCGAGCGGTTCCGCGACCACTCGTGGGCGCCGTACGACTTCGACCGCACGCACCTGGTGAACGTCGTGATGGGCCTCCCGCTCGCCCGCAACTGGGATGTCGGCGTGCGCATGCAGTACCAGAGCGGGCTGCCCGCGACGACGACGTCCGGGTACAACACCGCTCGCGCCGACGGCTACGTGCGCTTCGACGTGCGCGTCGACAAGCGCGCGGTATGGAGGAAGTGGCTGCTCGACTTCTACGTCGACATCACGAACGTGGCGCTCCTCCCCGAGGAGGTCACGGCCGGTCAGACGATCCGCTACGTCCTACCCACGCTCGGCCTCCGCGGCCGGTTCTGAGCCTTCTGGAGCGATCCTGATGATGACGACGAGGAGACCCGCTTGACCCCCATGACGACTCCGATGGCATCTCCGATGGCATCTCCGATGGCTTCCATGACGGGCGGCGATTCGATCGACGCCACGATCCTCGACCTCATGCTGCGCGCCGGCTCCCGGTGGGTGCTGTGGTTGCTGATCCTGCTGTCGCTCGCGGCAGTCGCGGTGATGGTCGAGCGTGTGTGGTTCTACTTCTCCGTGCGCACGCCCAAGGAGCGCATCACGGCGGCGCTCGAGCGCTTGCGCACGCAGGGCCCGGCCGCGGCCGCCAAGCTCCTCGCGGGCGAGCGCTCGCTCCAAGCGGTCGTCGTGCGCAGCTGCCTCGAGCGCGCGCCCGATGGCGCGGCGTCGGTCGAGGAGCATCGCGCTGCCACCGTCGAGCGCCAGCGCGCGCTGTACGAGGTGCGGCTCGCGTTCCTCGGCACGCTCGGCAACAACGCGCCGTTCGTCGGCCTGTTCGGCACCGTGCTCGGCATCATTCGAGCGTTCCACGATCTCGCGGGCTCCTCGATCCAGAACACCCAGGCCGTGATGACGGGTATCGCGGAGGCGCTCGTCGCGACGGGCGTCGGGCTGCTCGTCGCGCTGCCCGCGGTCGCCATGTACAACGCGTGCATGCGGCACACGGAGACCGCCGCCGCGAGCGCCGATGCGTACGCGCACGAGATCCTCTCGCACCTCCTCGCCGATCCGGACGCCGTGGCTCCCACGGCCGTCGCTCCTGCGGCCGTCGCGGCGTCGAAGGAGGCCTGAGTGGCGGGCGGTGCCACGCGGCGGCGCGGCATCATCGCGGAGATCAACGTCACGCCGCTCGTCGACATCATGCTGGTGCTGCTCATCATCTTCATGCTGACGGCGAACCTCATCGCGAAGCAGGTGATCGAGGTGGCGCTCCCGCGCGCGTCGCAGAGCACCGCGCTGAAGCCCGCGACGGTCGCGATCACGCTCAAGCGCGACGGCACGATCTACCTGAACGATGTGCTGGCGACGCCCGCGTCCCTGCGGGCATCGATCCACACGGCGATCACGGCGAACCCGGCGACGCAGGTGATCATCGCCGGTGACAAGGACGTCTCGTACGGCCGCGTCGTGTGGGTGCTCGACCTCGTGAAGTCGGAGCGCGTGACCTCGTTCGCGATCCAGATCGATCCCGCGACGCTGGTGCCGCCGCCATGAACCGGCTCGCGGCGTGCGCGGTGATCTCGGTGCTCGCGCACTTCGGGTTCGCGCGCGCGCTCGAGCTGCTCCCCCCGGAGGTCGCCGTCTCCGCCCCGCGCGTGATCGAGATCCAGGTCGTGTCTCTGCCGCCGCCACCTCCGCCACCGGTCGACCCGGTGCCCGTGGTGCCGCCGCCGGTGTCACCGCCGCCAACCCCCACGCCGCCGCTGGCGACGACGCCGCCGCCCGCTGCGATCCCGTCGGCCCATCCGCACGAGGCCGCCCCCGCACCGCCGCAGGGGCACGTCGCCCATGTCGCCGCGGTCGCGAGTGACACGCCCGTGCCCGAGCAGCCCGCGGTCGTGACCGACACGGGCCCCGAGCAGGTGTTCCAGGGCGGCGACATGAGCTCGAGCTCCACGGGCGGCACCGGACCGCCGGGCTCGACGGGGACGGGCACCGGCGCAGGCGCGGGTCCCGCGACCGGCCCCGTGACGCCGGGCCACGGCGGTGGCGGGCACGGCGACGGTCCGATCGCCGAGTACGAGGCGACGCGCATGCCGCTGCCGCAGGGCCGCTGCTTCGGGAAGTACACGCCGGAGGCCACGGCCGCAGGCACGGAGGGCACCGTGGTGCTCGACCTCGTCGTCGGCGAGGATGGGCATACCAAGGAGATCGTCGCGACGTCGAAGCTCCCGAACGGGCTGACTCAGTCGGCGATCGCGGCGCTGCGCGAGTGCCAGTTCTCGCCGGGCGAGAAGGATGGCAAGCCGGTCGCCGTGAAGATCCACGGCTTCAAGATCCGCTTCGTCCTGCAGGAAGCGCAGCAGTAACGGCCTTC
>JAYSYE010000357.1:0-14334 GCA_043716635.1 Deltaproteobacteria bacterium | reverse complement strand
CTCGGAGCCGGCAGTAGATCAGCGGATGGTTCGACGACGTACGTGCGGTGCGGCGCGTCGAACTCGATGATGAGTGCCTTGTCGCCGCGGGCGAGCTTACCGGGCTGGTCGCAGCGCACGGGGATCTGCAGCACGCTGCCGCCGTCGACGATCTCCGCGTAGCCGAACGTCTCATCGACGCGGCCGGTGGTGATCGTGCAGATGTGCCCGACGTAGTCGGTGTTGAACTTGCCCTCGTTCACCCGGAAGATCGGCGCGATCGGCCGGATCAGCAGCGCCGTCAGCGGCAGCGCGATGATGATCATGAGCGGGAGCAAGATCGCGCGCAGCCAGCCGAAGCCCGACGCGGGTAGCGCGTAGTTCATGACGAGCAGCGTGCCGACCCAGCCGATCAGCACGATGAGCGAGACGCTGATGGTCAGCGGGACCTGGCCCAGCCCCAGGCCATGCCACAGGCCACCGCCACCCCCGTCGCCATCGGAGTGGGCGGCTCCACCACCGTCGCTGCCGGCATCACCGCCGGCATCGCCCGTGCCACCCGTGTGTCCCTGCACGAGCTCGCCGAGCCCCTTCGCGGCACCCGACATGTCGACATCCATGTCGACGTGCCCGCTCCCCAGCAGGTCGATGTCGAGCGCTCCCACGAGCACCGACACCCAGTAGAGCAAGATGATGCCCAGCGCGATCGTGAAGACGACCACCGGGAACTGCAGCGATGCGTGCCAGAGCTCCCTCAAATCCAACCTCCCCGATGCAACGCTTCTTTAGTAAGGCTTCGGACGACGTTCCGGAAGTGGCGAACGGTCGAGAAGCGACTGGAATTCCGCGCGAGTCGAGCGGACTGCGACACCTGGCGCATGGGGTTCGCAGGCCTTATCGTCCTCCCATGGATCTGGTTGCGCAGTTTCTGCCGTACGCGCCGATCGCGCTGCAGTTCCTCGCAGACGACAGCTACGGCGACGTCAAGGCGGAGCTGCGCACGTGGGCGAAGCGCGATCCGATCGACGCGCTGCTCGCGGCCGTGCTCGGCGGCGGCCTCGCGTTCTATCTCGCGGAGAAGGACACCAATCCGAACTGCAAGACGCCGTGGGACGGCATCCTCTACATGGCGACGTCGCTGTCGGTCGGCTACGACAACCTGTTCCCGACCACGCCCGCGGGTCATGCGCTCGCGACCTTCATCCAGACGTTCGGTCCCTCGCTCGCCGCGAACGCGCTCGAGGCCCCCGCCGCCGATCGCGCGCTCCCCGCCACGACCGCCACCACCGTCAGCCCCGACGTGAACCTGGCGATCCTGGAGCGGCTGGACCGGATCGTCCAGCTGCTCGAAGCCGGCGCATGACCGTGACGGGTGAGAGGGATCCATCCGTGCCCGTGGCGGGTAGGCTCCTTGCAGGAGCCGTTCGTATGAATCGAAGATCTGGAGCAACTCAAGTGGCCGCTATCCTGCTCGCGGCCTGCGGATGCCGCGGCAGCAGCGCTCCGCCCATCCCGGGTCCCGCGCGGGTCGGTGCCGACGCGGCGACCGGCGCACCTGCGACCGCCTCTGCGACTGTCGCAGCGACGTCGCCAGTCCCGCAGCCCCAGCATCCCGACCCGGGACCGGTGGCAGCCGTGCTCGCCAGCGCTCGGGCCGAGCGCAAGGCCGTCGTGCTCGAGTTCTCGACGAAGTGGTGCCATCCGTGTCAGGAGTTCGCGGCCAGGATCCTGCCGCTGCCGTCGGTGCAGGCCGCACTGGGGCGCGTGCATTTCGCGGCGTACGACGCCGAGGAAGGAAACGGGGTCGCCGCGGCCAGCCAGTATCACGTGACTTCGTTCCCGACGTTCCTCGTACTGGACGCGACGGGCGCCGTCATCGCCACCGAGACCGGGCTCGACACGAGCGGAGACGCCAGCTTCCTCCGCCTTGTCGAGACCGCGGTGATCGCGGCCGCCACGGAGGCGGACGTGCTGGCCAGTGTCACCGCGGCTCCCGGCGATGCCGGCGCGCATCTCGCGGCCGCGCGCTGGTACGTGAAACACGATCGACTCGCTGACGCGCTGCCCCAGCTGAAGCGTGCGGCCGCGACCGCGAGCCCCGCGCTCGCGAGCGAGGTCGCCTGGGACACCATGAACGTTCGCCGGATGTCGGCGGTCCGCGCGCACGCGGTCGCTGATGTGACCGAGTTCGTGCGCGCGTATCCTGCATCGCCGCACGCCGCCGAGGCACTGACGTTCGCCTCGGTCGGCACACCGATCCGCCCGGCGCTGCGGCACGAGTTATGGACCGCCATTCTCACTGCGCACGCGGCCGACTCGGCCGCATTGAACGAGCTCATCTACAGCGCGCTCGCGGCGGGCGAGCTCGATGCGGCGCTCGTGAGCGCGCTGACGCTGGACGGTGATCCGGACCTGCTCGACACGCTGGCCGAGGTTCATCACTATCGGGGCGATCGGGTCGCGGCACTCGCGAGCGAAGACCGCGCCATCGTGGCCGCGAGCGCCGATGCGCGGCCCAGCCTGGTGCAGAACCGCGCGCGATTCGCGGACGAACGGTTCGTGGACAGTCCCGACGTCACCGCGGTCCGCACGCGGGTCGCAGCATTCTGGACGCAGCAGGGCACGCTCGCGATGACCCAGGACTCGCCATCGTCACTCGAGGCCAGCGAGTTGCCAGCCGAGTTGCGGGCGTCGCTCGAGGCCTACATGGCTGCTCAGACGGCCGCGGTCGCGCAGGTAAGTCGTGCGTGCGCGCGGTTCGCCGCAGGTACGCCGGCGCTGGACATCGTCGTATCGGGCGACTCGACTCGTGTGGGCGGCATCACGGTGGCGCTGTCGAAACCGGGAGCGCCAGCACCGCTGCACGCATGCATCGATCAGGAGTTCGCCAAGATCACGCTGCCGGCGCTTCCGGCCGGCGCGGTCGTGCACGGAGCGCCGGTGCAGTTGACGTTTGGCGGAGGCTGAATGGTCACCCGCCCTCACGTCTAGATGCGTACCGCGTTGTGTTTCCGCGGCTTTGAAGCGGTCCGCAGTCTCAGTCCTGCTCGTCGCCGAACAAGCCGCCCACCGCGAGCTCGATTGCGTCGTACGGCTCCGCACGCACGGTCTGCCCGCGCTCCGCAGACAGGATCTCGAGGAACCCATCGGGGTGCCACCGATTGACGGCCAGGGTGCCCTGCTCGGGATCGAGGAGCCAGTAGTGCTCCACGTGGTGTCGGTGGTAGATGCGCTTCTTGCGGACGAGGTCGTTGCGCTTGTCGCGCGACAGCACCTCGCACGTCCACTGCGGGGTCGTGGAGATGGGCGTACCGCGCGGACGCTCGGGCACGACCACGCGCCGCCAGCCCACGACGTCAGGACGGCAGACGTCGTCGCCAAACAGGATCTCGACCTCGGTCATGAACCACCAGCCGCCCGGGCCGCCCGCGGGCGGATGTCTGCCGAACGGTCCGAGGAGTCGGCTTCCCACCTCGAGTTGGGTCGTGCCGTGCTCCGCCGACGGCGCTGCCTTGTCGACGATCTCGCCGGCGAGGAGCTCGTGAAACCGGCGCTCCTCCGGGATGGCCAGGAAGTCCGCCAACGTGGCTCGCGCCAGCACCTCGGGCTTGCTCACAGCCGCGATGGTAGCGCGAACGCGATACCACCGGCACGCCACCAGGTCTGCCGGCCGATGCGCCGGATTTGCGTCAGGCCTTCGGCGCCATCGCGCCTTCGCGATCGACCGCGAGGCCCATCGCGTGGAAGCCCTTGTCCACGTAGACGGTCGAGCCGGTGATGCCCGAGGCGAGCGGGCTGCAGAGGAACGCTGCCGTCGCCCCGACCTCCTCCGCCGTCAGGTTCTGCTGCAGCGGCGCGTTGCGCGTCGTGTAATCGATCATCTCCCCGATGAACCCGATCGCGCTCGCAGCGCGCGACGCATATGCGCCCGCCGAGATCGTGTTCACACGGTGGCCGTACTTGCGACCGCTCTCGAAGGCGAGCGTCCGGGTGTCGGACTCGAGTGCGGCCTTGGCCGACGACATGCCGCCGCCATAGCCCGGCACCACGCGCTCCGATGCCATGTACGTGAGCGACAGGAAGGCGCCGCCGCGGGGGACGACCGGGCCCAGCTTCGAGACCATCGACACCATCGAGTACGCCGACGCGGAGACCGCGGACAGGTACCCCTTGCGCGACGTCTCGAGCAGCGGCTTCTTCACCTCCGAGCCATTCGCGAGCGAGTGAACTACGATGTCGGCGCCGCCATCGGCGGCGATGGCCGCCGCGAGCCCACCGATCGTGAAGTCGCCGAGATCGCGGTAGCGCCGGGTATCGCGCACCTCGGCCGGCACGTCCTCGAGCGTGTCGTACTCGGCGTCGAGCGGATAGATCTTCGCGAACTGCATCTTCTCGCCGTTCGTGAGCGCCATCGACGCGTCGAACTTGCCGCGCTCGAGCATGGTCTTGAAGATGACGAGCGCGGGCGGCCACGTGGCGACGGACACCTGGGCGCCGGCCTCGGCGAGCGCCTTTGCGATCGCGAACCCGAAGCCACCGTCGTCGGCAACCCCGGCGACGAGCGCGCGCTTGCCCGTGAGATCGATCTTGAGCATGGAGCGTGTGTCGCCTGGAATCCTCGCTGGTGGAAGGCCTGGTCAGCGAATCATGCTCGCCACCGCCACCGTTCCTGCGTACGGTCGCCGCGATGCTTGCACGCGTGCTCGTCGGGGTTGTCATCGTCGGCTCGCTGGCGCTTCCCGCGCGCGCGGAGCCTGCGGAGCCCGCCGACCAGGCGCTGCCGCTCGTGGTCTGGAAGCACCGCGTGGTACCGGCCTCGGCCAGCGCCGGTGGCGCGAGCGTGTCGCACACCCTGTACCTGAACGACTGCCTGCCCGACGGCTGTTCGGTGCGCCCCGGCTTCGACAGCGCGCAGCAAGACGCGTCGAGCATCGCGAACGAGCCCGTGGTGCTCACCGGGTATAACCACGGCGCGGATCACTGGAACCGCCTGGTCGCGTGCGTGCGGGCGACGTTTGCGCCGTTCGACATCGAGGTCGTCACGGAGGATCCGGGGGCCGCGCCGCACTCCGAAGTGATGGTCGCCGGCAAGGCCGTGCAGCTCAACAGCGAGCTCACCATGGCGGGTGGGGTGGCACCGTTCATCGGCTGCGGCGCCACCGAGGACAACATCATCAGCTTCGTGTTCGCTAACCAGAGCAGCGACATCAACTATCTGTGCGCCGCGGTCGCGCAGGAGTCGTGTCACGTGTGGGGCCTCGACCACGAGCTCGACGCGGGCGATCCGATGACCTACCTCGATCTCGGCAGCGCGAAGCGGTTCCAGAACTCGGACCCGTCCTGCGGCGAGTCGCTCGCGAACCCGCGCAGCTGTACGTGCGGCGGGGACACGCAGAACAGCTTCCAGTACCTCGTCGACACCTTCGGGCTACAGCCCGACCTCGCGCCGTCGACGCTCGTGCTCGCCGCGCCCGGCACCGGCCAGCACGTGGAGCCCGGCTTTGGCATCTCCGCCGCGTTCTCCGGGCCTCTGTCGATGAACACGTTCACGCTCGCGATCGACGGCGTCGCGTACGCCACCTCGACCGGCCCCGTGCTCGCGTTCAATGGCCCCACCCCGCTCGCGCTCGGCGCCCATGTCGTCGCCGCGACCGCGACCGACGCGCTCGAGCGACCCGCCACCGCGACCGCGACCGTGCACTACGCGCCTGCGTGCGACGCGGCCACCGCCTGTCCCCAGGACGGCCTGTGTCTCGGCGGCACGTGCTACGCGCACGCGACGGTCGCAGGTGGGCTCGGGGCCACGTGCGCCGCGCCCATCGAGTGCAGCTCGAACCTGTGCGGGCACGACGCGACGACCTCGCTGTGCACCGCGCCCTGCGAGTCGGACCGCGCCTGCCCCGACGGCTACACGTGTCGCGGCGATGCCACCCCGGTGTGCTGGCCGACGTCCGCGCTGCCTGACACGGGCGGCGGCGGCTGCGCCACGACCGGCACGGGCGGCTCCTTCGGGTTCGCCTCGGCGGGACTCCTCGCCTTGCTCGCGCTCACCCGCCGCTCGCCCGTCCGCGCGCGCGCGCGCCGTGCCACGCTGACCGCGTGAAAGACTTCGTCATGCGCCACGCGGCTCGGCTCGCGCTGGCCCGCCCCATCGCCCGCGTGCTCGGCCGCAAGCGTCGCACCGGCGGCAACGAGAAGCTCGACCCGCAGATCGCAGCCGTGCTCGAGCTCGAGCGACTCCTGCGGCTGCCGGCGCTCGACTCGATGGAGCCTGCCGCCGCGCGCAAGTACGCGGAGGCCGGGCTCTCGCCACTCGACGTGACGCCCGCGAAGATGGCCACGATCACGGACATCACGGTGACCGGCCGCGGCGGTCAGATTCCCGTGCGCCTCTACGTGCCGCCCGGCGCGGGGGCGAGCTGGCTGGTCTACTTCCACGGCGGCGGCGGCGTGATCGGGTCGATCCGCAGCTCCGAGCCGGCCACTCGCTTCATCGCGGAGCACACGAAGTGCACGGTCGCATCGGTCGAGTACCGCCTCGGACCCGAGCACAAGCACCCGGCCGCCATCGAGGATGCAGTAGCCGCGTACGTCGCGCTCGTCGCGCGGGTACCCGCGGGCGGCAAGATCGCTGTCGCCGGTGACAGCTTCGGCGGCTTTCTCGCCGCGCACGTGGATCATGCGGCCCGCGCCACGGCAGTCCGGCCGCCGGACCTCCAGGTGCTCGTGTACCCGCTCGTCGACCTGACGCTGACGTCACCGTCGCTCGATCGCAACGCTCGCGGGTATCTCCTGACCCGGTCGATGATCCACTGGTTCATCGAGCACTACATGGCGCCGTGCGACGACCGCCCGGCGTCCTCGCCGAAGTTCTGGCCCGACACCGACCTGCGCGCGTCGGCTCCCACGATCGTCGCGACCGCGGGCTACGATCCGCTCGTCGACGAGGGCGATGCCTACGCCGCGACGCTCGCCGCCCTCGGCGTTCCCGTGCGCCATCACCACTACACGGGCCTCGTGCACGGCTTTCTCAGCCTGGCGGGCGGCGTGGACGCGGCGCGGGGCGCCACCGTCGAGATCTGTCGCGATATCGTCGAGATGCTGAAAGAAAACTACGGCGAGCGCACCGGGCGTTGATACGCTTTTCGGGTGACCCCCGTGCTGATCGCACTGGCCGCCGTCGGGCCAGCCGTCCAGCTCGAGGAGCAGCTCGCCCAGGCTGGATTCTCGACCCGGTGGGATGCGTCCCAGGCCGATGGCCCCCGCGGCGGTAGCTTGCCCGAGGTCGTGATCGTCGATGCCGACCATCTCGGCGCGCGGTTGCCGGCGGTGGTCGAGGCGTGGCGCGCGCAACCCTCGGTGCCCGCCGTCGTCGCGATCGGCAGCTCGGCCGAGGCCCGGGACCGTGCGCCACACGCGCACGTCACGCTCGTGGCGCCGACCGCGAAGCTCTCGACGCTCGTCTCCGTGATCGGCGAGGCCACGACACTGCGGCTCTCGAATGGGCTGTCGTGGCCACTGCTCCGCGCCGCGACGCACCTGCCGCCGGCGCCGGACCATCCATCCGCCTGGGGCCCGACGCTCGGGGCCGCGCGTGCCGTCGACCTCGAGATCGCGCGCAGCGCGCTGCGCTGGCACGTCGTGCACTACGCGACGCCCACGGCGCGCCTCGACGAGCTGCGCGATCACCGGGTCCTCTCGCCGCCCGAGCTCGCTGCGGCCGCGCAGATCGATGGCACCACCACCATCGGCACGCTGGTCAAGCACGGCACGCTCGATGCGAGCACGGCCGCGCGGCTGCTGTGGGCGCTCGCGTCGATGGGGGCGATCGTGCTCACGCCCGAGGTGCACGACGTCGCGACGGTGCCGCGCCGGGTGCTCGCCGAGCTCCGGGCGAGCCTGCGCGCCCGGACCGCTCGCCTCGCACGCACGACGTTCTACGATGTCCTCGAGATCACCCCGCTCGCCGAGGCCGCCGAGATCGAGGTTGCGTACCAGCTGGTTGCCGTGCGCTTCTCGCCGACGGTGCTCTCGGCGTACGAGCTGACCGATGTGGCCCCGTTGATCCAGTCCGGATGGGACCTCGTGGAGAAGGCTCGCGCCGTGCTGCTCGATCACGCGGCGCGCGGGCGCTATCACGACTGGCTGCGCGAGAAGCTCCCCGAGCTGCGGACCACGTGGGCCGTCGATGCCCCTGCGATCGAGGCTGCCGCCGAGGCGTACGGCCGCGGCCAGCGCAGCCTTGGCGAGGGGGACGTCCATCGCGCGATGAGTGAGCTCGCGGCCGCGTGCCGGCACATGCCCGGGCACCCGGAGTACGAGGCCTCGCTCGCGTGGGCGCGCTATCGGGTACAAATAACCTCCGGCCGCGATCGGGCCGAGGCGGCACTGTCCGAGCGCCGGACCGTGGAGGCGCTGCTGCTCGGCAGCCGCCCGTGGCCCCGCGCCCTCGTCGCGCTCGCGCTGATCTGCGCGGCGGGTGGAGATGCGGATACGGCGCGCTGGCACCTGCACGCCGCACTGCAGGCAGACCCGACGCTGCCTGCCGCGATCCAGCTCGCACAGCGCCTCGGCATGAAGCGCTGATCGGGCGCGCACCCGGGCCCGCACTTCGCTTAGGCTCGCGGCGTGCGCGAGATCGAGGACCGCCTCCACGCGGCGCGGCCCGGAACCATCGAGGCCGAGCTCGTCGCGATCGCGCTCGAGGCGACGGGCGCCGAGCACGGCGCGATCTTCGTGTGGGACAAGGCGGCCGACGGGCTCGTCCTCGTCCACCACGTCGTGAACGGCGTGACGGTCACGCTCCCGCGCGTCGTCAAGCACGAGGGCTCGAAGGACGAGCGCCGCGCCGGCATCGCGCTGCACGTGTTCGACACGGGCGAGCCGTACCTCGCGAGCGATACCTCGCGCGACGCGCGCTACACGCGCTACCTGATCGATGTCGGCGCGATCGCGGCCGTGCCCATCCAGTGGCAGAAGCGGGCGATCGGCGTGCTCACCATCTCGACCCGCGAGGTGCGTGGGCTCGACGCGGCAAGCCTCAGCGCGCTCGCCGCGATCGCGGAGGTCGCAGCACCGCTGCTGCGCCGCGTGCAGGTCGATCAGCTCTCGCGCGCGGCGACCGGTCGCCCGCTGCTGATCAAGGGCCTGTCGCCGGCGTGGCACGAGGTGGAGCGCAAGCTGGAGCTGGCCGCACCGACCACGGCACCGATCCTCATCCGCGGCGAGAGCGGAACCGGAAAGGACCTCGTGGCGCGGGCGATCCACTGGAACAGCCGACGCGCCGAGAAGCCGTACGTGACCGTCAACTGCGCGGCGATCCCCGAGACGCTGCTCGAGAGCATCCTGTTCGGGCACGTGAAAGGCGCGTTCACGGGCGCGAGCTTCCAGAAGATCGGCGAGTTCCAGAAGGCGAACGGCGGCACGCTGTTCCTCGACGAGGTCGGCGAGCTGCCGGTGATGTTGCAGGCGAAGGTCCTGCGCGCGGTGGAGCAAGGCGAGGTGCAGCCCCTCGGCTCGAACGAGCCCCCGGATCGCGTGGACGTGCGGCTCATCTGCGCGACCAACCGTGACCTCGAGGCCATGGCGAAGACGGGCGCCTTCCGCGACGACCTCTACTATCGGCTGAGCGTGATGACGCTCGAGCTGCCACCCCTTCGCAGCTACAAGGACAACCTCGAGACGCTCGCGAACGTGTTCCTCGAGCAATCGGCCGCATCGCACGGCAAGCCGGCGCCGCGGCTCGGCACGACCGTGCTCGCGCGCCTCTCGGCATACGACTTTCCGGGCAACGTGCGCGAGCTGAAGAACACGATCGAGCACGCCGTGATCCTGTGCACTGGAGACGAGCTCGCGACCGCGGATCTGCCGAAGCCGCTCCAGGGCGGCGCTCCCTCTGCGCGCCCGACACCGGCGAAGCACGCCACGCTGGAGGACGCGCGCGAGAGCTGGCTCGCACCGCTCGAGCGGCAGTACCTCACCGACCTGCTCACCCGCCACGGCGGCAATGTGAAGCTCGCCGCCGTGGCCGCCGGGATCAACACGGTCACGCTGTACCGGCTGCTCAAGCGCCGCGGTCTGCACCTCGCGCGCGCGCTCCGTGCCGTGGACTGACGCTCGGAATCACTATTGAAATCGGGTCAGTAGGCGGCGGTCAGCCGCTGCTATCCGATCGTCGTTGCGCGAGTTGCGCATCGAGACGAGGATGCGCTCGTGAGGGCGATTTCTCTGTGTGTCTGCGCGCTGTTGGCGGGGTGTTCGTTTGGCTCGTCCGGCTCCACGGGGTCCGCGGGTGACGCTGCGGAGGCACCCGATGCCACGGCGCCCACGGTGCCAGCCGACGCGGCCGACACGGGCCCGTACCCGATCGTGCTCGCCCACGGGATGTTCGGCTTCGATCACATCGGACCGCTCGAGTATTACTACGGCGTCGCCGACGAGCTCACCGGCCGGGGGCGGCAGGTCTTCGCGCCGCGCGTCGATCCCATCCAGCCGTCGGCCGTGCGGGGCGCCCAGCTGCTAACCGCGATCGACGCCGTGCTCGCGCAGACCGGTGCCTCCAAGGTCGTGATCATCGCGCACTCGCAGGGCGGGCTCGATGCGCGCTGGGTCGCGCACTTCGCGCCCGACAAGATCGCCGCCGTCGTCACCATCGCCACGCCGCATCGCGGCTCGCCGGTCGCCGATCTCGTGAAGAGCACCGTGCCGGGCGTCGCGCAGTCCGCGCTCTCGGCATTCGCGGACTTCCTCGGCGTCGCGGTCACCTCGTCGGATCTCGCCGCCCAGCTCGACGGATTCTCGACCACCGGCATCGAGACGTTCAACGCCGAGATCACGGACGCTCCGGGCGTCGCGTACTTCTCGATCGCGGGCCGCTCGGCGCTCGCCACCGATGCGGCCTGTCACACCACGCTGCCGTTCCTCGCCAAGTGGAACCGCTACGTCGACGACATGGCACCGGAGATCGGGGCGCTCGGCGGGATCATCGCCGCTCACGAGTTCCCGCAGGTGGTCGCCCAGGACGGTCTCGTCACCGTCGACAGCGCGAAGTGGGGCACGTTCCTCGGCTGCGTCCCCGCCGACCACCTCGACGAGGTCGGCCAGCTCGCCGGCCGCCCCGCAGGGATCGCCAATCCGTTCGACTACATGGACATGTACGACGGCCTCGAGAGCTACCTGACCGCCGCCGGCTTCTGACCGCGCGCCCGATCGGATGTCGGTCGCACAGGCGCGGTACCGTCGGGGGTGCGCTTCCTTCATCCCGAGCATGACTCGCAGCTCGAGCTCTCCACCGACGACGTCTTCCTGAATCCCGGTTACTTCGACGGCGGCTCCCGCCTCGAGACGAACCTGGCGCCACCGGACTTTCCCGGCTGCTCGCACCCGATCGTGTCCTCGAACATGAACGCGGTGACCGGCAAGCGCATGGCGGAGACGATGGCGAGGTTCGGCGGGCTGGGCGTGCTGCCGCAGGACATGGAGCTCGACACCGTCGCGCGCATCGTCGCGCACATCCATGCCGCGGACGCGCGCTACGACACGCCGCTCTCCGTCTCGCCGCGCGCCACGCTGCGCGACGTGCAGGGGATCATCCGCAAGCGCTCGCACGATCTCGTGATCGTCGTCGACGACGACCGCCGCCCGCTCGGCACGATCACCCACGCCGATCTGCGCGATCGCGACCAGTACACGCTCGCCTCCCAGCTCATGTCCACGCGCGTCGTGACGCTCCCGAAGGGGATCCCGAACCGCGAGGCGTTCCTGCGCATGGACGAGGCGCGTGTGAAGGCCGTCCCCGTGGTCGACGATGCGGGGCGACTCGTCGGCGTGATCACGCGCCACGATGCCGTCCGGCTCGAGCTTCTGCGTCCGGCGCTCGGACCGACCGGCGAGCTGATGGTCGCGGCGGCCATCGGGATCTCCGAGAAGGCTCCCGCCCATGCGGCGCGGCTGCTGGAGATCGGCGTGTCGGCGATCGTCCTCGACACCGCGCACGGTCACCAGCGCCGCATGCTGGAGGCGATCGCCGCGGTCGCCGCGATCGTGCGCGGGCGCGTGCCGATCGTCGCGGGGAACGTGTGCACGGCCGCGGGGACGCGCGCGCTGCTCGACGCGGGCGCCGACGTGATCAAGGTGAACATCGGCCCCGGCGCGATGTGCACCACGCGCATGCAGACCGGCGCGGGTCGTCCGACGTTCTCGTCGGTGCTCGAGTGCGCCGCGGAGGCGCGCAAGCACGGCAAGCACGTGTGGGCCGATGGAGGCGTGAAGAACCCGCGCGACGTGGCGCTGTACCTCGCCGCGGGCGCGGCGCGCGTGATGATCGGCACCGCGCTCGCGGGGACGTACGAGAGCCCCGGCGACGTGAAGGAGGATCGCGAGGGCCTCCTCTACAAGGAGAACTACGGCATGGCGAGCGGGCGTGCCGTCGGCGACCGCTCCGCGGAGCTCGATCCCTTCGACCGCGCGAAGAAGGGCTTCTTCCGCGAGGGCATCTCGTCCTCGCGCATCTACATGCGCGACGGCCAGGAGAGCGTCGGCGCGATCCTCGTCGACATGATCACCGGCGTGCAGTCCGCGTTCACGTACGCCGGCGCCCGGACGATCGACGAGTTCCACGAGCGCGTCGAGATCGGCGTCCAGACCGCCGCTGGCTACGGCGAGGGCACGCCGCACGGCTCGATCCGCCGCTGACCGCCGCTGACGAACGGCTCCTGCCTGCGGCGCCCCGGCGCCCCGGCGCCCCGGTTACATCCCGGTCGGATGGAGAGAGGAGACGCCTGGCCGTGGCAGGAATCAACCCATCCGGACCTGGACTCGCCGATCGACTACCATCCGCGCATGATCGTGCAGGAACTGATGGGGTACTGGCATCGACTCTCGACGGGCCAGGTGGCATCGGGGTTCGTGGTGGGGGCACTCGCGTGGTTCGTGCTGCGCTACGTAATCTTCGGGTTCTTCACCGTCGATCAGAACGAGCGCGCCGTGATCACGAGCTTCGGGCGAGCGGAGCGCAGCCTCGGCGCCACGACCGTCTACACGCCCGAGGGCGCGAGCCTCAGGCCCGAGGAGCGCGAACGCTACGCGTACCCGCAGCTCCGGGTGATCGGGCCCGGCGGGCCGTACTTCCGGTGGCCGTGGCAGCGCGTGCACAAGGTTTCCATCTCGACGCGTACCGTCAACATGGCCTGGGATCCCGAGAATCCGTCGGCGAACCGCGGCAACACGATGCTCGACGCCGTGACGAAGGATCAGCTGAACGTGGCGCTCACCGGCGAGATCCGGTTTCGCGTCTCCGAGGCGAACCTCTACGCGCATCTGTTCGCGGTGAAGCGGCCCGAGGCGCACGTGATGGGCTACTTCATCTCCATCCTGCGCGAGCGGATCGCGAACTTCACGGCGCCGGACCGGCCCGCGCTCCCCGCTCTCGCTCCCGCGCTGCCGCCGCCCCCGGTGATCGAGCCGGAGGCCGACGCCACCTCGCTCGCCCTCGTCAAGACGCCCGAGATCGTGCAGGCGGAGCTCGCGGCGATCGGCGCGGTCTCGATCAACGATCTGCGGAAGAACCTGCGCCTGATCAACGAGCACATGGATCGCGAGTGTGCCGGCTCGATCGCGCGCTACGGGTTCGAGCTCGACGCCGCGCTGATCACCGAGATCGATCCGCCGAGCGAGGTCGAGTCGGCGCTCGCCGCCATCAACACCGCGCACAACCAGGTGTCCTCCGACATCTCGCTCGCCCAGGCCCACGCCGATCAGCGCATCGTGCAGTCACGCCGCGCCGTGGAGATCGAGACCTTGAAGGCCCACGCCGAGACCGAACCGCTGCGCGCGATGGCCACCCAGCTCGCGCAGCTGAAGGCCCACGGACCCGGCGCGCTCGCCACCTACGCCCGCAACGTGCGCCTCGGGCTGTTCTCGAAGACGGACCGCGTGTACCTCACCGTCAAGCCCGGAGCGGAGTCGTAAGATGCTCGTCGTTGCACTCGTCACGTTCGCCGCGCTCTGGGTCTTCGTCCCGGTCCTGTTCGCGATCTTCCGTCGGCTCGGGCTGTACATCGTCGTGCCCGAGCGCAGCGCGCACGTGTACACGCTGTTCGGCGATGTCGTCGCGATCTTCGACCAGCCCGGCCTGCGCTCGCTGTGGAGCAAGATGGGGCCGAAGGCGTTGCTCGTGCCGTGGCTGGGCAAGCGCTACGTGGTCGACCTCCGCCTCGACCAGAATTACTTGCGCTCGCAGCCCGTCAACTCCGAGGAGGGCGCGCCGATGGGCATCGGCGTCTGGTACGAGATGTTCATCACCGATCCGGTGGCCTTCCTGTTCAAGAACCAGGATCCCCGCGGCTCGCTGCGCGC
>JAYSYE010000356.1:0-4768 GCA_043716635.1 Deltaproteobacteria bacterium | reverse complement strand
CGAGCACGTCGGGTGTCGTCGAGCCGTACTTGTCGCGCAGGCCCTTGCCGCCGAACACGCGCACCACGCCGAGCAGACCGTCGGCGATCACCGCGCTCGCTCGCTCGCCGAGTCGCCGCTCGTCGCGCTCACCCGTGATCACGGACGGGCGGGCGATCACGTAGTCGAGCCCCGACTCGATCACCGCTCGCTCCGCCTCGCCGCGCCACTTGAGATACGCCGAGCTCGACTGCGAATTCGCGCCGACGCTCGAGAGGTACACGAGGCGCGCTCCCTTGCCTGCGGCGGTCGCCGCCTGCGCCGCGATCGCGGTCAGCCCGTAGTCGATCGTCTCGTAGATGTTGCCATCGACGTGGTCCGCCTTGGCCTTGGCGCGGGTGGTGCCGATCAGGATGTACACGACCGATGCATGCGCCGTCGCGAGCCGCTCCGCGAGCGCCGCGGCATGCCACGCGGTGGTGTCGAGCACGGCGCCCTGCGCCCCGAAGCTCGTCCGCCAGCGCTCGAGCTCGCGCGAATCGGGACGCACGTGCGCGATCACGCGAGCGTCACGCACGCAGAGCTGGCGCACCACCTCGCGCCCGACGAACCCCGTCGCGCCGAGCACGAAGCTCGAAGCTTGCTCGCTCACGAGGCCGCCAGGGTCGCGAGCCCGGCGTGCAGGCGCTCGCGCAGCGGCTCGACCACGGACGGGTCCTTCACGTCGATCACGGGCTCGGTGTCGTACTGCTCGTAGAACACGCTGTCCTTCACCTCCGCCGGTACCCCGAGCGCATCGCGCATCCGCTTGTGCTCGGGGACGAAGCCTCGGTCCATGAGCGGGATGACGGTGCCCGTGATCGTGCCCGTGAGGCCGCAGATGAAGATCACGGCGGTCCGTGGCGAGAACCCACCGGTGGGCAGCCCGAGCCGCGCCTCGAGCGCGCCCAGCCGGCTCGCCTCGAAGAACGCCTCGACGCGCCCCGTGTCTCCCGTCCAGCCAGGCGATTCCCTCGGGCGGGAGACCGTGCCGAAGTACCTGAGGCCGTGCGTGCGCGCGAGCCCCTCGAGCTCGTCGCGATAGCCGAGGTCGGCGGGGTACGACGCGCCGTGCAGCAGCACCCACTTCGACAGGTCCGCCGCCGGATTCCGGCGCAGCTCGCTCCGCAGCATGCTCACGAATGGCGCGGAGCCGGTTCCCGCCGCGACCATCACGCGATGGCGAGGGTCAGCCTCGCCGATCGTGTGGGGCACCGTGAACACGCCCGCCGCGACCGGCCGCATGTACATGCGGTCGCCGGCCGCGAGCTTCCACAGCATGTGCGTCAGCGGGTTCTCGGACTCGGGCTTCGCGACGAAGCGGACGTAGAACTCGACGGGCCCGGTGTCCTCGGGCGCCGATGCGATCGACATCGACCGGCGCTGGCTGCCGAGCTCGGGCCGCTCGAGGTTGTTGCAGCCGAGCACGCAGTACTGCCCGGCCACGAACCACGGCCGCTGCGGCGGCGGTACGTCGGGCTGGACCCGGAACACCGTGAGTGCGTCGGTCAGGTCGATCCGCTCCACGAGCGTCGCGTTGTACTCGAGCAGCTTGGGCATGCCGGGAAACTACACCCGGGCGGTGCCGCCCGCGGCGGTCGCGCTCGCTACGGCTCGATGCTGCCGGACGCACAGCGCGCACTCGGTCGCGGGCTTCCACGCTGGTCGGTCGCCGGGCACGCTCCGGCCGCGCCGATCGCAGGACTTCCCGAGCCCGGAACCAGCGACGGGGTCGGGCCGCCGTGGTCGCCGAGCATCCCCAGCAGCGGGTCCGCGAACGTCGTCGTGGGGGTGCACGCGGCATCGTCGGCGGTGCCGACCACGTGCGTCCGCGGGAACTGGAGGTTGCCATCACCCGTGCCGGTCACCTGGCACTGCATCGGCGCGCCGGGGTTCCGGGCCGTGTTGTTCACGAACAGGTCGCCGCGCAGACCGAGCGTCGGATTGCCGCCGATCGCGGCTCCGAAGTACGGATCGCCGCCATCGGCGTGATTGTTCGCGAACGTCGTGAACGTGATCGCGCCATCGCCGCCGAACAGGGACAGCGCACCGCCCAGCCCGAGCAGCGCCGAGTTTTCGGCGAATGTCACGTTCGTGATGTCGAACGTCGTGCCGTCCGCCTGGAGCGCGCCGCTGCCGTGCGACGCGGTGTTCGCGACGAACGCGCTCGCGACGATCTGTAGCGAGCTGTTGTGGAAGTACGCCGCGCCCGCGCTGTAGCCGTGGTTGCTGGCGAACGTACTGCGGTCGATGATCGTCGACTGCTTCGCGCGGTCAGGCGTCCGGAACAGGGCGCCGCCGAGCGCCTCCTCGCCGCCCTGGTTGGCGCTGAAGCGCACACCGCAGAACGTGTGAGTCAGGTCATCGCCGCCGTCGATCGCGATCGCGCCGCCGTTGCCCCCGGACCCCGTCTGGTGCTGGCCGGTCTCCGCGACGACCGCGCACCCCGAGGCGTCGTCGCCGTTGGCGCCGTGACCCTCGGCCACGTTGCCATCGAACGTGGAGTTGTAGATGGAGAGCTCGCTGTTGAGCACGCCGATCGCGCCCGCGTTCGAGCCGCGATTGCCCTGGAACACGCTGCCCACGATGACCGCGCGGCGCACGCCCAGCAGCGCGATCGCGCCACCCCCGACGTCGGGTCCGAGCGACTCGGCGCGGTTCGTGATGAACTGGCTGTCGATCACGACGAGCTCTCCGTCGCGCATCTCGAGCGCGCCCCCGGAGCCGTCGTAGAAGCCCTGCGAGCAAGGCGCCGGTGCGGCGGCGTACCTCCGCGTGCCGGTCGCGCGCCCGCGCGTGAAGGCCAGGTGCTGCAACGTCAGCACGGTGCCGTTGACGCGGTAGTCGGGGTGCTGGAACGAGAGGATGCGCGTGGTGGCACCGCCGTCGAGCGTGACGGTGCCGCCGCCGTCGATCGTGGTGTTCACGTCGGTCCGCAGCTCGAGGGTCGTGCCGATCGCGATCACCGCGGGGACCGCTCCGCACGCGAACGTCACCACGCCACCATCGGCGAGCGCACTCCGCAGCGCGGCCTCGGTGCACGACGCCGCCGTGCCATCGCCTACCACGTGGTCGGGTGTGGTCGTGTCGACGGCGGCGACGGGGGCCGTGCACGTGGCGGCTGGAGGGTCGACCGCCTGCGCATCGGGCAGGGGCCCCCCATCCGTGGCCGGGGCGTCCCCGTCGGTGGTCGTAGCGTCGCTGCTCGCGTCGCCCCCGCAGGCAGCGCTCGCAACGATCGTCAGCGCGGCGATGACCGCAGCGAGTGGCTTCATCCGCGGATGATACCGCCGTTCGCGACCTACCGCGCGCGGCGGAGGACGAGCGCCTTGAACTCGTGAGGCACGAGCCCCATGAGGCGGTCCTCGATGCGGTCCCAGCGCAGCTCGCCGACCGTCTTCACGTCGAGCTTGGTGCCGACCGCCGCCGCGAGCAGGTCCGGCGTGTAGCCGATCTTTGGGAGGTCGACGCCCGCGTCGGTCGCGAGTGCCTGCAGCGCGCGGAAGTGGCTGCGCGTCGTGGCGAGCCCCTGCTGGTCGCGGTCGAAATCGAGCAGATCGATCACGAACTCGATCGCGCCCGTCAGGCCCGACGCCCGGGCGACCTGGAGCAGCTGGCCGAAGTGCGTCGACAGCTCCGGGTGATCGAGGTGCGACGACAGCTTCGGCCAGCCCGAGAGCTCGCCGAACTCGCTCACCACGGCGGTCCCCCCGGGGGCGAGCCAGGTCGCGATCTTCACCACCAGCGCCGCGGCTCCGGTCTGCAGGTAGAACGGCTCCGTCGCGTCGTCGAGGTTGACCCCGAGGTCGGCGTACAGCGCGGCACCGGCCCCCAGCGCGCGCAGCCGGTCGAGGTCGGCCGTCCCCGAGCCGTCGAGCGCGAGCCCGATCGCCTCGCGCGAGTGCTGCTCGGCCGGCAGGTCGCCCACCATCTCGTTCGAGATCACGAGGTCGAAGCTCGCGGCCGGCAGCGTCACGTCGAGTGCGTTGCCCACGTGCCACGTCGCGGCGGTGGCCCCGAGCCGCTGCTGCTGCGCCGCGGCCAGCGTCGGGGCCAGCTCGACGATCGTGTACTGCACCTCGCGCCCGAGCGACGCGAGCTTCGCGATCACGTCACGCGCGACGTAACCGAGCCCGGCGCCGACCTCGAGCACGCGCACGGGGCCCGTCTCGGCGATCGCGCCCTTGGCGACGAGCGCGTCGACGAGCGCCGTGCCGTAGGTCCGCCCCCGGAGCGCCGGGTGCGGCACGCGCAGCAGGTGCGACAGCGTGGTCTCCGTGTGATCGAATTGCTGCTCGGCACCTGCTTCGGGGATCCCGTGCAGGTGGTACTCGACGAGGCTCGGCGCCGGAGCGACGGGCGTGCCGGGGGTCCAGCGCGCATACGGCATGGTCGAGGTCAGGTACGGCGGCGCCATCGCGGGCCGCTTCGCGTACATCGCCCACGGCATCACGGAGAGCTTCAGGGCCTGCACGTCGCTGTGAACGAGCTTGCGCACGAGCGCGATGAGCTTCGCGTGGTCGTGGTGGTGACGCATCTCGACGAGCCGCTTGGCACCGTCGAACGCGTCCCACATCGCCGTCTCCTCGACGTCGAGGAAGAGCTGCGTCACGGGCTTGTCGCCCCATGCCGTCCACAGCGTCATGCGCTCGCCGCGACGCTGCCAGACGTTCCACTTGCCCTTGATCGGGATGAACGCCCACATCGCCTCGATCTCGTCGTCCGCGGGCTCGACGAGCACGGAGTGACC
>JAYSYE010000355.1:0-14403 GCA_043716635.1 Deltaproteobacteria bacterium | reverse complement strand
TCACGGGCGCGAGGTACAGCGGCACCGGCAGGTCGAACGTGAGCCACCACGACGACTCCGGGTAGTAGTAGATGCGCCGGACGGCCTGCTGCTGCGCGATCCAGTCGCGTAGGAACCGGAAGTCCTGATTGCCATACACGGGAGCTGGGCGATCGAGGTCGTAGAACATCAGCGGATGCACCCACACCGCCAGCGATGGCGGCGCGAGCTCCGGCAGGTCGAAGAAGCGCACTCCGAACACCGGCCCCGGGCCCTGGTGCGTGCCGTGGTTGATCGTCCGCACCTCGACGCCCGGCCAGCGCGCGTTGATGTACTCGGTCACGAACGTGATGCGATCGAGCGTGAGGTTCTCGTCGACCGTCGTTACCTCGTTCGGATTGAAGAGGAAGCCGAACGACGACACGGGCGGCGCGCCCGGCACGGCGGCCATCCGCGCGTCGATCGCGGCCGCGATCTGCTCGTGCTCGGGGCGCGGATCGTCGGGATCGATCACCGGCACCCCGCCCTGCTGGTCCTCGACGAGGTTCATCCCCGCGCCGCGCGGGAAGCCGCGATCGTAGGCATATGCGCTCGCGACGGCGTCGAGCCCGTCGATCTCCGTGCTCCGGACCTTCACGTTCCAGTCCACCCAGTGCTTCTGGTTCGCGATGGTGTCCACCTCGAGCGCATCGAGCGGCGGTGACAGCTCGATCGGGTGCGTGCGGTGCGCGTGGAACGATCGCGCCTCGAAGCTCGGCCGTGCGCTCACGTGGAGCTCGGCCACGGGCCACGTCGCGGCGAGCGGATACAGGGTCTGCTCGGGGTGGAAGTAGCGCACGCCGAGCGCCTCGAGCAGCTCGTAGACGGCCCACTGCGTGGCGAGCTGCGAGCCTCCGCGCACCACGACGCGATGACCGTCGTCGGCGCAGCGCTGCTCGTCGAGCTTGTACGCCTGCTTGCCGAGCGTGGGATCGGCCTCGGCGACGACGACGACGTGGGTCTCGCCGGGGACGCAGCGCGCGCTCGTCACGAGGGCCCGCGTCGCCGGCCGGCCGTGGAGGCGTCCGAGATCGCCCTGCAGATCGCCGACGGCCACGCGGATGCCGATCGGGAGGTCCGCGTCCGCTCGGGACTCGACGATCACGGCGTGCGTCGGCACAGGGTCTGACGCCGAGCAGCCCGGCACCGCCACCGTCACCACCGTCGCGGCTGTCACCGCAGCCATCATCGCCGCCCGCCGCATCCAGGCACCCGCGTCTCGGAGTCGTCGCATCGGTGCGCATCCTAGTGGCCACGCCTCACCCGGCAACGACTTTTCAGGCCGTGGCGCGACCTGCGTGCGCGCTGTCGCGATCCGCCGCGGGCGGGATCAGAACCGCTTGTGCTTCTGCTGCGACGGAAACGGCACCGGCGCTGGTCCGGGGCGAGGTGCTGACTCCGCGCACGACTCGGTGACCGCACGCGTCTCGACGAGCACGGCCATCGCGCGTCGCTTCGCCCGCTCGACGAGGTTGAACTGCGGCACCGCGTGCTTGCTGGCCTCGGCCACTTCCGCGAGATCGTCCGCGGTCGCGAGGATCCTGTTCGCGTAGTCGGACCAGATCCGCTTGTCCTCGCGGCAGTCGTACGTCCGGCACACGCGCGGCCGGTGCGAGTGCACCGTGCACCCGCGCGAGCCCGGCGCGTTGTGCACGCAGTATCCGTCGCTCGCGCGCTGCGCGATCAGGTACGGCTGCCCGTAGTCCCAGCGGATCACGCCCTCGTCGAGATCCGCCGGCGTCAGCGCGAACGACAGGGTGCAGCAGCGCGCGCCGCAGATCGGGATGAGCTCGTCGCACGGCACGTCGGGCGACGGCGTCTGGTACTTGTCCTCGACGATCAGATCGAACGCGACCCGCGTCGAGAGATCGTGCGCGCGGATCTGCGTGAGCGTCCGGTCCATCGCCGCATCCACGGCGTCCTCGAGCGTGGTCTCCGGCGGCGCGGCCGGCGTGTTCGGCGCGGCCGGCTGAGGCTCGACGCCATCCACCCGCCGCGTGAGCTCGTCCGTCAGCGCGACCACCCGCGCCGCGAGCTGCATGATCACGTCGCGCAGCGCGAGATCCGAGGCGTTCAAGCTGCGCACCGCCCGCTCGAAGTCGGACCGCGAGACCGGCGCATCGGGTGCCGCGGTGCCGAATGCCGTCAGCGTGGCGATCGCGTCCCCGGCCTCGTTCTCGCTCGCATCGTCGGTCACGGCTCGACGGTACCATCGAGCCCCGGTCCACGCGGGTCACGCGAGCGCGGCCTCGCGCGCACCCACCAGAGCCGGCGCGCGACTACTGTACGCGGCACGCATGAGTGACACCCCGCCCGAGTCCGCCGGCACCGTGATCTGCTTGCACAGCGGCGGCTTCACGTCACGTCAGTGGAAGCGCCTCGCCGCCGTGCTCGCCAGCACGCACCGGGTGCTGACGCCCGACCTGCTCGGCTATGGCCCGGACCCGAGCGAGCGCTGGCCCGCCGGCCAGCCGTTCGAGCGCGCACAGGATCTCGCCGCGCTCTCGACGCTGCTCGCATCGGTCGCCGGTCCCTTGCACCTCGTCGGGCACTCGTATGGTGGGTTCCTCGCGGCGCAGCTGGCGAGGACCCGCACCGTAGCGTCGCTGTCGATGTACGAGCCCGTCACGTTCAGCGTGCTCGATCCCGTACGCGATGCGGCCGAGCTCGCCGCGCTCGCCGTCAAGGCGACATGGGATCCCGATCCCGCGACCGGCTCCGACGAGGCGTGGTTCACGAGCTTCGTCGACTGGTGGAACGGCCCGGGAGCCTGGGCGAATCTCCCCGCGGAGGCCGCCGCGTCGTTCCGCCGCGTGGGCTGGAAGCTCTTCGAGGAGGTCCGCTCGCTGGCCAGCGACACCACGGGCGCGGCTGGCTTCTCGACGATCACCGCACCCACGCTCGTGCTCGGCGGCACGCGCTCACCGCCGACGGAGCGCCGCACGATCGAGCGCCTCGTCGAGGCCATCCCGCACGCCGAGCTCCGGATCATCGACGGCGCCGGCCACATGGGGCCGATCACGCACCACGCGATCGTGAACGCCGCGATCGCCGCGCACGTCCGCGCGCACTGACGGACCCGGAGTCCGGGCTTCCGCGAGCCTCACTCGACCGAGCCCTGGCGGTACCAGCGGCGCCGGTGACGGTCGTAGTAGACCCAGAGCAGGTCGCCGCGGCGCAGCTCCGCGTAGTGATATTCGCGATGAGTCTCGGGGACGGTCGCGCCCGCACCGTGCGTCCACCAGCCGCCCGAGACGATGTACGGCCCGACGATGCGCACCACCGCGCCGTGCTCGAGGCCGGAGAGCAGCCAGCCGTCGTCTCGGACCTGACGCACCTGCGGCGGCAACGGCTGCGGCTTCGCGAGCAAGCGCCGCACGAGCGGGCGCACCGCCCGGGGGCTCGGCTTCGCGGTCACCACGTGGACGAGCCGCTCCCAGCCAAACGAGGCCTCGGGCAAGTGGCCCTCGCGCAGCACGGCCCGCACGACCGCATCGTCGCCGAGCTCGGCGCGCAGGCGAGCGATCGCCTCGTCCGCAGCGCGCAGATCGCGGCGCGGCTTCGCGGCGAACAGCGCGAGCTGCTCGCGGGTCGCGGCCACGTCGTCGGCCCAGACGCGGATCTCGTGGACCGGCGCGATCGGCGGCGTCCCCGTGAGCCGCAGGTGGACGAGCCGCCCGATCGTGCGAGGATCGAGGGTCGGCGTCGCGGGCTTGATGCAATCCGCGCGCACCTCGAGCTTGCCCACCGCATGCCGGAGCGTGAGCTCGACGTGCAGCGCCGTCAGGGCACGGGCGCTGCTCGCGAGTCGGGCGAGCAGGCGATCGAGTGGCGCCTTGAGGATGAACACGAGGCGCTCGACATCCCGCTCGTCGTCGTCGAGGAGGACGCGCTCGTCCGGAGCCTCGGGAGGCGCCATCGGCACGAGCGGATCCCAGCGCTCGCCGGCTGCGAGCTGATACAGCCGGTGCGCATCCGGGCCAAACCGCTCGAGGATCCCTCCGCCCGGCAGCCGGATCATCTCCCCGAGCAGGGTGATGCCGAGCCGCGACAGCGCATCGCGCAGCTTCGCGTCGACATCGAGCCGGGCGAGCGGCACCGCATTCGCCGCGCGCTGCTCGTGCGCCGGATCGCGCAGCACGGCGACGCCCTTTCGCATCGCGCGGGCGATCGCATACGTGGCGAACCGCGAGTAGCCGACCACCGTCGCGCCGACGAACCCGAGCGCGGTCACGGCGCGCGCGATCGCGTTCCCCCACTCCGTTCCCCACGCGCTCACCGGCCCGCGCTCCGCATCGGGGAAGATGTGCCCGAGCCCGTCGCCATCGAGCCAGAACGTCCCGGGCTGATCGGGGGCCGGCTCGACGCGCGGTGACAGTGCGTGCATCGCCGTCCGCAGCTCGACGATCACCGCCTCGATCTGCTCCGGCGGCACGACGCGCGCTCGCAGCGATCCGCACAGCGACAGCGCATGCGCATACCGCTGCCCGACGAGCACACCCGCCGCGCGCGCTCGCTCGCACGCCGCGAGCACCATGCCCTGGGGCCGATCGTCGTCGATGACGACCACCGCCTCTCCCCGCCACGCCGGCTCCCTCCGCCATACGATCTGCAGCGCTAGCGCCGGAAGATCTACACATGCGACGGACACCTGACCGCATGTTCAGGTATCGACGTGGTCGCTGTCAATCTCGTCCCGTCAGTGGGCGAACGATCCCGTCCGGAGTGGTCGAGAACTGGCCAGCTGCCGCCACGGCTGGCGTGGTGTTCGCACGAGCGGTGCGGTACGCCGATGAGGTCCCTGGATGCGCATCGTCGCCAAGTACACGTTGCTGCTCTCGGCCGTGCTCGCATCGACGCTCGCACTCCTGACCATCCACCGCGTCCGCGAAGGCCGCGCGCGCCTGGTCGCCGACATGCAGCTCGACCACCGCGTGGTCGGGCGCGTGATCCAGGCTGGCGTCGCCGACGCGTGGAACGACGTGGTGCGGGGAGGCACCGCTCCCGATGCCGCGCGCCGCGACACGCGCGATCTGATCCAGCGCGCGAACGAAAACGAAGGCATGACCCGCTTCGAGTGGATCGAGGGGCCGCAGCGCGCCGTGACGTCGCAGACGATCGAAGGCCACGGCTACGTGTCGCGGTTCCCGGTCCTTGTGGGCAGGACCGTCGTCGGGACCGTGGTGGCGCGCGAGTCGCTGGCCGCGATCGACCGCCAGGTCCGCAGCGACATCGCATGGAGCGCGGCGGGCATGCTCGTGATCGTGCTCGCGAGCCTGCTGTGCTCGATGGTGATGGGGCGCTGGCTCGTCGGGCGGCCGATCCGATTGCTCGTCGATCAGGCGCGCCGCATCGCGCACCGCGACTTCAGCCAGCCCGTGATGCTGCAGCGCGCGGACGAGCTGGGAGAGCTTGCCGTCGAGATGGCCACGATGAGCAGCGAGCTCGCGCGCGCGACAGCCGCGACCCGTGTCGAGACCGAGGCGCGAATCCGCGCGGTCGAGCAGCTGCGCCACTCCGACCGCCTGTCCACTGTCGGGCGACTCGCCGCCGGGATCGCGCACGAGCTCGGGACTCCGCTCAGCATTGTCGCCGGGCACGCGCAGATGATCGCCGGCCGCGAGGTCACGGGCGACGGTGCACTCGCGAGCGCCGTTGCGATCGATCAGGAGGCGACGCGAATGGGTCGCATCGTGCGCGAGCTCCTGGACTTCGCGCGGCGCAAGGGTCCCGAGGGGTCGAGCTGCGATCCGCTCGAGGTCGTCCGCAACTGCACGCGCCTGATGACGCCGATGTTCGACCGGGCGCGGGTGCGCTGCGAGATCGCCCCCGGCGCGGCCAGTGCCCGCGCGCTCATCGATGAGGACAGCGTGAAGCAGATCCTCACGAACCTGTTCGCGAACGCGGTCGACGCCATGCCCGCGGGCGGCACGCTTGCCGTCGACGTCACCCGCGTCCTCGCGGCCGCGCCCGATGCGAGCGAGGACGCGCCCCGGCCGTGTGTACGCATCGAGGTGCGCGACACGGGAACCGGTATCCCGCCCGATGTGGTTCCCCACGTGTTCGAGCCATTCTTCACGACCAAGCCTGCCGGCGACGGCACCGGGCTCGGGCTCGCTGTAGTCTATGGGATCGTGATCGATCACAGCGGCTGGATCACCGTCGAATCGACGACCGCCGGGACGACGTTCGCGGTGTACCTCCACCAGCTCGGACAGGAGCTCGCCGCGTAACGACCGGCGTGGGTCGAAAGCGGACGGTGTGTCGTTTCGATACACGCGGCCTCGACGCGTCACAGCCCGGCGACCCGTCGGGGTGGCGTACACCTTGCTCTGGTCGGTCGTCGATGACCACGGGTGCGCAGCCTTCGCCTTCGAACCTCGCTTCTCGACGGCTCCTGATCGCCGACGACTCGGCCGACATGCGCGAGCTCGTCCGGGCCGCGATCGGCGACGAGTTCGGCGAGGTCATCGAGGCCGCAGACGGGCGCGAGCTGTTGTGGACGCTGCTCCGCGCGAGCATCGACGACACCAGCGCCGATCTGGTGGTGGTCACCGACCTGATGATGCCGACGTACGGCGGACTCCAGGTACTCGACGCCGTGCAGGGCTCGTCGCGGACCCCGCAGATCCCCACGATCCTCATCACCGCGTTTCCGAGCGAGAGCATCCACGCGCAGGCCCGCGAGCTCGGGGTGCGCGTGCTCTCGAAACCGTTCTCGACCTCCGAGCTGCGCGCCGCGCTGAAACAAGTGACGCGTGTCGACCGCTGCTAGCGCCGTGCACTCGCGCCCCGGTCTCGCCACGCGGTTATCAGCGCCGTTATCGCGCCGCTCGGTCGTTCCGGTCGGACTTTTCCTGACGCTCGTGATCGGTCTGGGCGACCGCGCGACGGGCGTCGAGCTGCCGTTCACCATGCTGTACCTCTTGCCGATCGGGCTCGCGGTCTGGTTCCGCGACTCGACGTTCGCGGTCCTGCTCTCCGCGATCTCGAGCGTATGCATCGGCGGTTCGCTCGTGCATGACCGCATGTCGGGGCTCGGCATCGCATGGAATCTCGGTGGCGCCGTGATCCTGTTCCTCGCCGCGACGTGGGCGGTCGATCAGCTGCACGCGTACGTCGAGCGCGAGCGGCATCAGCGCCGGATGGCAGTCGATCAGCTGCGCCACGCGGAGCGGCTGAACGTCATCGGGACACTTGCCGCCGGCGTCGCGCACGAGATGGGCACGCCGCTGACCGTGATCGCTGGCTGCGCGGAGATCCTCTCCGAGACCTCGACGGACACGGCCGTGCATCGCCGCACCACGATGATCCAGGAGCAGGTTGCGAAGGTCAGCGCGATCATCCGCCATCTGCTCGACTTCGGGCACCGCGGGGGCGCGACGCGTGCGAACGTCGATCTCCACGCGCTCGCGATCGCCACGTGCGACATGCTGCAATCGACGGCGACCAAGCAGCACGCGAGGCTCGAGGTCGAGCGGGGCGAGCCGGTACCGGTGACCGGCAACGTCGCCGAGCTGCAGCAGGTGGTCTCGAACCTCGTCATCAACGGCCTGCAGGCGATGGCGCGCGGTGGCCGGATTCGTATCATCACGAGCACGACGGAGCAGGACGGTCGACGGGTGGGCCGGATCGCGGTCGAGGATCAGGGCCCAGGGATCGCGCCGGAGCACCTCGGTCGCATCTTCGATCCGTTTTTCACGACCAAGGGCGTCGGCGAGGGCACCGGTCTCGGCCTCTCCGTCAGCTACGGCATCGTGCAGGATCATGACGGCACGATCGACGTGACGAGCGTTCCGCAGCGCGGCAGCACGTTCACGGTGATCCTGCCGCTGGCCGACTGAGCCGGATCGACCTGGCCTGGCGCGCAGGATGCAAGTCTTGGTTCGCAGGAGGCCCAGATGTTCCCGACAGTTCCCGCGGATGAAGCAGCAGATGACGAGCCCACGAGCCCGGTTCTCGGAACGGTGCGCGCGCGAGTCCTCGTCGCCGAAGACGACAGCGCGCTGCGTGCGCTCATCGTGGCCCGGCTCGAGCGTGAGGGCTTCGAGGTCGTCGAGGTCGGGTCGGGCGGCGAAGCCCTCGAGCTCCTGAAGCTGAGCGCGGATGCGGGCGTCGATGACCTCGATCTCATCGTGATGGATCATCGCATGCCAGGCTCGACGGGCCTCGAGATCGCGCGGATGCTGCGTCTCGCTGCGTGGCGGATCCCCGTCGTGATGATCACGGCATTTCCCGATTGGGACCTCGTGGTCGAGGCCGCCCGGCTCGACATCGCCGTGGTGTCCAAGCCGTTCGCGATGGATTGTCTGAGCGACGCCGCGATCGCCGCGCTCCTGCAATCCACACGGTCGTCCTCGGGCTGGTTCGAACGGATCGTGTGAACCCCGACCCGCGACGGCTGATCGTCCTCGCCGAGGACAGCGCGGAGCTGCGCGCGTTGCTTGCCACGGCGCTCGAGCACGTCGGGTATCGCGTCATCCAGGTCGCAACCGGCGAGCACCTGGTCGCGGTCGTGACGCAGGTCGAGCGCGATCACGAGCCGCTGCGGCTCATCGTCACCGATGTGAGGATGCCGGCGATGGGCGGGCTCGACGCGGCGCGCGCGCTGCGCGCCGCGGGCAATGCCACGCCCGTGATCTTCATGTCGGCGTGGGCAGACGCGATCACCCAAGCGCGGGCGCGCGAGCTCGGCGCGGTGCTCCTTCACAAGCCGCTGAGCATCCGGGCGCTGCGTCAGGAGGTCCAGAAACTCATGCCGATCGCGGCAGCGGAATAGCGCGACGCTGTTACCGTGAGCGCCATGACAGCAGGCGTGCTCGTCGTCGACGACGATGCAGGAATGCGCGAGATGCTGGCCGCACGCCTCGCTCATCGCGGGTTCCGCGTCCTCACGGCTGCCAGCGGGGAGGACGCGTTGGCGCTCGTGCAGCGCAAGGAGATCGACGTCGTGGTCAGCGACGTCAACATGAAGCACATGGGAGGCGTCGCGCTGTGTCAGCGCGTGCTGGAGCAGCGGCCGCGGTTGCCGGTCATCCTCATCACTGCGTTCGGGTCGATGGATCTCGCGATCCAGGCAATCCGCGTCGGCGCGTACGATTTCTTGCCGAAGCCGTTCGAGATCGATCAGCTCGTGCTCGCGATCGAGCGCGGCGTCACGCTCGCGCAGCTGACGGAGGAGGTGCAACGCCTGCGACGCGCCGTCGCGCCGCCCGGATTCGGAGCGCTGATCGGCGAGAGCCGGAGCATGACGGAGCTCTACGCGCTGCTCGGCAAGGTCGCCGAGTCGCGCGTGCCCGTGCTCGTCACCGGCGAGAGCGGCACTGGCAAGGAGCTCGTCGCGCGCGCGATCCACATGGCCGGCGCGCGCGCGGACGGACCGTTCGTCGCGATCAACTGTGCCGCGATGCCCGCGCAGCTCCTCGAGAGCGAGCTATTCGGGTACGAGAAAGGTGCATTCACCGACGCGCGCGCCGCGAAACAGGGGCTGTTCGTCGCGGCGAACCACGGCACGATCTTCCTCGACGAGATCGGCGAGCTGTCACTCGAGGTGCAGCCGAAGCTCCTGCGCGCACTGCAGGAGCGGACGGTGCGCCCCGTCGGGGCGACGGTGGAGACTGCATTCGACGCGCGGGTGATCGCGGCGACCAATCGCGATCTCGAGACGATGATCGCGCAGCACACGTTCCGTGAGGACCTGTACTTCCGCCTCAACGTACTCGAGGTCGCGCTCCCGCCGCTGCGCGATCGCGGGGGCGACGTGCTCGTGCTCGCGCACCACTTCCTCGACAAGATCGCCGCGCGCGCGCGCAAGCGCGTCGTCGGGTTCTCGCCGGAGGCGGCGCAGAAGCTGGTCGGCTACGCATGGCCGGGCAACGTGCGCGAGCTCGAGAACTCGATCGAGCGCGCGGTCGCGCTCGCATCGTTCGACCAGATCGCTGTCGGCGATCTGCCCGAGAAGGTCCGCGCGTTTCGGTCGAACCAGATCGTCCTGGACGGCGACGACGCGACGAGCCTGATCACGCTCGAGGAGCTCGAGCGCAAATACGTCCTGCGCGTGCTCGAGAGTGTGGCTGGCAACAAGGCCGCAGCGGCCCGCATCCTCGGAATCGAGCGTAAGACGCTGTACCGGATGCTCGAGCGCTGGAGTGGCGCGCTCGTGCCTCCGGCGTGAGGCGCGGCCGTCGCGCCCGGGTCACGCTTTGGGCGCCGCCGCCCTCGGCTTCGCCTTTCGTCCGGTGTGCGCGACGCGCTTCGCATGCGCCTTGTTCGTGGTCGCCAGCTTCGCCGAGTGTTTCCCCGACGCTGCGGTCATCTTCGTGGCGGTGGATGCGCTCGGAGTGGTCGCCGGCGTGGTGGAAGCGCCACCCTGCGCGAACGCGGACGCGCTGAAACCGAGAGCCAGAACGGTGGAGCAGAGCAGAATCTTCGTCGACATGGTCACGACCTCCCTTGGTCTGGTCCGGAGCTAGAGCACCGCTCGTGCCAGCACCAGCGGCGCGCATGGAGGCGCCTGGCCCGTTCGCAGGGGCATCGGGCGAGTCCAAACGACACGTCGCGTTGCTCGGACTCGGCCGCGCTCGGCTTCTCGCCGCCCGTGACCCAGTTCGCTGGTTCGACAGGGCTCGGATGGCAGGCGCCACGGTGATACGCTCGCTGGCCATGCAGATGATGGACGAGCGGGTGGAGCTGAAAGCGAACCTGGCCTTGCCGATCGTGCTCGGCATCTTCGGGGCGATGATCGCGGCGGCGGGCGCGCTGATTCCGCACGTCCCGTTGATGGTGCGATCGATCCTGCTCGGCGTCGCCGCACTGCTCGTGTTCTTGCTGGTCGTGGTCGCGAAGCGCCGCCTCGTCATGGACCGCAGCGGCGTCACCGCGACCACGCTGTTCGGCGAGACGCACCTCGACTGGAACGAGGTCGACCACTACACGTTCTGGTCGCAGGACCAGCAGATAGCATACGCGGCCGGTGGGCAGGGCGGTGTCATCGGGATCCTGATCGCGGTGATCGTGATCGCTGCCGTTCGTCGCGCGCGGAAGAACAAGGGCGTGAACACCAGCAAGTTCACGATGGGCGCGCTGCGACTGAACGCCGCCGACGGTCGCAAGCTCGTGATCGACACGCGGTACCGCAAGGTGGCGCCCGCGCTCGAGCGCGCGTTTGGCGAGGTGCACGCTCGACTGCGGGCACGCCCGACCCTCGACTTCTCGCCGTTCACTCTCGGCCACGAGCTCGCGCACGCGAAGAAGGGCACGCTCGCGCTCCCCGAGATCGAGAAGGTCGTGGCCCAGGGTGTCCGCCTCAACGTGCACAAGCGCGGCAAGCGCTTTGCCTGGGTCCGGCAGCCGATGCGCAAGGTGAAGAACAGCCTGCTGCTCATCGAGATGATGGGCGAGCGCGGCCTGATCGTGAATCCATCGCCCGGCATGTTCGTGCCGACGACGACGATGGCCACGCTGACCGCCGCCTCGGCGCGACACGCCGCGCTCCCCGGCGCGCGCGTCGTGGTGCGCTGAGCGATCGGCGCGCCAGGGCGCTACATCCCGCTGGGGCCACACGCGCGGATCGTTCGCATCCATCCCGGTCCCCGCCGCTTGTCCTTGATCGCACGCAGCGTGAGCTCGTGATCGGTCTTCGAATTCGGCACGCGCGTACGCAGCGCCTCGGTGCGCAGTGACACGAGCGATCCGAGCGACGCGGTCTCGCTCGTCTTCTCGGTGATGCACACGACCGCCGCATCGTGAGCCTGCGCGAGGGTCACGAGCCGACCTTGATGAGCGGTGGACAGCTCCTCGATCAGATCGAGCACCACCAGCCCGAACGCACCCGAGCGCAGCACTCGCTCGGCCGCGCGCGCCATCGCGTAAACATCGGGCGCGCGCACCACCACCAGAGCCGCGAGATCGATCCCGGAGTCGGCGATGTCGGGTGGATAGAACGTGCCGCTCTGCAGCGTGATCCACGCGACCGGCTCGTTCGCGGTCTGCGCTTCGAGCATCAACGAAGTGGCCGCGGTGAGCGTGGCCGTCGCGCCGCGTGCGGACAGCTCCACGAGGCGACCGCGCATGCTCTCGAGGCTCCACAGCTCGGCGGACTGCGCGGGCTCGATCGCGCCGCGCCGCGCGCGCATCTCGTCGAGCGAGAGGACCTTCGTCGATGCGGCGAGTCCGCGGGCATTCGCGATGAAAGCTGAAGCGTTGGTCGCCATGTTGAACATCTGTTCAGTACCACTGCCATCTGACAACGCTCGCTTGCTCACGCAGAGCGATCCCGCGGCCACTCCGGAGTGGACGCATCTGCACGGGCACGCGCGCTGCATTCGGTCCCGGCACCATGCCGAACCAGCACAAGCAGCCGAAGCAGACCGAGTGGGACAAGGTCGACCAGGCGAGCCTCGAGTCGTTCCCCGCGAGCGATCCCCCGGCCTACGGCTCGAGCCACGCCGCAGCGTCGGAGTCGACGGTCCTCGGCGAGAACACGGTCACCGCGCCGAACGATCGCAACCTGATGCTCGGCATCGCGATCGGCGCCGGTGCGGCCGTCGCTCTGACGGGGATCATCCTCGGCGTTCGCGCCCTTCGCGCGCGCTAGCGCACGTCCCGAGCAGTCGGTACGAGCGGACCCGCGCGCCTGCACTCTGGCCACCGATCTCGACGTCCTGCGTCGCGTCAGCCGCGAAGCGCGGTGCGGGTGGCGGCTGAGGTCGCGACCAGGGCGACGCGGGCCGCCGATTCCCGTGCCGTCGTGGCCGCGATCGCGTCGTAGTCCACGGCCGTGAGCACACGCTCCGCGGCCGTCGCCAGCAGCTCGGTATCGCTGGTGATCCGCAGCTCCGTGATCGGCGCGCGCAGCATCGCCAGCGCCCACTCGCCGACCGACCCCGACGCCGTCCCCGCCTTGCACTGGCGCTTCCACTCGGCATGCAGCGCCGCCGCGCCACGCTCGACATCGCGCGCGAGCTGGGTCGCCTCCACCGTCGGAAACGCGGTCCTCGCGAGCTCGCCGACCAGCCGCTCCACGATGCCGCACGCCACCGGCGCCCGACGCGACCACCGCCACGGGGGCAACCGCTCCCATGCCTTCACCCTCGCCTGCGCGAAGAACCTCGCGCGACTCGCGAACCGCAGCAGCGCACCGCCCACCACCGAGTCGTAGCTCGCCGTCAGCTTCGCGCCCGCCACCGCGCGCAGCGTCCCGAGCGCGGCCTCGATCGCCGGATCATCGGCATCACCGCCCGGCGCGCACACCGCCGCGAATTCGTTGGCCACGTCCAGCAGCAGCACGTCCACGATGCACGCGAGGGTTCCTTCGTCGACATCGGCCGAAGTCGCGAGACGGCGCAGCCGCTCGAGCTTCTCCGCCGGATCGAACAGCACCATCAACGCCGTGGCCGCCTCGTCGCCTTCGAAGTAGTGCGGATCGTGCAACCGCGCGTCGTCGAGCTCGAGGTGCATCAGCGAGCCCTTGGCCGCATCGAGTGTTCGCACCGTCTCGAGCGTTCCGACGCGCCACGTCTTCCACCACAGCAACTTCGACTCCACGACCGGCTCGAACCGATGCACCACCACGTGCCGGTGCAGCGGATGCGCGCCCGCCAGCTCCGCCGCCAGCGCGCGCGCCTGCGCCTCGAGCCACGCCGGCTCGGGCGCCGCCCAGAACCGGAGCCACCGCCTCCGTCGCACCGCCACCAGGCCACGCGTCGGCTCCACGCGCACGAGCGCCGCCACGTCGGGCTGCTCGCTCTTGACGAGCGCGACCCCGGGCTCGCCGCGCTCGCGATCGTCGCCGTCCGGCGCGTACCCCGTCGTCGGCACCAGCATCCGCGCGAGGTCCGGCCCCCGCCCCACGAACGCGATGTCGATCCCCGCCGCCGCCGCCCGCAGCGCCTGATCGCCGCTGACCAGCTCGTGCGGACGCATCGGTCCGCTCGGGCCATCGATCTCGTTGTCGAGCACGGCGATCGCCTTGCCCGCCATCATGTCGATCAACATCGCGCCGCCTGCCCCGACCGGCGCCTCGAGATCGAAGTGGCCCTCGCGCGTCAGGTCCCACACGCCGAGCCAGAACGCCATCCGGGCCGCGAGCGCCTCCCACGCACCGAGCTCCTCGCGCGTCGTCCGGTGATTGACCACGAGCAACAGGTCCGCCTCGCTCGGGTGAAACGGACGCGCCACGCGGAAGTCGAACGCGCGTAGCTGCACGGCGCGCGGCCGCGTGGCCGCATCCAGTCTCCCGAGCTCCAGCGTCGCGACGCCGACGAACCGCGCATAGTCCGGCGCACCTGGCTTCACGCGCGCCCGCAGCTCGATCTCGACCGATTCGCCGGCCGGGAGCAGCGGCACCTCGTGCAGCCACCCCGTGCTCGCATCGAACGTCCCGTT
>JAYSYE010000354.1:0-40350 GCA_043716635.1 Deltaproteobacteria bacterium | reverse complement strand
CGGCGGGGGCCCGTGTTCGCGGACCGCTACCACGCGAAGGCGATCGCGAAGCCTACCCAGATGCGCAACGCGCTCCAGTACGTGCTGACGAACTGGCTGCACCATCGCCCGGCGCACCACGCGATCATGGAAGAGGTCGATCCGTACTCGAGCGGCGCCGACTTCCTCGGCTGGAAGGAGCTCGGCGGGACGCGGCAGTTCGTGCGCGACGACGGCTTCGAACGCGTGGCACTCGCCAGCCCGCGGCTGTGGCTCACCCGCGAGGGCTGGCAGCGCGGCGGCGAGATCAGCGTGTTCACCGTTCCGGGCTGAGGCCGGTGTCGCCTGTGTGGGGTCGGCGCGTGGCGCACGCGGCGGATGCCGGGCCGTGGGCCTGGCGAACCGTGGCCCGCCGACCCGTACGCCTGGCGAGCCGTGCGCCTGGCGAGCCGTGCGCGTGGCGAGGCGACGCCGGCCCGGACCAATCCCTCACAGCGGCTTCAGAGCCGGAGTGAACGATGCGGCCAGCGAGGTTGGGATGTGACAAGTCGCGAGAGCGCGCCTCTAGCGCGCGGGGATCGCGAGCCACAGCCGCAGCACGGGCTCGCGCCACGACTCGAGCGCGGCCGGATCACCGCAGAGGATCGCGGCGCGCGCGCTGGTCGCCGGTAGCGGGACGAGGGTCTCGAGCGCCGTCACGATCGTCTCGCGGTCGGTGCCCGTGGTCCGGGCGACCAGGTTCCACAGCGTCATCACGGCCTGCGGATCCACGGCCGCGGCGATCGCGCCGACCACCGTGTGATCGCCGGCATCGAAGCGCGCGACGAGCGCCGCGAACGACGGCGGCGCATTGACCCACACGGGCGTGCCCAGCACGCGCCCCGGCAGCACGTCGACCTGATGACCGACGACGACGTACGCGGCCGCGCCGCGCGCGCCTTCGAGCGACACGGCGCCACTCGTGACGCGCAGGTGCGTGCGTCCGTCGGCGTCCACGGTGAGGTCGTACGCGCAGCCGAGATCGACCGCCGTCCCGGCGGGCGTGTCGATCACGAACAGGCGCGGCGGCGCGACCACCCGCGCCGACACGTGGCCACGCTGGAGCTCCATCCGGTGCTCGCGCGCGCTGGTGTCGACGATGCGCAGCTTCGAGTCGCCGTACACCGTGAGCTGCCCGATGTCGGCGACTGTCACGCGCGCCACGCTGTCGCGTGCGGTCTCGAGCCACGTGCCCACCGGGAGCGTGCCGGACGTGGCGGGCGTCTCACCGCAGCGGGCGGCACCGCTCGTCATCGAAAACGCGAAGCCCGGCCCCGCCGTGGCCGTGCAGTCGGTGACCACGGCCGATGAGTCCGGCACCACGGTCGGG
Source organism: Deltaproteobacteria bacterium (assembly GCA_043716635.1). GTDB lineage: Bacteria > Myxococcota_A > Polyangia > Haliangiales > Haliangiaceae > JABFXX01. The sequence continues at coordinate 39,002 of JAYSYE010000354.1, read as the reverse complement.
ACCACGGCCGGGACCACGGCCGGAATGGACGCGACCTGGCGGTCATGCCCGAACCACAGCGCTAGCACCGCGGCAGCCGCGACCATCGCGCCACCACCGGCGACGAGCCACCCGGTGCGGCGGGCCGGGCGCCGCGGTAGCTCGCGAAGCGGCTCGCGATGCGCGTAGCCACCCAGCGCGGCCTCGAGCGTGGCGATCTCCGCATCCGTGCCGGTTCCGTCGAACAGGTGGTCCGGCTCGACACTCATGGAGCCTCCCCTGCGCGGACGAGCTGGGCACGGAGGAGCTTCATGCCGCGGTGCAAGTGTACGCGGACGGAGTCTGGCGTCATCCCGGTTCGCTCGGCGATCTCGGGCCCCGTCAACCCCTCGACGAGGCGCATGATCAGCGTCTCGCGATACGCGTCGGGCAACGCTCGCACCGCCGCGAGGGCAGCGGCAGCCTCGTCGCGCGGGGGCTCGACCGCGAGCTCCGTGGGCGCAGCCACGTCGCGAGTCGCGGCCTCGCGATCGCGTGCGGCCCGGCGGCGTCGCACGTGGTCGCTCGCGCGATGGCGCGCGAGCGTCGTGATCCAGCCTGGAAATGCGGCCGGGTCGGTGATGCTTTCGAGCGCCAGCCAGGCGGCGGCGAAGGTCTCCTGGACCACGTCATCGGCGTCTCCAGGCTCGACCCGCGCGAGCGCGATGGCATGCACGACACGGTGAAAGCGCGCGTAGAGCGTACCGAAGGCCGCGCGGTCCCCGCGGCTCGAGGCGACGACAAGCTCGGTCACGCTCGCATCGCGAACCTCGGTGGCCATCGGGGCGCGCGGCGCCACGGCGGTCGGGTCGCGCGCCTCCACGGCGGTCCGGTCGCGCACCTCCACAGCCGCACGATAGCCCGCGCGCCGCACGAGTCGGGTCGGCAGCGCGAGCACGATCACGCCACGACGCCCACGGCCTCGAGATCGGCGCGAGGGATCGCGATGCCGCGACAGGCCAGCGGCGTCGCGACGTGACGTCGAACTGCGGCGGCGAACGCGGGATCGTAAACCTCGCAGCCCAGCACGCCGAGCGCGGACGGCTCGCACGTGGTGGTGGCGCCGCCGCTCTGCAAGGTGGGAGCGAACGCCCGCACGGCCGCGCCGGCCACCGCACCGAGGTGGGCGCGAGCCGCGTCGTCGAGACGGGGCGACGCCCAGTCGAGGACCCACCACCCGAGCTGCGCGTGTCCGGACTCGTCGGCGACGATCCGCGCCAGCACGCTCGCGATCAGCGGCGAGCCGGCGTGCGTACGCGCGAGCTTCAACATCGGCACGGTGATCGCCTCGCCCACGCACGCGACGCGAACCACCAGCTCGATCGCTTGCACGAGCGCGTCGGTCGTCGCCACGGGTCGCACGAGCCTCGCGAGATCGACGTCGAGCGTGACCGCGCCGCCGAGCGCCGCCGCGACCCGCGCCGCCGCCTCGACATGAACGAGCTCGTCGATCACGAAGTCGCCCGCCGCCGCGACGAGCTCGATCGGCGCACCGCACGCGAGGAGTGCGGACGCGATCGCGGCGAACGCGGCCGCGCTCGCGTACTCGCTGAACGCGGTCTGGGTCCAGACCCGCCGGGCCGTCACCGCATCGCCCGGGAGCTGCTCGTCCCACGCGAGGTCGTCCAGCCATGCGCGCCGCGGGACCATCCGGCGTCCCCACGGGCCGCCGATCGAGCTGACCTCGAATGGCTGCAAGCGCACGCTGCTCACGCGCGCGCGACCGGGGGGACCGGATCGGATCCTACCGGATCGGCCGGATCGACCGGGTCGGCCGGATCGACAGGATTGCCCGGATCGACCGGTTCTCGCACCCGTTCGCACACCTCGCTCGGGTGCAGCATCGAGCCCTTGCTCGCGATGTTGCCGACGAGGGGGTAACCGTCCTCGTCGCAGAGGGGGCGGAACCTCGGCATCTGCGCGGCTGCCTCCTTGCGCTCCAGCCCGTACAGCTGGTGACGCAGGGCGAGCACCGCGGGCTTCGCGACCGCGTCGCGCGGCGGCGCATGCGCGGAGGGCGTGCGCACCGGGGCGGCGGGCGCGGGAGCCGCGAACGCGGTGGCGGTCGACGTGGAGACCAGCAGCATGGTGACCAGGGTGCGAGTGGGCATCTACGGGAAGGACGGAGCCGGGCGCTCCACCGTTAACCGCGATCGCAGGATTTTCTCGCGTCCACCGTAAGCACCGCGGGTCGGCGCGCGTTCCCTGGAGGCGATGACGAGGCCTCCGGTCTCGATGCCGTCCCCGCTCGCGGCGTGCACGGCGCCTCGGCCCCGAGCACCCGGTCGCAGCATCTCACTCACGAAAGGATCGCAATGCAGTGCCTCGAGAGCGCCGTCCGGCGTTCGCATTCCATGATCACGACCGGGCTCGTGCTCGCCGTCGCGGCCGCCGCGGCCGCTGCGTGCGGCGGGTCGTCGGCCACGGTCGCGCGCAGCACGACGACGGCGCCATGGGCCCCGACGACGGAGCTCGCGCCGACGAGCAACCTCGTGGCCCGCCATGGCGACCGCGGCAGCGAGCTCGCGGTGGCACCGCAACCGGACCGCCCCGGGCTCGGGACGTCCTGGGGGGAGCAGGTCGAGGCGCCGATCACGTTCGCGCCGTTCGTGCGGAGCGCGCCCGCGCCGTGGGCCGAGGTCGCGATCCACTACAACGACGCCGAGGGTGCCGCGGCGCACGCGCAGTATCTCGGTGCGGGACCCACGCCGCTCGAGGTCTTCGCCGGTGACGGCTCGCTCGGCGTCGCCCTCGTCGACGACGCGGGGCGTACGCTACCCGGGTACGCCGCCGCGGGCCGCGCGATCGTGATCGGAGAGGATGGCGGGCGCTACCGCATCGTCGTGCGCAATTCGACGTCGGCGCGCTTCGAGGTGGTCGCCTCCGTCGACGGGCTCGACGTGATCGATGGCAAGCCCGCCGATCCGGGCCGCCGTGGCTACCTCGTCGACCCGCGCGACACGCTCGTGATCGATGGCTTCCGCATGTCGAACGACGCCGTCGCTGCGTTTCGCTTCGGAGCCGTGGCCGACTCGTACGCCGCACAGAGCTCGGGCGATCGGAACGTGGGCGTCGTGGGACTCGCCATCTTCAGCGAGCGCGGCGCCGTGTGGACCCCGTCCGAGCTCGGGACCCGCGACACGGCCGATCCGTTCCCGCAGCGCGGATACGCGACCCCGCCGCGATAGGCCGCGGGTATGCTGCGCGCGTGATCGTCCTCGGCGGCTACCAGAGCGACTACGCGCGCAACCTGGCGCGGGAGGGCACGGACCTCGCCACGTTGACCGGCGAGCTCGTCGACGGCGCGCTCGCGGATGCCGCGCTGGATGTCGCGGACATCGAGGTGATCCACGTCGGCAACGCATTCGGCGAGCTGTTCGCCCGGCAGGCCCAGATGGGCGCGCTCCCGGCCACGGCCCGCCCGGAGCTCTGGGGGATCCCCGCGAGTCGCCACGAGGCAGCCTGTGCCTCGGGTTCAGCGGCGATCCTCGGCGCGATGGCCGACCTCGAGGCCGGTCGCTACGACGTCGCCCTCGTGCTCGGCATCGAGCAGGAGCGGAGCGTGCCTGGCGACGAGGCGGCGCGGATCCTCGGCACGGCCGCGTGGACCGGGCACGAGGGCGAGACCGCGAAGTTCGTGTGGCCGCACATGTTCGAGCGCATCGCCGGCGCGTACGCGGAGCGGTATGGCCTCGACCGGCGGCACCTGCGCGCGATCAGCGAGCACAACCTCGCAGCGGCTCGCGGAAACGCGAAGGCACAGACCCGGGGCTGGCGTGTCGTCGCCTGGGACGACCTGACCGCGAACCCGGTCGTGGACGGGCAGCTCACGCGCCTCGAGTGTAGCCAGGTCACCGACGGTGGCGCGGCGGTGATCCTCGCGAGCCCGCGCTGGTTCGCCGGGCGCGCCTCCGAGAGCGCACGGCGGCCCGTGGTGATCCGCGGGTGGGGCCACCGCACGGCGGCCCTCGGACTCGACGCGAAGCTCGCGCGCCGTGACGGCGCCCTGCTCGTCCCGCACGTCGCGGCCGCGTTCACCGATGCCTGTCGGCGCGCGGGCATCGGCGGGTCTCGTGATCCGGGCGGCATCGACGCCTACGAGGTCCACGACTGCTTCGCGATCACCGAGTACCTCGCGATCGATCACCTCGGCCTCACCGCCCCCGGCGAGAGCTGGCGGGCGATCGAGGACGGCCGCATCGCCCGCATCAATGCCACGGGCGGTCTCATCGGGGGCGGTCATCCCGTCGGCGCCACCGGCGTGCGCATGGTGCTCGATGCCGCGCGCCAGCTCACCGATCGTGCGGGCGACTGCCAGCTCCCCGACGTGCACCGGGTCGCGACCTTGAACATCGGCGGCAGTGCGACCACCGCCATCAGCTTCGTGATGGGAGAGCTGTGATGCAGATCCGACAAGTCTCGCGGCTCCCCAGCACGTTGCCCGTCGGCGACGACCATCCCTATCGCACCGGCGCGTGGCAGCCGCAGGTCGTGGAGTACGACGCGGACGACCTCGACGTGCTCGAGGGCACCATCCCCGCCGATCTCGACGGCGTGTACCTGCGCAACACCGAGAACCCGGTGATGCCGGCACTCGGAGGGCGCTACCACCCGTTCGATGGCGACGGGATGGTGCACGCCATCCGGTTCCGCGGCGGGCAGGCGAGCTATCGCAATCGCTTCGTGCGAACCGCGGGTCTCGCAGCAGAGCTCGCGGCCGGCGAGCCGCTGTGGGCCGGCATCACGGAGCTCGCCGCCTCGTCGAAGCGCGAAGGCTGGGGCGCGCGCACGCGGATGAAGGACGCGTCGTCGACGGATGTCACGGTGCACGCCGGCCGCGCGATCACCACGTTCTATCAGTGCGGCGACGCCTACTCGATGGATCCGGAGAGCCTCGTCCAGCACGGCGTCGCGCCCTGGAGCGGGGCCGGCGTGTCCGCGCACCCCAAGCTCGATCCAGCCACGGGCGAGCTGATCACGTTCCGCTACTCCACCACCGCGCCGTACCTCTGGTACGGGCTCGTCGATCGCGACGGCCGGGTCGTGCACGAGACTCCCGTCCCGCTGCCGGGGCCCCGCCTCCCCCACGACATCGCGTTCACCGAGCATCACGTGATCCTGAACGACCTGCCGCTGTTCTGGGACGAGAGCCAGCTCGCGAAGGGCGTGCACCGCGCCCGCTTTCGACCGGACCTGCCGACCCGCTTCGCGGTGGTGCCGCGCCGCGGGCTCGCCCCGGGAGAGCAGCCGCGCTGGTTCGAGGCGGCGCCGACCTACGTCCTGCACTGGATCAACGCGTACGAGCAGGGCGACGAGATCGTGCTCGACGGGTACTTCCAGCAGACGCCGATGCCGAAGCTGGATCCTGCCGACGGCCCGTATGGCCCGCTGAAGAAGCTCGTCGACGTGCACTCGCTCCAGGCGCGCCCTCATCGCTGGCGCCTGAATCTGGTGACCGGCGCCTGCCGCGAGGAGCGTCTGTTCGAGGACATCTCCGAATTTCCGTCGATCAACTACGCGAAGCCCGGCCGGCCCTATCGCTACAGCTGGTCGATGACCTCGCCGCCAGGCTGGTTCGTGTTCGATGGCGTCGTGCGGCTCGACCTCGAGACCGGCGCGCAGCAACGCTTTCAGTACGGGGCCGGCGTGTACGCGAGCGAGGCGCCGATGGCCCCGCGCCCCGGCGCGACCGCGGAGGACGACGGATATGTAATGACGTTCGTCGGCGACGTGACCCGGGACACCAGCGAGTGCCACATCTTCGATGCCGCCCACCTCGACGCGGGTCCGATCACCCGCATCGCGCTGCCGGCCCGGATGTCGAGCGGCACGCACGCATGCTGGGCTCCCGCGAGCGCGCTCGGCCCGACCCGCTAGTCGCGACCGCGCTCCTCGCCGTTGCCCTGCTCGTCCTCGTCGGAGTGGCCCGCGTGCTTCACCGCCGCCACGATCCGGTTCGCGACGGAGGAGATGCCGCCCGCGAGCTTCGAGAACGCGCCGTCGTCATCGCCCGCGTGCTCGACCGCCTCGACCACGTCGTGCGCGACTTCCTTCGCCGCATCCCGTGCCTTGCCGCCGGCGGCTTTCACCCGCTTCGCCGCGTCCTTGGCGACATCCTGCGCCGCGTGCTTCGCCTTGCCGCCGGCATCCTTGGCGGCCTGGACGGCATCGTGACCCGCGGTCCGGGCCGACTCGACCGCATCGAGCGCGACGGACTTCGCCTTCGCACCTGCGGCCTGGACCTTCGACTTCGCCGTGGCACCCGCGGCCTGGACCTTCGACTTCGCACTGGCACCGGCGGCCTGGACCTTCGACCTGGCAGCGCTCGCCGCGCCCTTCGCAGCCGCCGTCACCCTGGACTTCGCGGAGATCGCCGCGCCCTTCGCGGCCGACGTGACCTTGGAGCGCGCGGCCGTCGCCGCGCCCTTCGCGGACGACTTCACCATGGCGCCGGCCTTTGCGGCCACTGCCTTGGCGGTCGCCTTCGCCTTCCCGGCGACTTTGCTCGCGTTACCGGCGGACAGTCCGGACGCCTTGGTGGGCTTGCCCCCCTTGCCGCCGCCGCCGCCCTTCGCCTTCTTCGCAGCCTGCTTCCCTTTTGCCATCCGGCAATCATGCACGAATCACCGAGCCCGAGGATTCGAGGCGCGGTCGCGATCTGGTGCATCTCACCGAGGGGTGACCGGAATTGTCGCGCGAGATCGCCTGACCGGAGCCGATGCCCCGCGCCGCGGTGGCGCCAGCGTCGGGTGGCGATCACCCGCGCCCTCGTCGGCCAGGAGGACATTCGCAAGCGGGTCGCGATGCTGTCCACGCGCGATGACCACTGCACGGTGTCATTTCACGACGCCGCGTTCTGGGTGAAGGGTTGCAGCTCGCTGGGCCTGTGGCGGGCGGCCGTGCTCGTCGATGTCATCCACACGACCCGCAAGGGCAAGCAGCGTCGCTCGCGCTGCTTGCTCGACGTGAAGCAGGCCGTCGATGCGAGCGCCCCGTGGGCCCCGGGCACCGTCGCCCCCGACGGAGAGCCCGCGTTCACGGCGTCCGTCGCGAGCGCCGCCGGCGCCGCGGATGCCGTCGACGAGGCCGCACCGCCCGGCTGAGCGTCATCGCCACGATCGAGCAGCGGGTGCGCGTCTCGTAGCGTCCGAAAACGGAAAGCCCCGCACGCGCGGGGTCTTTCGTCGGAGGAGCCACCCAGATTTGAACTGGGGATGGTGGTTTTGCAGACCACTGCCTTACCACTTGGCGATGGCTCCGGACGGCCACGGTTCTACCATGCTCGAAAGGCGGCTGGAACTGCCGTGGCTGCGCGGGGCGGCCAGATGAGGAGTTTTCGCCCGTCGCGGCCTATCGGGTGGGCCCGAGGCGTCGAGCCCGCACGCGGCGCCGCAGGTACGCGCTCGGGCGATGGCATAGTGTCGCTCGTCATGAAGATCCTCTCCCTCGCGCTCCTCGCGGGTGTCGTCGCTGCCTGCGACCACAAGCGGGCGCAGGGCCCGCCGGTACCACCCTCACCGACGACGCCGTCGCAGCCGCAGCCGCTGCCGCTGCCGCTGCCGCTGCCGGCGTCGGGTGGGGCGACCGATGCCGGGGTGACCGCGGTCGTCGTCGACGCCGCCGCGAGCGAGCCCGCGATCGCGATGCCGGTCGCGGCCGTCACGGGTCCGCTGGCAAACGCGAGCACCGCGCTCGGCCTCGATCTGTATGCCGCGGCGAGCAAGTCGACCGGCAACATCGCGCTGTCCCCTGCCAGCATCTCCCTCGCGCTCGCCATGACCTGGGCCGGTGCCAGTGGCACGACCGCGACGGGGATGCAGAAGGTCCTGCACGCGAACACCGATGCGGCGACGTTCGCGGCGAGGTGGGGCACGGTCGCGAGCGCGCTGCAGACCCCGGGACGCGGGCTGGAGCTGCGCATCGCCAACCGCCTGTTCGGCGAGCGCACGCAGACGTTCGAGCCCGACTTCCTCGCGCTCACGCGCGACCGTTTTCACGCGCCGCTCGAGCCGCTCGACTTCAAGGGCGGCGCCCTCGCCGCGCGCGATCGCATCAACGGCTGGGTCGCGGAGCAGACCCACCAGCGCGTCCTGCAGCTCTTGCCGGTCGGCTCGCCGAGCCCCGATAGCCGGCTCGTGCTCGTGAACGCGATCTACTTCCTCGCTGACTGGAGCGCGCCGTTCGGGCAGCGCTCGACCGCGAGCGCGGACTTCCACACCACCGCTCGCACCGTCAAGTCCGTGCCGACGATGCACAGCCATGGCGCGCTCTCGGCGGGCAAGAGCGACGGCGTGGTCCTGGCCGAGCTGCCCTACCGCGGCGACACGGCCTCGATGCTCGTCGTCGTCCCGACGGCCGTGGATGGGCTGCCGGCGATCGAGCACGCCCTGTCACCGGCGCGGCTCGCGACCTGGCGGCGAGCGCTGAAGTCGCAGGATGTCGCGCTCGCGCTGCCCAAGTTCAAGATCGATCCTGCGAGCTCGCTCGACCTCGCAGCGGCGCTCGCGATTCTCGGGATGGCCGATGCCTTCGACCCCGACACCGCGGACTTCTCGAAGCTGGCGAGGCCCGCGACGCCGAAGGACCGGCTCGCGATCGGCGGCGTGTATCACAAAGCCTTCGTGAAGGTCGACGAGACCGGGACCGAGGCCGCCGCCGCCACCGCGGTCGGGATGCCGACCGGGGGCCCGATGCCGACCGCGCCGGCGCTGACGATCACGGCGGACCGGCCGTTCCTGTTCTTCATCATCGATCGGCAGACCGGCCTGGTCCTGTTCATGGGCCGCGTCGCCGACCCGAGCTGACCGGACGCGGCGGGCGGGGGCAGCGGCCGCGCACGCGCTCGATGGCGAGCTCACCCGGGCGCTCGTCTTGGGCACGGACGGTGCGCGCGACGCGGGTGGCGGGTCGAGTCGCCAGTAGACCGCGGGAGACGAGCGGGATATGCCCGCGGCATGCGGATCCTGGTGAGCGTGTTCGCGGCTGGGTTGCTGGCGTCGGCATGTGCCGATCCATCGGGCCCCGCCTACGCCGAGACCGAGTCTCCCGTCGATGATAACGGCAAGGCGGACGCCACGGCCGAGCTCTACGTTCGCGCCGGCGAGACGTCGCTCTGGGTCTCGCGCGATATCAGCCGTCGCAGCACGGCCGCCGGCGACCTGCTCGTGTTGCATGGACGTGCGAGCCGCACGATCAAGAGCGGCATGGGGTTCATCACGGATGACCCGTTCGGCGACTTCGAGATCAAGAGTGCGCGCACCTTCGAGGTCACGTGGCCGCTCGACACCGCGCGCACGCTCGGTGACGGCGTGAACCAGTTCGTTCGCCTCGACTTCGCGCCGAGCCCGGGGCGCCCGGACATGCTGGCGGCCCGCATCGTCGTGCGGCCGCGCCTCGTCGGCTTCAGCGGCTCGTCCGCCGTGTACCTGACCTCGGAGCTCACCCCCGTCATCCGCGACGGCGCGGTCGTGTATCGCGCGACGGGACACACGGCCACCCCACTCGCCGACCTCCGCGTGACGATCGGTGGCATCGCTGTCGCTGTCGCCGACGTGCGGCGCCCGGACGCCACGCACTTCGAGGTCGACCTCGCGCCCGCGGCCGCGTTCGCGATCGCGGGCTCCTCGGCGGCGAGCGCACGCATCGAGCTGACTGCCACGCTCGCGACCGGCGCCACCCTCGTCAAGCAGTCCCGCCTCGGGTTCGCGGTGAAGAAGCTCGGCGTCACCGCCGCCGATGCCGAGCAAGAGTGGCCCAACGCGTCGTGCACGACCGCGCGGAAGGCGTGTCTCGGCAACCTCCCCGACGGCGCGATCGATCTCGCGGCGTGCGGCGAGGCGCTCGAGGTGCTCGCGTGCAGCAGCCAGATCGGCACGCACGTCGACGCGCTCGCCGTCGAGGGCGCCCTCCGCGTCGCCACCACCCGACTCGCGGCCACGGCCTTTCGCAGCGATGCCGCCGGACTCGTCGGGCCCGCACGCGTCGACGCGCTCGTCAGCGGCACCCAGCAGGCGGCGCACGACCGCCTCGACGGACTCCTCGGTCGCTGGTACCTGACGAGCACCGCCCGCACCACAGCGCTCGCGGGCGCGGCGGACCGCGTGGTGCTCGACACGTACGCGCGGCCGCTCGCGCTCGTGGCGCCGACCACGCCGGTGCCTGCCGACGCGGCCGTCGTGCGGAGTGTCGCGGCCGACGCGCTGCTGGCCGAGCTGGCCACGCACGACTTCGCGGCCACCGCGCTCGAGCAGTCGTACCCGGAGCTGGTCGCGGGGCAGCTCGCCGCACACGTCGCGAGCCTGCGCGAGCTGCGCGAGACCGCCGCGATCGAGCCCTACCCCGGGATGCCGGGCGTCGACGTCCTCACCGGCCGCTGGCTCGGGCTCTACTTCGAGGTGACGATCGACCACGCCACCGGCACCGCACGCTCCGTCGTCATCGAGTTCGACTGACGCCACGCGACTCCCGGGACCCGCCCGGATCCTCGCTGTATCCTCGGCGGCATGAGCCGCTCTGAGACCGGGGTGCCGACACAGGTGGCAGTCGCGACCATCGACGAGCGCTCGCTCGGCGCGGAGGCTCGCGGCCAGCCCGCCGCCGACACGCTGCTGGCGACGCGCTACCGGATCGGCCGCCGCATCGGCAAGGGCGGCATGGGCGAGGTCATGGCGGCACGCGACGAACAGGTGGGCCGCGACGTGGCGATCAAGCGCATGAAGGCCGCGAACCCGCACCCCCGCGCGATCGCGCGCTTCGTCCGCGAAGCGAGCATCCAGGGCCGCCTCGAGCACCCGTCCATCCCGCCCGTGCACGAGATCGGTCGCGACGCCGAGGGGCTGCCGTTCTTCGCGATGAAGAAGCTCACGGGCGTCACGCTCGCGAAGCTGCTGGAAGGCGACGATCTGGGGTTTCCGCTGCAGCGCGTGCTGCGCGCGTTCACCGACGTGTGTCTCGCCGTCGAGCTCGCGCACGTGCGCGGGATCGTCCACCGCGACCTCAAGCCCGAGAACATCATGCTCGGCGACTTCGGCGAGGCGTACGTGCTCGACTGGGGCGTCGCGAAGGTGATCGGGGAGGACGACGGCGACTTCGCGGACATCGACTCGAGCAGCGGCGAGCACGCCACCATCGCGGGCACCGCGATCGGGACGCCAGGCTACATGTCGCCGGAGCAGGCGCGCGGTAGCGCCGATGTCGATGGCCGCGCCGACGTGTACACGCTCGGCTGCCTGCTATTCGAGATCCTCGCCGGCGAGCCGCTGCACCCGCGCGGCCCCGAGGGATTGCGGAGCGCGCTCGCGGGTCTGGACACGCGGCCCTCGATGCGCGCGCTGCAGCGCACGATCGCCCCCGAGCTGGACACGCTGTGTCTCCACGCCACCGCCGGCGATCGCGAGGCTCGCATGACCGCACGCGAGCTCGGCGAGCGCGTGCAACGCTACCTCGACGGCGATCGCGATCTCTCGCTGCGTCGCAAGCTCGCCCGCGAACACCTGGAGCGCGCGCGCGGCGCGTTCGCGGCCGCCGCCGCCACGGCCGCCGCCACGACAGGGCCCCAGGTGGCACCGAAGGGAACGCGCCTCGCGCCGCCCGCGCCACCGCCCGCGCTCGTGCTCGCCGCGCCCGCCGCGGAGGCCGCGCGTGCATCGGCGATGCGCGAGGCGGCCGCCGCCCTCGCCCTCGATCCGACGCTCGATGGCGCCGCCGAGCTGGTGGGCCGCCTCATGCTCGAGCCGCCGCGCGAGACGCCGCGCGAGGTCGAGGTGCTCATCGCGGCCGAGGATGTTCGCCTGGCCACGATCAACACGTGGGCGGGGATGTGGTCGCTCGCCGCGGCGCTCGCGTTCATGCCCCTCGTGTGGTGGATCTCGCCCGGCAGCAACGGGCACGTCGCCGCGCTCACCACGCTGTTCGCGACGAACCTCGCGATCTCCGCGTACACGTACGTCACGCGGCGCCCGCGTCCGGGACTGCACGTGCTCATGAACGCGCTCGTCGTCGCGATGACGGCGGTGATGTTCTCCCCCGTGCTGGTCGCGCCGGGCGTGGCCGCGACGCTCGGGCTCGCGATGGCGACCACGCCGCGGTTCTCGTGGCTCGGCTCCGGCGCGGCGATCACCGCGCTGATGACGGGGGCGACGCTCGGGCCACTCCTCCTCGAGCGGCTCGGCGTGCTGCCGGAGACGATGACGTTCCAGACCCGCGGGATGTGGCTGCACGGTCCCGGCCTCGCCGGCGGGAGCACCGCGATCCTGCTGGTCGGTACGGTCTATATCGTGCTGCTCATCGCCGGCGCCTGCGTGATGGGCGATGCGATGCGCACCCGGATCCGGGCGGCCTCCCGCACGATGCACCTGCAGGCGTGGCAGCTGCGCCAGCTGGTGCCCGCCGCTACTTGACCTGCGCGCACAGCGAGCTGCCCACGCAACCCGTGACGTCGACACCGCGGCGGCGATCCTCGAGCTCGCGGTCGTGCGCAAGCTTCGCGAGCCGCGCCTGCTCGGCAGCGAGCGCGACGCGCTGCCGTCCGAGATCGGCCTGCGCCGCCGCGCGATCCGCGGCCGTCTGCGTGATGGCGAGCCGGCCCTCGGCCGCGCTCACCCGGCTGCCGAGCAGGCCGAGCTGTGCCGCCGCCTGATCGAGCTGCGCGACCGCCGCCGCACGAGCCACGCGCGCGGTACCGGTCTCGCGCTCGGCGATCACGCGCCGTGCGTTCGCGGCGTGGATGTCCGCGCGACGCTCGAGCCCGACGTACACCATCGCGACCGCGGCGATGGTCGCGAGCACGGTCACGGTGACCATCCAGGTCGGGCGCTGCCGCAGCGCGGTCTCACGCGCCAGCTCGTGCTCTCGCGCCGCCCGCTCGGCTGCGCGCTCGTCGGCGAGGCGCTCGCGCTCCGCCATCGCCGCGAGCTCGCTGCGGATCCGCGCCTCGCGGGCGGCGGCCGTGCGCGCCGTCTCGAACGCGAGCACGTGCTCGCGGTGAGCGTGTTCCTGCGCGGCCTGCTCGGCCCGCCGGGTCGCCTCGCCATGCGCGAGCGCCGCGACGCGTGCTACCTCGAGCTCGCGGAGCGCGGCGCGCTCCTCGGCGACCCGCTGCTGTTCGAACATGCGGAGCTCCGCGAGCGATGCCAGAACCGAGCGGTCACGGGCGACGGCCATGCAGAACAGACACGGGCACCGCGCCCCCGGTTGCGCGCGCACGCCAGGCGCCCTCCCGCCGCAGGCCCGGATCGCAAACGGGCGCTCCACGGTTCCGTGTGCGCCCGCTGCCGTGACCGCCTGTCCCCGCGGGTGTGCGGGGTCAGGCATCGCGCTGGTGCGTGACTACGAGCAGCCTCGCGCGAGCGGATTCTCGAGACATTCCTTGCTGATCTTGACGCCTGCCTTGCGCTCGGCCTTCGCGCGCTGGGCCTTGGCATCGGCGATGCGCGCCTCCATCTCCGCCTTCTCCTTGCGGAGCGCGAGGAGCTTGGAGTTCGCGGAGTCACGGTCGGCCTGCGTCTGCGCCGTGGACAGCGCGTCCACCGCGGCGTCGACGCGCTTGTTCATCTCGCCCATGTCCGACTCGAGCTTGGCCACGCGCTCCTGGGCCTCGTCCGCGAGCTTCTTCGACTCGGCCTCGTTACGCTTCGCGATCGTCTCGGCCTGCTTGCTGACCTTCGACTCGTTGAGGCTCTTCACGGCGAAGATCACGAACGCGACGGCTGCGATCAGCGCGAGCCCGGTGACGACCAGCATCCACGTGGGGCGCTTCTTGGCGACCTCGGCGCGACGCAGATCCATCTCCTGCTGCATGCGCGACTGCTCGAGCACGGCCTGCTGCCGGGCTCGCTCCGCCGCCTCCGCGGACTCCACGCGCATGCGAGCCTCGCGCTCGGCGCCCTCCCGGGCCTGCTCCAGCGCGACCTTCGCGTTGTGCTCTGCGCGCGCCTTGGCTTCCTCGTCCTCGCGGCGACGCCGCTCGGCGTCCTCCCGCGAACGCACGCGCTGCTCCTCGGCGGAGCGGACGGCCTGCTCCTCCTCCTGCACGCGGTTCTCCTCGATCTGACGCAGCTCGCGCAGCGAAAACAGAACGGAATTTTCACGCTTTTCTGGCTGTGCCATCCCCCCGATCACTATCACGCGTGATCCGTCACAGCAACGCGGAGTTGTGGTGCGTACCCGCCTGCGCTACACCGCGGGGCGTCGGATGGGCTTCGTCGATCTTCACAGCCACGTGCTGTTCGGTCTGGACGACGGGTCCCCGGACCAGGCCACCTCGCTCGCGATGCTCGATGCGCTCGCCGCCCTCGGCATCACCGAGCAGTTCGCGACGCCCCACCAGAAGGCTTCGCAGTACCTCCCGGCCTGGGATCGGGTCGAGGCGACGTTCGCCACCCTCACCGCGGCCCGCACCGCGCGCCACCCCTCGTTGCGGCTCGCCGCCGAGAACATGTGGGATGACGTCTTCTACCAGCGGTCGATCGACGGGGCGATCCCCCACTACGCGGGCACTCCCGCGTTCCTGCTCGAGTTGCCGCCCGCGATGATGCCGGGCGGGCTCGCCGAGCGCTTGTTCGCGTTCCGGCGGGCGGGCGTGGTGCCCGTGCTGGCTCACCCCGAGCGTTACACCGCGCTCTGGGGCAACGACGACCTCGCCCATTCGCTGCGCCGGGTGTGTGCCTTCCAGATCGATCTCGGCGCGGTCGCGGGCTTCCACGGCCGCCGCGAGACCAAGGCGGCCCGCCACCTGCTCGAGTCCGGGCTCGCGACCCTCGTCGCCACCGACGCCCACCAGGTCGGGGACGTCCAGCAGGCCGCGGCCGGCCTCGCCTGGATCGGCAAGCGGCTCGGGGCGGCGGCGATCGATCGCCTGTTCGACCACGCCCCCCGGGCCGTGCTGGCCGGCGATCTGCCCGATTGACCCCGTGGTGCCCGCATGAAGCTCGCGATCAACCTGCTCCTCTCCGCGACCATGCTCGCGCTCTGCGCGTGGCTGGTGTGGCCGAATGCCGACGCCCGCCACGAGCTGGCAGGCGTGATCGCCGCGCTCCGGTTCCGCGACCTCGCGCCGTACCTCGCCGCCTATGTGGGTCTCCTCGTCGTCGTGCAGCTCTGCCGCTCGCTGCGGTGGAATAACCTCCTCGCGCCGCTGGGCGTGAAGATCCCGACCGGTCCGCTCCTCGCGATCTCGGCCGTCGGCTTCATGGCGATCCTCGCCCTGCCCGCCCGTCTCGGCGAGTTCGTGCGGCCCGGCCTCCTGCGCAAGCGCGGCGACCTCTCCGCCGCGGCCGCGCTCGGCACCGTCGCGGTCGAGCGCATCGTCGATGGCCTGCTCGTCTCGCTGTTCGTGTTCGGCGCCCTGTTCGCCCGCCGGGGCCCCGGCGCGCCCCACTGGATGATGCCGATGGCCTACGGCGCCCTCGGCCTGTTCTCCGCCGCGCTCGTGTTCCTGGTGTTCGCCGTCCGCCGCCCCGAGGCGACGGTGCGCTTCTGCCTCGGCCTGACGCTGCTGCCCCGCCTCGCGCCGCGGGTCGCGCGCGTCATCGAGAGCAAGCTCCTCGAGATGATCCGCGGCCTCATCGTCATCCGCGACCCGCGCAACATGGGCCTGTTCCTCGTCTGGAGCGCCGTCTATTGGGCCGCAAACGGCCTCGGCGTCTACATCCTCGCGCGCGCGTTCCACCTCGACCTCTCGCTCGTCGGCAGCTTCGCCACGATGGGAGTCTGCGCGGTCGGCATCATGCTGCCGAACCCACCCGGCCTCGTGGGCCTGTTCCAGGCGGCCACGCTGCTCGGGCTCTCGGTCTACCTGGGCCCCGGGGTGGGCCCGCGCGCGGCCGACACCCACTCGGCCCTCTACATCCAGGCCTTCGCGTTCGCGAACCTGCACTACCTGATGCAACTCGTCTGGTACGTCACGTGCGGGGCGATCGGCCTCGCGTCGCCCTGGGTCTCGCTCCACGACCTCGTCACGGCCCGCAGCAGCTCGAAACTCGCCCCGGCCCCCGCGCCCGGCGACGATCCCGCGCATGCAACCCGCTCGTAGCCGCGTCGCCCTCGTCGGGAGTCTCGTGCTGGCCGGCGCCCTGGCGCTCGGGCGCCCCGCGTTCGCTCGATCCGACAAGGCGTTCACGTATCCGCGCGAGGCCGCGTGGCCCGCTGCCGTCCGCTTCCTCGTCGTCGACGAGCACCTGCACGTCCTCGACAAGGACGAAGGCGCCGGCTACGCGCTGTTCGAGCTGAAGGACGGCGGCAAGACCTACCGCGGCGCCCTCGAGCTGGTGGTCGCGTCCGGCGACGCCCGCGGGGTCCGCATCGTCATCACGATCGAGGACCGCCCGAGCTGGATGGAGCTCGCGATGCTGACGCGGCTCGAGGCGAAGCTGCGCGCGGAGCTGGGCCCCCAGTCGTCCACCCCGCGCCCGCCGTCCGCAGGGGCGCCCCCGGCCAGCAAGCCGACCGACGGCAAGGCCGCGCCGACTGCGCCCGCCCCGCCGCCACCGACCGATGGCGCGCCGCCGATGTCGCCAACGCCGTAGCCCGCGGTAACGTCCGCGGATGCGTCCCGTCGACCTGCGCAGCGACACCGTCACCCGCCCCACCCCGGCGATGCGTCACGCGATGATGGACGCGGAGGTCGGGGACGACGTGTACGACGAAGATCCCACCGTGCACGCGCTGCAGGAGCGCGTCGCCGATCTCCTCGGCAAGGAGCGTGCGCTGTTCGTGCCGACGGGCGTGATGGCGAACCAGATCGCCCTCCGCGCGCACACCCGCTCCGGCGACGAGGTCATCATCAGCCGCGACGCGCACATCTGGCGCCACGAGTCGGGCGCGCTGGCGGCGCTGGCCGGCGTGCAGACCACGCAGCTGCCGGGCCACACGTTCACGGGCGCCGAGGTCCGCGCGGTGTTCAAGGGCGCGGATCCGTACGGTGCGCCGACCACGGTCGTCGCCGTCGAGAACACGCACAACATGGGCGGAGGCATCTGCTGGACCGTCGCGGGGCTCGCCGAGGTCACGGCCGCGGCGCACGCGCTGGGCATCGTGGCGCACCTCGACGGGGCACGGCTGTGGAACGCGGCCGTCGCCACCGGCGTGACCGAGCGCGAGCTCGCGGCCGGCTTCGACTCGGTGAGCGTGTGTCTCTCGAAGGGGCTCGGGGCGCCGGTCGGCTCCGTGGTCGCGGGGTCGCGGGATTTCATCCGGCACTGCCACCGGTTTCGCAAGATGTATGGCGGTGGCATGCGCCAGTCGGGCATCCTCGCCGCGGCCGGGCTCCATGCTCTCGAGCACCACCGCGCACGCCTCGCCGAGGATCACGCGAACGCGCGCCTCCTCGCCGCCGGCCTCGCCGGCGCGCCGGGCCTCGTCGTCGACGCGTCCCGGGTGCAGACCAACATCGTGATGATCGACCTGGTGCACGGCACGGCCGAAGCCGCGGTCGTCCTCGCGCGCGAGGCGGGCGTGCGCCTCGGGACGGCCGGGCCCCAGCGCGTCCGGGCCGTGACCCACCTCGACGTCGATCGCGAGGCCATCGCGCGCGCAGTGCAGGTCATCGCCGGCATCGGGACGCAGCTCGCTGCGGCGGCGTGACCGCGCGCGTCCCCAGGCTCGCGGCGGCGGTGCTCGCGGCGGTGCTCGCGACTGGCTGCTCGGCATCCCCGACGCTGCCCGCGCTCGTGACCGCCGAGCGCGCCGCGCGCACCGACGACGTGGACGGCTCGCTCGCGGCGTATCGCGAGGCCCAGGTCACGTGCCAGGGCGAGCGCGTGGTGCGCAAGCGTCGCGCGGCGTGTGCGGACGCGCTGCTCGGCGAGGCGGAGGAGCTGGAGCGAGCCGGCCGCCCCGCCGACGCCATCGTGCGGTACCTCGCGATCCCGGCGCGCGCGGGGACCGATCGCGCGACCGCGGCGACCGCGCTGTATCGCGCCGGCGACCTCATGCTGCGCGCGGAGCCGGCCGAGACCCGCCAGACCGAAGCCGCGGTCGCCGCACTGTGGCGCGCCGTCACCGCCTATCCGGACGAGGGCAGCGCGGCCGATGCGCTGCGCCGGCTGCTCGAGCTCGAGCGCGGTCGCGATGCGACCACGTTCGCGGCCGCGTGCGAGGCCCAGCTCGGGCCGCTGGCTCGGACCGGCGTCGCGGACAACGTGCTGTGGACGCTCGCGGACCTCGCCGAGCACGAGGGCGCCGACGCCCGGGCCGCGCGCGCGGACTACGACCGCATCGCCGCCGAGTATCCGCAGAGCGGCCTGCGCGATGACGCCCGCTGGCACGCGGCGCGGATCTCGCGAGCACTGGGGGATCCCGCGGGCGCCGTCACCCGGCTGCGCGCGCTCCTCGCCACCCGGGAGATCTCGATCGGCACCGGCAGCTACTTCTCGATCTGGCTCGACGACGCGCAGCTCGAGCTCGGGCGGATCCTGCGCGATGACCTGCACGACCTGCCCGGCGCGGCGGTCGCGTTCCGGGCGACCGTGAACGATTACTCCGCATCGATCCTGCGCGACGACGCGCTGTTCGAGCTCGCGGTCACGCTCGAGGCGATGCACGACCACGCGGCGGCGTGCCGGATCGATCACCTGCTCGCCACCTCGTTCCCGGACTCGAAGTACCTCGAGCGCGACGCGCACAAGGCCCTCGCGTGCCCGTAGCGCCGGCAACGCCTGTCAGGCCCGTCGCGCCGGTCCCCGCCGCCGCGCTCGCGTTCACGGGCGTCACGAAGGCGTACGGCGCGCACACCGTCCTGGCAGGCATCTCGCTCGAGCTGCGCGCCGGCTCGCGACTCGGGCTGATCGGGCCCGCCGCCGCCGGCAAGAGCGTGATCTGCAAGCTCGCGTGCGGGCTCGAGGCCCCGGACGGGGGCGACATCCACGTGCTCGGCGAGTCGCTCGCCGGCCGCAGCGAGGCGTCGCTCGGGCCGCTCCGGCAGCGCATCGGCTTCTTGTTCCAGAGCTACGCCCTGTTCGACTACCTCACGGTCGAGCAGAACGTCGCGTTTCCGCTGCAGCAGCGCGGCCGCCACGATGCAGCTGCGATCGAGGCCCGCGTCGCAGAGCGCCTGCGCTCCGTGGGGCTCGCGGGAAGCGAAGCCAAGCTCACGGCCGAGCTCTCGGGCGGCATGAAGAAGCGGGTGGGCATCGCGCGGGCCACCGTCGCGGATCCCGAGCTCGTCATCTACGACGAGCCCACGGCGGGCCTCGACCCCGTCACCACGCAGAAGATCTACGACCTGCTCGCCGCCGACCAGGCGCGCACGGGCGCGTCGGTGCTCGCGGTGTCCTCGGACGTCATCGCGCTGGCGGCGTTCGTCGACGAGATCGCGTTCCTCTACCGCGGCACGATCGTGTATCGCGGACCGGCGGCGACGATCGCGGATGCGCCCGATCCGATGGTGCGGCAGTTCGTGCGCGGCGAGCTCACGGGGCCACTCGCCGAGGGCGGCGCATGATCGCCGCCTTCGCGCGCTCGGTCGGCCGGAGCGCGCTCGCGATCACCGAGGAGGTGGGCGGCATCGTCGTGCTCGCCGGCAAGGTGCTCCGCGCCGTGGTGTCGCTGAGATCGCCCCGCCTCGACGCCCGCGAGCTGTGGTCGAACCTCTACAAGATGGGCAATCGCAGCGTGCCCATCGTGGTGCTGACCGCGTTCTTCGCGGGCGGCCTGATGATGCTGCAGACCGGGCCGTTCGTGAAGAAGCTCGGCGCGACGTCGCTCGCCGGCTGGGGCGCGGGCTACGCGGTGCTGCGGGAGATCGGGCCGATCCTGATCGCGCTGATGTTCTCGGGCCGCGTCGGCGCGAACAACACGGCGGAGCTCTCGACGATGACGGTCACCGAGCAGCTCGACGGCCTGCGCGCGCTCGCGATCGATCCCGTGCGCTTCCTCGTGGTGCCGCGCGTGATCGCGATGATCGTGATGCTCGTCGCGCTCACGATCATCGGGGATCTGGTCGCGCTCGGCGGCGCCGCGATCGTCGGCCGCGTCATGCTCGGGATCGACGCCGCGCAGATGTATCACTCGCTCGCCGACAACCTGCGGCCGTACGACATGCTCCACGGCGTGTACAAGTCGATCGCGTTCGGCGCGGCGATCGCGGTGTCGTCCTGCTACTTCGGCATCACCGTACGCGGGGGCGCCGTCGGCGTCGGCCGCGCGGTGAACGCCGCCGTCGTCGCGTCCGCGGTGTCGATCTTGCTGCTCGACTTCTTTCTCACGTACGTGTCCGCGTGAGCGGCGTGAGCGCGCGGCTCGAGCGGATCGGCGCGAGCGTGCTGGCGGCGGGGCGTGTCATGCGCGAGCTGGGGCAGGTCGCCCTGGCCACGGTCGCGGGCGTCATCCCCGGCTCGCGCACCGGAGGCGGCGGCCAGCGCAACCGCGGCGAGATCGCGCGTCAGCTCCACGCCATCGGCAACCGCTCGCTCCTGTTCGTGGTCGTCACGCTCGGCTTCATCGGCATGGTGATGACCTACCAGGCGTGCCTGCAGCTCGGCCGCGTGACGGGCGACTACTCGCAGGTCGGCAGTCAGCTCCTGCGCCTCGTGGTCTCGGATTTCGGCCCGACGCTCACCGCGCTGATGCTCGCCACCCGCGTGGGCGCGGGGATCGCGGCCGAGATCGGCTCGATGAAGGTCACGGAGCAGCTCGACGCGCTCCGCATGAGCGGGGTGCTGCCGATCAATTACCTGATCACGCCGCGCTTCGTCGCGAGCCTCGTGATGACCCTCGCGCTCACGCTCGTCGGCAGCACCGTGATGTTCGCGGCGGGCGGCCTCACCGCCCAGTACTCGTTCGGCGTGAACCCGTCGACGTTCTACGATGTCGCCCAGGTCCGGCCGCGGCACCTGGTGATGCTCGTGGTGAAGGCGCTCGCGTTCGGCGCGGCGATCCCCATCGTGGCGGGCTTCTGCGGGTTGCGCGCGCGCGGCAGCTCCGAGGGGGTCGGCTGGGCGACGACGGCCGCCGTCATCGGCAGCTCGTTCGCGGTGATCATCCTCGACTTCGTCATCTCCGCGGCGGCGCTCGGCCTCACCGGCGGTGACCTGTGACGTTCCTCGAGTGGCGCGGCGTCGGCAAGACGTTCGGCGACAAGGCCGTGCTGATCGGGATGGACCTCGCCGTCGCGCGCGGCGAGGTGCTGTTCGTGATCGGCACGTCGGGCGTGGGCAAGTCGGTCACCATCAAGCTGCTCGTGGGGCTGCTGCGCGCCGACGCGGGCGAGATCCACTTCGATGGGCGCCGCATCGACCAGCTCGACGAGGCGGCCCTCTCGCCGATCCGGCGCCGCATCGGCATGGTGTTCCAGAGCGCCACGCTGTTCGATTCGATGACGCTCGCGGAGAACGTCGCGCTGCCCCTGCGCAAGCACCAGCGCATGAGCCACGCGGCCGCGCTCGTCGAGGCGCGCACCCGGCTCGCGCAGGTCTACATGGCCGAGCACGCCGACCGCTATCCCGCAGAGCTCTCCGACGGCATGAAGAAGCGCGCTGCGATCGCGCGCACCCTCGCACTCGCCCCCGAGGTCGTGCTGTTCGACGAGCCGACGACCGGGCTCGACCCGATCAGCGCCCGCCGCATCGATCGCCTGATCCGCGAGCTCGCCGACTCGCTCGGGGTGACCTGCGTGGTGGTCTCGCACGACCTGACCTCCGTGTTCGCGATCGCCGACCGCGTCGCGTTCCTCTACCGCGGCGCCGTGCACGCCCTCGGCACGCCCGCCGAGCTGCGCGCCTCGCCCGATCCGATCCTGCAGCAGTTCCTCGCCGGCCGGTCGAGCGGCCCGCTCGAGACCCCCGGGTTCTAGCGCCGATGCTGACACCTCGGGAGAGCTGAACGAGCTCGGCATGCGCGACTACATCGCCCCACGGAAGCCGACGTGTGGCGACGCAAACCATTGGGATGATTGGTACCCAACGCCATCGCGACGGCCTACTATTCGAGGATGACGAATACGCGGCCGTTGCTGGCGGCGGCTCTGATTGCGGGCTGCGCTGTGATCTCCGGAGCCTCTTCCGCGCACGCGGCTTCGTGCGTGCCGGGCTTCGACTTCGCCGCGTTCGGCAAGGACGGTGTGAAGCTCAGCGGCGGTGCCGCGACCGATAGCTTCAACTCGGATAACGGACCGTACGGAGCTCCGAACGCTTTCTTGGGTGGCAACCTCGGGACGAACGGAACGAGCTCGGGCTCGATCGACCTGAACGGGTCGAGCACGACCGTCGGTGGCAACATCACCTACGGGTCGACGGGCACCTCCTCGACGGCCAGCGCCGGCACCGCCACCGTCACGGGAACGACCTCCCCGCAGACCACCAACACCCCCCTGCCGTCGGTGATCCTGCCGTCGCCCCTGCCCAACGGCGGCCTGCCAGGAATCGACGAGAGCTCCACCGTCACGCTCGCGCCGGGGACGTACCGCGACGTGAAGGGCACGTCGGGCGGCGCGATCCACCTGAGCGCGGGCACGTACGTGATGAGGTCGCTGAGCCTCGCCGGCAATGCGTCCCTCGTCGTCGATAGCGCCCCGGTGCTCGTCTACATCGACGGCGGACAGCTCGACCTGTCGGGTGGCTCGACGGTGAACCCGGCCCAGGTGGCGAGTGACCTCGTCTTCATGGTTGTGTGCCCTGCGAGCGGCGCGTGTCCCGTCGTGAAGGTCTCCGGCGGCACCACGTCGGCCTTCGCGGTCTACGCGCCCGACTCGGACGTCGCCATCACGGGTGGCTCCGACCTCTACGGCGCGGTCATCGGCAAGACCGTCACGAACTCCGGCGGCACGAAGATTCATTACGACACCAGCCTGAGCGACAACGGCGTGGGCCAGTTCACATGCCCGGAGACGTCGCGGTCGGCGCCCGTCGTCGCGTACGGAGATGGCACCAACGGCATCACGTTTGCGACCGGATCGAGCGCGTACGTGGTTCAAGGCTCGTTCCAGAGCCCGGGTAGCCGGCCCAAGATCACGACACTCGCCTCCATCAGCGCCTTCAAGTTTCCGTACATCCAGGGCCACATGCGCGCGCGGCTCGCGAGCACCATCGCGGTCGCCGGAAGCTCATTCGCGTCCGGCGTCGTGCTGTTCGATGCCGGGGCCCCCGCCCAGATCCCGCCCGCCGCGCCGTCGGGGTGCACCTCGAAGACCGGCACCTGCCGCAACGTGTTCACGGTCACGACGCTCCCGGATCCCACGACCGGGATCCAGGTCCGCCCGGCCCCGGTCCCGATCGACGATTCGCATGCGGCCGCCATCGGGCCCCTGTTCACGTCGATCGCCTCGCTCTCGCCCACCACGGCCCACTACCAGCAGATCCTCCGGATCGTGGCCGCCGGTGGCCTGGGCGGGGTGGATCGCTCGACGGTCGCCGTGATCCCCCCGAGCGGCTACGCCGGCGTCCCGACGCGGCCCACGATGGCGTACTTCGGCGCCACCGACGGCATGCTGCACGCGGTCTGCGTCACGAAGAACGGCACGACACCCAGCGCCAGTGGCATCTGTAGCGCCAAGCTCGGTGTCGAGCTGTGGGCGTTCATGCCGCGGACGCAGGTGGCCCTGGTTCCCAGCAACACGACCCGCATCGATGGCTCGATCCGAGTCGTGGACATGTTCGGCGACTTCAACTCGCCGGCGACGGGCAAGCGTGCCTGGCGCACGATCCTGTTCTTCCAGACCGGGTTCGCGACCGCGGCGGCCCCCCCCGCAACGTACGCCGTCGATGTCACCGATCCCGCATCGCCCGTGATCCTGTGGGAGCGCACGACGCGGACGACGGGCGTCCGCTCCCCCGACTTCGGCACCGGGCTCACGGTCGCGGCGGGCCAGGCGCGCTTCAGCGGGAACCAGCTCAAGAACGTCGCCGTCATCCAGACCGCCAATGGCGGACTGGGCGGGCCTGGCGTGTTCGTGACCGCGGCCGAGGCGGAGACCGGCGCGGCGCTGTGGCCCAGCCCGTTCGGATACCTGTACGGCGCGAACGGCGTCGGGGCCACGGGCTCGACGACCGCGAGCCCCCGCGGGGTCGCGGCGGATGCACCGGTCGCGGCCACCGGGATCCCCGGCGGCGCGGTCGGCGTGGACCTGCGCGGCCAGGGTGGCTTCACGGACTTCGTCTTCGGCGACCTCTATGGTGATGTGTGGCGGGTCTCGGCCGCCGACGGCACGAGCCGCAACGGCCCGTCGACCCCGCTGTTCTCCTTCAGCACGAACCGGCACCCGATCGGAGTCCCGCCGGCGATCTACGGCGACGGCACGACCCAGTTCGCCGCGTTCGCGAGTGGCGGCTACACCGATCAGACCGCCGGTGCGCAGTGGACCACGCCGGTCCAGTACCTGATCGCCGCGCGGCTGAGCGGAACGGGCGCCACCACGAACGAGACCGCCGTGGCCTGCACGACCTGCACGCTCGCCGTGAACCGCACGTTCAGCTCCCTCGGCATTGCGGGCGACCACGGGTTCGCGCAGGCGCTGGTCGTGGGCACGCAGCTGCTGCTCAGCACCGACTCCAGCGACCCCAACACCTCGGGCTATGGCGCCGGCACGGCCACGGGTCACGTGACGACGATGGATCTCACCGGGGTGGCCCCGGTCACCGTGGTCACGACGGGCGCCGGCGGTGCGTCGCTCGTCAACTCGGCGGGCGTGGTGTACAGCTCCTCGGGCGCGCAGCAGCAGCAGCTCGCCGCTGCCTCCAGCTCCGTGGGGGTGTCCGTGGATAGCGGCGCCGCGCCGCGCCTGTCGCGCCTTGCGTGGTTGCGCACACAATGAGGGCCGTGCCGAGCGCAGCGATCACCCGCCGACGACACCCGGGCCAGTCGCGCCTCCAGGGCCAGCGAGGCTTCACGCTGCTGGAGCTGATGACCGTCGTGGCGATCATCGCCGTGCTGGCGGCGGTCGCCATCCCGTCGTGGACGCGCGAATCACGGCGCGGCAAGTTCGACCCCGAGGTGCGCGCGATGTTCGCCGAGATCGGGCTCAAGCAGGAGCAGTACAAGAGCGAGGCCGGCAACGGCGTCTACTCGGCGCTGCCCCTGTGTCCGGCCACGACCAGCCCCAAGGGCGTCGACGTGCTCGCGGCCTCTTGCTACTCCGGCGCGTGGACCACGCTGCGGATCGCTCCGACGGACAGTGCGATCCGCTGCACGTACGTGGTCACGACCGGTACCGGGGTCCCGACGGTCCCCTCCGGCTTCACGGCGCCGGCGAACAGCGCGACGATGGCAGGGCCCTGGTACCAGGTCGTCGGGACGTGCGACATGGACAACTCGGGCGGCACGAACACGACCTTCTTCGCCGCCAGCTGGGATCAGAAGATCCAGAAGCAGAACTACGGATCATGAGCCGGTCGCGGCGCCCTCAGCGCGGATTCACGCTCGTCGAGCTGATGGCGGTGCTCGCGATCATCGCCGTGGTCGCCAGCTTCGCGTTCATGCCGACCACCACCAAGTACAGCGCGAACTCGAAGAACACCGCGCAGCAGCTCGCGA
This sequence comes from Deltaproteobacteria bacterium, assembly GCA_043716635.1. GTDB lineage: Bacteria > Myxococcota_A > Polyangia > Haliangiales > Haliangiaceae > JABFXX01. The sequence goes on along the minus strand of JAYSYE010000354.1, from coordinate 13,523 downwards.
GTCTCTTCAACGTCTGCAAGATGCGCGCGGTGTCGACGCGCCGCTGGCATCGCTGCCTGGTGACGCCGACGGGATTCGAGATGCAGCAGTGGTCGGCCACGGGGCTGACGACCCCCGCGGGCACGTGCGCCCCGCCCGCGACCAACTGCTGGCAGCTGATGTCCAGCACGATCTTCGACAACCACGTGGTCGCGGTCGCAGCGAGCACGACCCCGTACGCGACGGGCGGAGCTGCGGTCACGACGAACAGCTCGCTCGCGTTCAACATCGACTTCAAGCCGGACGGGTCATCGACGGGCGGTACCGTCTTCTTCGCGGATCCGTACGGCCGGGGGCCCTGGCGGACGCTGGTCTACCGTGCGACGGGAGGCTCCTATGCGAGGGCGGGCTGGTAACGTGCGACGGCGAACGGCCGGCTTCACGATGGTGGAGGTCATGGTCGCGATGACGATCGCAGCCGTGGCCATCGTGGGAATCCTCAGCCTGGTCACGACCGAGATCCGGGCGTCCGATTACTCCCGCCGAGCGACGGAAGCCACGGTCCTCGCGCAGGACCGGATCGAGCAACTGCGCGCGCTCGGTGCCGCGGTCGCCCTGTCCACGGTGGAGCCAAACCTGAACGAGCGCGGCGGCACCGCCCCGCCAGGCCCGTTCACTCGAACGTCCGTGGTGACGGTCGGCCTGGCGAACGCGAGCGTGGTCGTGACCACGAGCTGGGCGGACCGGGGAGTGGCCCAGAGCGTCACGGTGCGCACCATCCGGAGCCTGCAGTGAGCGCGCGGACCGGCCTGGCGCGCGCGACCCAGCGGGGCTTCACGCTCGTCGAGCTGATGGTTTCGCTCGTGATGTTCTCGTTCGTGGCGATCGGCTTGCTCGCCGTCGCGGTGTCGATCGCGAACACCTACCGCGAGCAGCGCGACAGCTCGGCCGCCGAGAGCCTCGTCCGCGTGCCGGCCGACTTCATCGCGGACGTGCTCCGCCAGGCGAGCCCGGGCGTCTCGTCGTTCGCGATCGCGGATGCCGCGACCTGCAGCACCTCCGCGCTCTCGGTCACGAACTCCACGACGGGCCCGGATTCACTCGACGTGATCTACGCATCGGGAGGGGTGGCCACCGCGACGACCTCGGTCCTGCTCGCCTCGACCACCACCGTGACGGTGGCGGACGCGACGGGACTTGCCGCCGGCGACTCCGTGGTGATCACGAACCTCGCGCAGGGGCATTTCTACAAGCTCCAGGCGGTGGCCGGGAACACGCTCACGCTGCAGCTCGGGTGCGTTAGTTATGCGCCCCCCGCCGGAGGCTACGCCGCGGGCTCGATGGTGGTGCGAGCCCAGCATGCGGTGTTCTCGATCGCGCTACTCGACGGGCAAAACGCGCTCTGGTTCGACCCCGACGCTGGCGATGCGCTGGCCGCGGAACCATTCTCCGAAGGCATGGAAGATATGCAGATCGCCGTGGGGATCGATACGTCCGCGAACGGGCTGACGGAGACCGGCGTCACCGGCAATGACGACGAGTGGAGCTACAACGTCGCGGGCGATACGGCGATCGCGACGTGGCCTCCGGTCGCTGGTTCGATCCGCGCGGTGCGGTTCACGCTCGTCGCGCGGGCCGCGAACCCCGATACGGCGAACGCGCTCCTGTACCTGCGTCCGGCCGCCGAGGACCGGGCGGCCGCGGGAGCCAATGACAACTATCGCCGGCGGACGCTGCGCTCGACGATCGAATTCCGCAATGTAGGGGTGTCGCCATGAGAGGACAGCGCGCCATGAGAGGACAGCGCGCCATGAGGACGGGGCAGCGCGCCATGAGGACGGGGCAGCGCGGCAGCGCGATGCTCATCACGCTCGTCTTGATCGCGGCCCTGCTCGCCGGCGCGGCCGTGCTCGTGCAGCTGCAGCTCTCGAGCACGCGCTCGTCAGATCTCACCCGCACCGGTACGCGGTCCAACTTCTGTGCCGAGGCCGGGCTGGCCCTCGCCCGCCCGATCGTCCTCGCGCAGTACACTCAGTGGGCACCCGCGCTGCAGCAGTCGAATACCGCGCTGCTCGGGGGAACCGCCCCCGTGGAGCCGGGCTTCCTCACGACGGGCCTCGGCACGGCACACGACCTCGACGGCGACGGGGTCGGCGACTTCATCGTGTATCTCAAGGACAACGACGACGAGGGCACGGCCACCAACGACCGCGCGGTGGACAACGACCTGTCCGTCTTCATCGTCTCGAAGTGCATCCGGTATCCGGAGATCCCGCGCGAGGTCGAGGAGCTGGTCCAGTTCACGGGCTCCGGGACCTGTTACCAGGCGCAGCAGGGTGGCTGCGGCGGCAACAACAACAGCAACTGACCCGACCGCTAGTTCCCCGACGGCACGAGCGCGCGCCACGGGTGGCGCTTGAGGATCTTGCCGAGCGCCTTCGCGTCCTCGGGAAACTCCGGGTCGGTCATCAGGCGGCCGAGCGAGCCCTCGCCGCGCTGGAAGCGACCCCGGAGCTCGGCGACCTTCGCGAGCAGCGGATCGAGCGCCGCCCGCGCGGCCTGCACGCGCGCGATCGTCTGGTCGAGATCCGCCGCGAGCTGCGGCGACCGGGCGGCGATGGTCGCCCGCGCCGCCGCTGCATTCGCCGCGAGGGCGTCGGCCTCCCCGGCCAGGGTCCCGAGCACTCGCTCCGCCAGCGCGAGCGTTCGCGTCGCCTGCGCGAGCACGTCTGCCATCCGCGCCAGGCCCGCATCGCCGTCGAGCCCGCGCTCGCGCACCGCCGCCGCCTCGGCGACGAGCTGCAGCAGCTCCACCCGCAGCGCGAGCGTGGCCGTCGCATCCGGCGCGACCGTGGCGAGCGTCGCCGCGAGGTCTGCCACCGCCGCCACCAGCGCCTCCGCCTCCGGACGCACCGCGGCCGCGAACTCGCGGGCCACCGTCAGGTCATCCCACATCCGCTGCAGCACGCGGTCGAGGCTCGGCGGATCGTGCCCCACGATGCGGTCACCGTCGGCCAGCGTCGCGCCCGCTGCATTCGCCCCGGTGGCCGGCGCCGGCGCCGCGCCGACCTCGAGGTAGCGCGCCCCCAGCGGCCCCTTCGACGCGACGAAGAGCTCCCCGCCGCGCGGCACCCGCGCCGCCTCCTTCGCCGACAGCGCCACCGTGATGTCGACGCCACCGTCGCGCGTGCCCACGAGCGCGATCGACTCGATGGCCCCGATCTCGCGGCCCGCCACCACGAGCGGCGCCCCCTCGCGGAGCCCGCCCGCGGAGGACATCAGCACGTGGACGCGCACCATCCGCCGCCACTCGATCCGATCCCACACGAACACCGCGAACCCGACCGCGGCCGCGAGGAGCGCGAGGGTCACCGCGCCGATGCGACGCGTCGTGCGGACATCTGCGAGCAGCACGCGACTGCTACTCCTTCCACAGGAACTTCCACGGATTGCGCTTGAGATCGCGCACGAGCTCGCGGATGTCGGCGTAGAGCTCGTCGCGGGCGAGCAGCGCCCCGACGGTGCCCTTGCCCGCTCGGATGTCCGTGACCATCCCGTCGACGTTCGTCACGAGCGTGCCCGCCTTGCCCGCCGCCGCTGCTGCGGTATCGGCCGCCGCGAGCGCGCGGTCCACCCGCTCCGCCGTGACCACCCCGGTCGCGCGGGTCGCATCCGTCATCAGCGCGTGCGCGGGCGGCGTGAGCGTGGTCAGCGTGGTCGTCGCCGCGCGCAGCGTGCTGTCCGCGCTGGAGAGCACGGTCGCGATGGGCTTGCCGTCGCCGAGCCCCGCGTTGACCTTGGTCAGCGTGGTCCGCGCCTCCGTCGCGAGGTCGGTGCCGGCGACGATCAGCTGGCCGATGTGCGCGCGGTTCTCGACGAGCAACGTGTTCACCTCGGACACCGCGCTCGCGCCGTTGGCGATCAGCGTCTTGATGCCGGTCTTCTCGTCGCGGAGCACGCTCGAGACGCCCTCGAGCACCTCGTAGAGCCGTGCGACGACGAGATCGGTCCGCGGCGGGTCGTGCACGGCGCGCGGATCGTAGAGCACGGCGCCCGGCGCGATTGCCGGGTGATCCCAGTCGTGCCCGGGCACGATCTCCAGGTACTGCTCGCCGAGCACGCCCGCCGTGTTGATGAAGAACTCGGCGTCGCTGCGGATGCTGTCGCGCGCGCGGTCCTCGATCCACGCGTGGACGCGGACCTGGACGCGGCGATTCGTCGACGCCTCGAGCTTGCCGCCGACGAACTCCACGTCGGTCACCTTGCCGACCTTGATGCCGGAGACCTTGATCGGCGCGCCGGGCTGCAGCGCGCCCACGTAGTCGAAGTCGACCGCGATCTGGAAGCCCGAGCGCAGCGAGAAGTTGCCGAGGACGAACAGGAAGCCGGCGAGGATCCCGCCGGCGACAAGGACGAGCAAGCCCACCTTGAGCTCGAGGGCTCTGGGATTGGCCATGAGCGAACGGGTTCAGACCGCGTCGGGCGTGGCGTCGGGGGCCGCATCCGGCGCCGCGTCGGGGGCCGCATCCGGCGCTGCGTCGGGCGCTGCGTCCGGTGCGGCATCAGGAGCCACCGGCGCATCGATGGGGCGCGCGTCGACGCCGGGTCTGCCGTCCACCGGATCCGGGGCGTCCGTCGCAGGGATGGCCGCGTCGGGCGGTTGCGAGCCGCCGGTCGTGCACACGTGCGGCGCCGCGTTCAGATCACACACGAGCCCGTCGTCGCATTGCGACGACGCATTGCAGCTCTCGCCGAGCCGCTTCGCGGTGGTGCCACTGCAACTCGCCGCTGCCGCCGCCGCGGCCAGCGCCACACCGAGCGCGAGCGCGATCGGGAATCGCTTGCCTGTCATATCGAGGAGCATAACGAAAACAGCCGCCCATGGGGCGGCTTGGCGTCGTCAGGCGAGCGGGCTGGCGGTCAGGAAGCCTGCCAGCGCCAGCTGCCACGGGGGCGGCAGCTCGCTACCAGCCGCCACCCTGCTGCCCGCCGCCCTGCTGGCCACCACCACCCTGCGGCGGATAGCCACCGCCGCCGGGCTGCTGACCGTAGCCGCCCTGCTGCGGCTGCTGACCGTAGCCGCCCTGCTGTGGCTGCTGACCGTAGCCGCCCTGCTGCGGCTGGCCGTAGCCACCCTGCTGCGGCTGGCCGTAGCCACCCGGCGGGAGCTGCCCGCCACCGGCGCCCGGAGGCGGCGTGCCCGCACCGCCCTTGCCGAACATGCGCATCGCCTCTTCGTACGCCGCCGGCGCCGACATCATCAGCACGCCGAAGAACGCGAAGAGATTCAGCAAACCGTGCGCGAGAAACAGCACCGCGGCGGCGGGCTCGTGATCGTGGATCAAGGTCCCCAGCGCGAGGAGTACCTGCTGCACGGGCAGCCACAGGATCAGGATCGCGGTGAACAGCGGACCGAGCGCATCGACCGCCTGCAGCGCCGGCGGCAGCTTCTGCGGCGGCACGACGAACAGCAGACACGCCACGCTGACCACGATGACGATGAAGAACAGCAGATTGTGGAGAATGAAGATGAACCCACCGCCGAAGTGGAGCAGGTGGAAGCCGTCGAGCAGCGACAGCACCTGCGTGCCGGCGCCGATGCCGATGATGATGCGCGCGATCTGATCCGTGGGGCGCGCGATCCGGGCCAGCAAGCCGAAGATCAGCAGCGCGTAGCCAATGATGTGCAGGCTGTTGGCCGTGATGTAGATGCCGTAGTACGAGCCGATGCCGGCGGACGAGCCGCCGAGCGCCATGAAGTACGCCATCACGCCGACGCCCAGCCCGGTGATGAACGTGCCGATGTAGGAGACGCCGAACGGGATCCATTGCAGGACGGCCGGCGGCACCTTCGCGCGCAGGTCCGGCGGGGCGGCCGTGAGGAGCAGGTACGACGCACCGGCGATGATCGGCCAGATCAGCGTCTGGAACTTGGGCATGCCGATGCCCGGCGCGACCTCCGACCACCCGAACATGAGCGGCTTGAGCGTGTAGGGAATGACGATCGACACGAGCAGCGCGATGCCGGCGAACAGCAGCATCTTGCGCTGCAGCGCCGTGTCGCGCAGGCGGGCCACGGGGATCCCGAAGATCGTGCCCGGCGCCGACTGCGGAATCTTGCGCGCCAGATCATCGACCGGGCCCGGCGCGTTCGCCTCGTAGGGATTCGCGGTGGCCTGCGGGTACGGGCTCGCCTGCGGGTAGCCCGGGTTCGCGGACTGCGGCGGCGCGCCGTACGGATTCGCGGCCTGCGGCTGCGCGCCATACGGGCTCGCGGCAGCGGGCGGCGCGCCGTACGGATTTGCGGCCTGCGGCTGCGCACCATATGGATTCGCGGCGGCCGGCTGAGCACCATACGGGTTCGGCGCCTGCGGCTGCCCATAGGGGTTCGCCTGCGGCTGACCCTGCGGCTGCCCGTACGGGTTCGCCTGCGGCTGGCCCTGCGGCTGCCCGTACGGGTTCGCCTGCGGCTGCCCGTACGGCTGCGGCGCGCCCGGCTGCTGGCCGTACGGCTGCGGCGCCCCGCCTTGCGGATGGGGCTGACCGTACGGCTGGGCCTGGCCCGGCTGCTGCGCGTACGGATTGCCGGTCTGCCCGGTCGGGCGTTGACCCGGCTGGCCCCCGAAGCCCTGCGGCTGAGGCGGCGCGAAGCCCTGCCCCGGCTGCCCCGGCATCGGCTGACCTGGCTGACCTGGACGACCTGCCACCACCGGAGCGGCATAGCCGAACATGGTCTTGGCTGGCGCGGCTCCGCCAGGCGCCCCCGCCTGCATCGGTGGCATCGGGCGGCCGCACGTTCCGCACGCAGCCGCATTCATCAACACCGCAGCGCCGCAGTACGGGCACGGCCTCGTTGGAGTCGCCATCAGGTCCCCTATCCTTTCGAGCGCGAACGGTAACGCACGGATCTCCGCGTTCGCAATGAAGTGGCGATCTTTCTAGGTTCGGTGGCGCGTGGTACTTCAACGATGTGGCGCGACGGCTCGCGGGACACGACGACGCTCGCGGTGAGCCCATCGAGGTGCGCATCGCGGACGCACCGGTGCGCGCGTACACCGGCGAGAGTCTCGCCGCAGCCTCGCTCGCGAGCGACGAGCGGGTGCTCTCGCGCTCGCTGAAGTATCATCGCCCGCGCACGTACTTCTGCTTCGAGGGCCACTGCAGCGGCTGCCTCGTGCGCATCGACGGCATCCCCAACCAGCGCGCGTGCGTCACCCCGTGTCACGCCGGTGCCCAGGTCGTCCCCCAGAACGCGTTCCCGTCGGCCGAGATCGATCTCCTCGGCGCGGTCGACTTCCTGTTTCGGCGCGGCATGGATCATCACACGCTGATGACCGGCAACTCGGTCCTGAACCAGCTCGCGAACAAGGTCGTGCGCCAGCTGTCGGGCCTCGGCAAGCTGCCGACGCAGGCGACGCCGGGGCTACCCGCGGTCGCGATCCACCGCGTCGACGCGTGCGTGATCGGAGGCGGCCCCGCGGGCCTCGCCGCCGCCACGGCGCTCGCCCGAGCGGGCCGCAGCGTCGTGATCTGCGACGATCAGCTGCACCCCGGCGGCAGCCTGCGCGCCGATCCTCGCACGGGTCGCGAGGCGGCCACGGCCGCGTGGGACGCCGCGCTCGCGACGGGCGTCACGGTGCTCGCGCGGGCCACGGCGATCGGATTCTTCGGCGAGGACGGCGGGCCGGGCGAGACGGGCGTGCTCGCCGTCGCGGCGCCGGATCGGCTCCACCGCGTGTATGCACGGTCCTGGGTGTGGGCCACCGGCGGCTATCCGATGAACCTGCCCTTCCCCGACAACGATCGCCCCGGCATCCTCGCCGCGCGCGGCGTGGGGCGGCTGCTGATCGACCACGGCATCCTGGCGGGCGACAAGATCTGTCTCGTCGAGGCGCCGGCGATGGCGACCGATGCCGCGGTGCTCGCCGCCGCCCTGACGGCAGCCGGCGCCGAGGTCGCGCGGGTCGCGCAGTCCGCCGTGAGCGGGACGCGCGGGCGCGGCTGGGTGAAGGCGGTCGACACGGCGGCAGGCAAGGTCGAGTGCGACGTGGTGGCAGTCGCAGCACTGCCCGCTCCCGCCTCGGAGGGCGCACGCCAGCAGGGCTGCGAGGTCGTGCTCGATCCCGCGGCCGGTGGCTTCAAGATCGTCGTCGATGCGAGCGGTCGCACGTCGGTGCCCGGCGTGTGGGCGTGCGGCGATGTCACGGGCTATCGCGGGCCGGCCGCCTCCGCCATCGATGGCGCGCGCGTGGCCGCCAACGTCCTGGCGAGCAGCTAGGCTAGTCCCATGGCCGGCAAAATCGTCCTGTGTCGCTGCGAGGACATGACCCTCGCGGACCTCGCCCACAGCGTCGAGCTCGGGTACCGCGATATCGAGGAGGTGAAGCGCTACACGGGCTTCGGCACCGGGCCGTGTCAGGGCAAGGAATGCCTCGCCGCGGTGGCGACGGAGCTGGCCCGGCTGACGGGCGCCGACCCCTCGACGATCAAGCCGTTCACGTCGCGGCCCCCGCTGGCGCCGACGCCGCTGCGCCTGCTCGCGCGCGACCCGGGTGCCCACCGGTTCGACGATGATGCCGGCGACGATGCGCGCGATGATGCCGGCGACCCCGCCCGTGAGCTCGAGGACGGACCCTGATGCACGCCGCGATCGATGACGAGATCGACGCCGAGACGCGCGTCGACCCGGCACTCGAGGCCAGCGGCGCCCTGCCCGAGCGCGCCGAGATCGTGATCGTCGGCGGCGGCGTGGTCGGGCTCGCGATCGCGTACTACCTCGCCAAACGCGGGCTCACCGACGTGGTCGTCCTCGAGCGGGGCTACCTCGCCGAGGGCGCCTCGGGACGCAACGGCGGCGGCGTGCGGCAGCAGTGGGCCACCGAGGTGAACATCCGCCTCATGCAGGAGTCGGTCGCGTTGTGCCGACGCTTCGCCGTCGATGTCGGCGTCAACGTGTGGTTCCGCCAGGGCGGCTACCTGTTTCTCGCGCGCTCGGCGAAGGAGGTCGCGCGCCTCGAGAAGAACATCGATCTGCAGAACCGCTGTGGCGTCGCGACGCGGATGCTCGGCCCCGACGCGGCCCAGGAAATCGTGCCCGAGCTCGCGCTCGCCGGCATCGTCGGCGCTGCCTACAACCCGACGGACGGCATCCTGTTTCCGTGGCCGTTCCTGTGGGGCTACGCGCGCCAGGCCGCGACGCGCGGGGTGAAGATCTTCACCCACACGGCCGTCACGGGGCTCACCTCCGAGGCCGGCGGCGGCTACACGGTCGCGACGGCCAGCCGCGGCTCGATTCGCGCGCGGCGGGTGATCAACGCGACCGGCTCGTGGTCGCCGAAGCTCGCCGCCCACCTCGGCATCGACGTCCCGACGCATCCCATTCGCCACGAGATCTGCTCGTCCGAGCCGCTGAAGCCGTTCCTGCGCCCGATGGTGTCGGAGCTGTCGAGCGGGCTCTACTGCAGTCAGTCGATGCGTGGCGAGATCGTCGGCGGGGTGACGCTCCCCGGCCACGACTCGACGTACTCGATGGGCTCCACGCTCCAGTTCCTCGCCACCTACGCACGCCGGCTCGTGCGCCTGATGCCGGTGCTGGGCGACGTGAAGATCCTCCGCCAGTGGGCCGGCCCGTACGACCAATCGCCGGACGGCAACCCGATCCTCGGCGCGGCGCCGGGCCATCCGGACTTCTTCCTCGCGTGCGGCTTCGTCGGCCACGGCTTCATGATGGCGCCGATCGTGGGCAAGCTCTACGCCGAGTGGCTCACCGGCGACGCGCCCCACGAGATCTTCTCGCGCTACACGCTCGCCCGCTTCACGGACGGCAGTGGCAGCGGCTACCCCAAGGAAGACTTCAACATCGGGTGACCGGCGGCGCGGGCGACCGGACCATGGGGCCGGCCTGGACAGGAACCAGAACGTTGATTCTGATTTCTACCGGTCGGGCCGTGCGAAAGCTGACGGCTCGAAACCGAGCTGCCCCACCGGTGTCGTGTTCCGGCCGCAGGGGCGGTGTTTCGGCGCGGCACACGGGTTGCTCGTCCTCGATGCATGAACAACGTGACGCTCCTGCTGGCCTCGGCCCTGTCGCTGTCCGCGTGCATCGGCGACGGCTCCACCTCGCTCGCCCAGATGTCGGATGCCACCGTGGAGCTCGACGCTTCCAACGCAGACCCGAGCTCTGACCCGGGACAGCTCGACGCCGTGCTCGAGGTCCGGATCAGCAGTCCCGCCTGCCCGCAGCTGCGCGACGACGCCGTGGCAACCCTCGACGGACGCCCGCTGGAGATCGTCGACTACGGCGGAAGCTACCGCGACATCAGCGGTTCTGGATGCGACCAGATCTGGCTTCGCCTCGAGCGGCCCGAACCACGGCCGCCCGGGACCACCTCGCTGCTGACGATCGCCGACCCGACCGACACGTGGACGGTCGCCGTGGACAACCTCGAGGCGACAGACCTGGCGGTGGCCGTGGACCGATCCGCCGGGCGCCTCACCGTCACCAATCGCCTCGCCACCCTGCTGACGTATGGTTCGCTCGAGCTCAGCTCGAATCACGTGGCCGTCGCCACATGGTCGGTCGGTTCGGACGGAATCTCCCAGGGCACGGCGACGAGCCGGATCGACGCGAACCGGATCGTCGCCACGCTGCCGGCCGCGCTGACGGGCGACCTCCTGCAGGTGCGGACGACCCGCAAGGAGCCGGCGTCGCGCTGCGAAGGACCGGCCACGTGCAGCGTCTTCATTCGAGACAGTGCCGCGATCCCGTTCGCGCAATGACGTGATGTGAACCGGCGCGCGCGTGCCCGGCGAGATCGGGTACCCTGCGGCGGATGCAGCTCGTGTGCTTCGAGCTGCGCGGGCAAGAGCTCGCGCTGCCGATCGGGGATGTGAGGGAGACGCTGCCGATCCAGCCGATCACGCGCGTGGTGCTCACGCCGCCGTGCCTGGCCGGCGTGTTCAGCCTGCGCGGCGACATCGTGCCGGTGATCGATCTGGCGATCCTGCTCGGGATGCCCCGCACCGAGCACCTCGGCGGCTCGCTGTCGGCGGTGCCCGCGGGCGGTCGGGGTCCGGGCCTCGACCCGTCCCGCATCGTCGTGACGCAGCACGAGGGGCAGCCGATCGGCATCCTCGTCGAGGCGCTGCGGGACCTGCGCACGATCGAAGGGCCCCTCGAGCCGCCGCCGGGAAACCTGCCGCCGGCGGTAGCGGCCCTGCTCGCGGGCATCGTGTCGACGCCCACGGGGAGCGTGCGCGTGCTCGACCCCGCTGCGATCTTCGCGGTCGATGCGTTGCGCGTGCTCGCCCTGGTGCCGGGCGCCCGCTCGCTCGAGCGCGGACCGTCCGCATGACTCGCAAGCGCGTTCGCGTGCCGATGTTCGTGAAGTTCCTCGTCGGGTGTCTGACGCTGGCCGGGCTCCTGATCATCGGTGGCACCTACGTGGTGAAGCGCCAGACGCGGCTCAAGTCGCGCGGCAACTACCTCGCGAGCCACCTGCGCCGGCTGAACGGCTACGTCGAGAAGGTGGGCCAGGGGATGACAGGCACCGCCGAGATGATCGCGAACGACACCGAGGTCCGCGAGGCGATGGCGGCCGTGCCACCCGCCGTCGATCCCGCGCCCGCCGTCGCGAAGCTCGCGTACGACTCGCTGAGCTCGAACCACGGGCTGCGGCCAGATCTGTTCGCGCTGTTCACCGCGACGGGCCGGCTCGTCTGGACGCCGGACAAGAGCCCGCTGACGCAGGCGGAGCTCCTCGAGCTCGCCGCCGTCCAGCGCGTGCGAGCGGGCAGCGTGTTCGCGCACCGCATCCAGCTCGTGGCCGGCGTGCCGTACCAGGTGAGCGCGCTGCCGATCCGCGCCCCCGGCACCGAGCGCGTCGTGGGGGGCGTGGTCCTCGGCGTGAAGCTCCAGCGCTACTACGCCGAGTACGCCGAGCAGAGCGATGACGACGACGTCCTGCGCATGCGGCCATCGCTGCTCTCGGGTACGAGCGTGCTCGCGACCGCGTGGCCAGGTGACCCAGGCGACCTCGCACGTGCGCTGCAACCCGAGCAGGTGGTTCGCGTGGCCATCGGCGACGACGTGCGCGATGTGGCGCGCACCCAGGTTGGGGACTTCGACTTCTACAGCGAGGATCTCGAGGGCTACTCGCGCGGCGATCCGGCTGTGCTCGGCAAGGTCGTCATCACGCGCAGTCGCGCGCAGCTCGTCGATCCGGGCGCGCGGCTGCCGTGGCTCGAGATCCTCGTCGGCCTCGGCGCATCGCTCGGGATCGCGTTCTTGCTGGGGCTGTGGGTGACGCGGCCGATGAAGCAGATGGTGCGGCAGTCGCGCGCCCTGCTCGCAGGCGACACGGATCTCACGCAGCGGATCGTGGTGTCGTCGAACGACGAGACGTCCGACCTCGCGAACAACATCAACCAGGTGTTCGCGCGCGTGCACGCGCTCGCGAGCGGAGTGCAGTCGGCGGCGTTCCAGGTCGGGGCCTCGAGCGCAGAGATCAGCGCGGCGTCGCGCCAGATGCTGTCGGGCTTGCGCGATCAGACGCTGAAGGTGGAGAGCTCGACCACGGCCGTCACGGAGCTGTCCGCCTCGATCCAGCAGGTCGCGGGCAACGCGGCGCAGGCCACCAGCGTCGCGGAGCAGTCGAGCACGGCGGTCACGTCGGCCGTGATGCGGATGGAGCAGATCCGCGTGGCCGTCGACGACGCCGGCGCGAAGATGCGAGAGCTCGGAGAGAGCAGCAAGCGCATCGGCAACATCGTCGAGGTGATCCGGCAGATCAGCGAGCAGACGTCGATGCTGGCGCTGAACGCGTCGATCGAGGCCGCGCATGCCGGCGAGCAGGGTCGCGGCTTCGCGGTCGTCGCCGACGAGGTGTCCTCGCTGGCGCGGCGCGTGGGCCAGTCGGCGAAGGACATCGAGACGTTGATCCAGACGGTGAAGGAGCAGACCGCGGCCGCGATCAGCTCGATGGAGGTGGGCACGCGCGAGGTCATGAGCGGATCCGCGCTCGTGACGGGCACGCTGACAGGCCTCGGGGAGCTGATCACGGTGGTGAAAGACACGGCGACGGCCGTGCACGAGCAGGCGGTCGTTTCTGACGAGATCGCCCGCAACATGGATGCGGTCCGCGGGCTGGCTGGCGACGCGCTTCACGGCTCCGAGGAGTCGGTCGTGCAGGCGGAGCGACTGCACGCGCTCGCGTTCGAGCTGGAGGAATCGGTCGGCGGCTTCAACCTGGACGGGACGAAGGTGGGCGGCTCCCGCGCGCGTGCCGCTGCCGGCGCCGCGACTCCGCCCCGGCTCACGGGTGGCACGACGGCGAGCGCCGCGAGCCGGGCCTTGCCGGCGGCACCCGGTCGGATGCGTGCGATCGCGGGCCCGGGTGTACATCCCGGCCCCTCTAGCGCCGGCGCCGGCTCACCCGCATCGTCGCGGCGCCGCCGCAAGGCGTCCGACAGCTAGCGTGCGCGCGGCGTGGCAAACATGACCCTCGAGGGTCCCGCTCCACCCGACGGCGGCGCTTCGGTCCGAG